>JAGYLU010000021.1 GCA_018400755.1 Acholeplasmataceae bacterium
TGGCTTCTTTCACAAAGTCGACAATCTTTTGGACGACTGATTCCTTGGGGTCCTTGTCGGTTCTGACAACGATTCTAGCATCGATATTGATTGAACCGGCGAAAACCCCATCATCAACTGATTTTGAGACGGGCACGAACTCACCGGTGACCGCGGCGGCATCGATTGAGGTTTCACCTTCGATGATGGTGCCATCGACAGGAATCTGCATACCGGCTTTGACGACGACCTGATCACCTAGGACAATCGCTTCAACCGGGACTTCGGTGACATCGTTACCGTCGATCCGAAGAGCGGTCTTGGGAGCAAGGGCCAAGAGATTCAAGAGTTCTTTTTCGCTTTTGGCGTTGGCATAGGATTCAAGCACACCACTGATTGAAAAGATGATGATCAGAATCGCGCCTTCGGAATAGTAGCCAATGACAAATGCGCCAAGGGCCGCGAGAATCATGAGGAACTCGACGTTCAAGGCCTTGTCTTTGATGGTTTCGGTGACGCCTTCTTTGGCTTTGGCAAATCCTCCGATCAGGAAGGCGAAAGCGAAAAGAATGGCTGAAAGGGTGTCTTGGGCTGGTTTCAAGAAGAATGCAATGATGATCAGGATCAATGCGATCGCTGCCGCGGATGTTTCAAAAATGAGTTGTTTTTTGTTCATGTCATGACCTCGATATGTGATGTTGATACGTTTCGATTATACACAATGAGTGACCCAGTTTCAAGACTTTGACTATAAATAAGTACCTTAAATATTATAAATATGCATATCATTTATAAAATGTCTTGTTATATAGGCAATATGGTAGAATATGGGATGAGGTGATCTTATGAATGTCGATCGGTTGATTGAAACAGCATTGGCGTGTCCGGGGGCATCTGTTGTTTACAAACTTGAATGGGACGCCACGCTTGGACGTGTTCTTGAAAAGATGTTTATGATGATTGGGCATGACAATCACGGTCGGGCGATTGTCACCTTTAAACTTGACCCCAGTCATGGTGACGCCCTGAGGCAGTTATACGATGGCATCATGCCAGGTTATTACATGAACAAGACCCACTGGAACTCGATGTTGCTTGATGGCAGTGTGCCAGATGATCTGATTGAAGACAGTTTGCGGCAATCCTATCAACTGGTTTATCAGTCACTTACAGCAAAAGACCGGAAAAGAATTGATAATGAGTGACAAAGGCCGCGCGTTTTTGTTATACTGATTAGTGGTTGACCCATCAAAGATCAAATTGGAGGACCATGATGGAATTCAAGTATAGCGATTACCGCATCCATGTTGAGGATGCGTCTGGCAAGATGATTGTCGAAGCCACTTTTCCCTTGATCAAGGCAGGCGTTGGAAACGTCGATCACACCTATGTCGATCCATCGCTTCGCGGGCAAGGCATCGCGAATACCTTGATGCATCACGTTTATGACCATGCCAAGAAGCAGGGGATCAAATTGGTTGCGACATGCCCGTATGCGATTGTATGGTTCAAGAAACACCCAGATAAAAATGATATCATTGACGAGGACATACAAGTTTCCTTGGCACCAGAATGCAAAATCATATGAAAAGGGGATAGAAAACCCTATGAAGCCTTTACTGATTCTTGTTTCTGGTGGTTCGGCATCCGGAAAGAGTACCGTTGTCCAGGAAATTCTTGAAAAAGCTGGTCTTGATGATGTTTTGATTATCAAGCATGATGATTATTACCTTGATCAAAGCGAGCTTCCGTTGGAAGTCCGTTATCTGACCAACTATGATCATCCGAGTTCGCTTGACAATCAGTTGCTTCTTTCCCATCTGGAAACACTTCTAAATGGGGAAGGCGTTGAGAAGCCAATCTATGATTTCGTCATGCATACGAGAGGCCAGAAGACCGAGTATGTCCAATCCAAGCCGATCATCATCGTCGAGGGTATCCTGATTCTTGAAAATGAGTTGATCAGGAATCTGTCTGATCTGAATCTGTTCGTTGAACTTGACGATGATATTCGTTTTATCAGGCGGATGCTCAGGGATCTAAATGAACGCGGCCGTTCTCTCGAAAGCATCATCACACAGTATCAGAATACCGTCAAACCGATGTTTCACAAGCACATCAAACCGACCAAACGATATGCCGATGTCATCATTCCCAATGACCGCAAGCATGACATCGCTGTCGATCTGATCGTGACGAAGATCAAACAGTTTCTAAAGGAGCCCGCATGATTTTACTCATGATCGCAATGGATGCCGAGATGGCCAAACTCGATCTCATCGACTTGAAGAATGAAGGGGTCTACAGGCTCAAAGGGTCTGATGTCATGGTGTGCCGGTCCGGGATTGGTAAGGTCAATGCCGCCATGGCTTTGGAACGGATGATCCAGACCAATGAGGTGGATCAGATCTTGAATATCGGATTTGCTGGGGCGACACCACCATATCATCTTCATGATGTTGTTCTTATCGAAGAGGCAAAGTATCATGATTTTGATCTTTCCCTCTTTGGTTATGCACCAGGTCAGGTCCCAGGCAACCCGCAAAGCTTTCATGGCGACCAGAAGATGAACAACATGATCGAACTGGCGATCCCAAGGATCAAAAGAGGGAAACTCTTGACCGGGGATCGGTTCATGAAAGATCCCATCGATGATGCGTTTTTGGCAGATATGGAAGGAACAGCACTGTTTCAGGTTGCCCATCACCACCAGATCAGCATGGCATCAATCAAGATTGTCTCTGACATCATCGGCTCCACTGATCACGAGGATTCATATCTCGCATTCGAAAAACATGATGGTGGGAAGTCTGTCAAGGATGTCGTCGAAGCACTCTTTTTAACGAAGTGACATAAGGGAGACCGTTCAATATGAGAGCACTCATGATCGTTTCAAATCATATGGAAGATGTCGAAGCGCTGGCTACCAGAGCACTTCTGATCCGTGCAGGAATCACAGTGAGAACCGTTACTGTGACTAAAACCGAAGAGATCACAACCGCTTTTGGACTGACGTTCAGACCAGATGGATCGTTGGAAGATGAAGATATCAGAACGTTTGACGCGGTGATTGTTCCTGGTGGGAAGTATGTTCAGATGATCATCGATCAGGATGTGATGATTCAAGAGACAGTCAAGGCCTTCGATGAAAGAAAGGCTTTGGTCGCCGCGATTTGTGCCGGACCCCGGTTTTTGGGGCGTGCGGGTATCTTGAATGAAAGACGGTTCACAGCCTTTCCAGGAAGCGAGACAGACATGCCTTTGGGCACGTATGTCCCTTCATCCAAAGTGGTGACAGACGGTCATGTCATCACTGCTCGAGGCGCAGGTGCGGTTTATGATTTCGTCCACGCGATTGTGTCCTATCTGATCGATCAAAAGACGGCTGATGCGCTTCTTGAAAGCATTCGCTATTAAACATTCGTTCGTGGTCAATATCTGTTCGAGGTTATGATGCGCTAGCATCGAGATGAGACCAGAGCCGCTTTTTTGATATTTTCGATATTCCTTTTGTATGGCGGTTTCGTCATGGGAAAACAATTCTCTACTAGGATTGCCCGGCGCATGATGGATGGCTGAAAACAAGATAAAAAGCTGATATGTCTAAGTTTTGTGGATGTGGCTTATAAGTCATTAGTGATCGCATTATTGTCCGTCCAGGTCGACCTGTCCTACGTCTGGTCCATAAGGCTTTCTTTGGTGGTTTATCGGGGGGATGAAAACGTTTGGAAATTGAGGACACCTCTTGACAATTAAACAATTATTGGTATAATTATATATGCGCTTGCATCATGGCCCGTTGGAGAAACGGTTAACTCACATGCCTTTCACGCATGCATTCACGGGTTCGAACCCCGTACGGGTCACCACTGATTCAGCCTATCGTGCTCAGCGCGATTCACATAGCATCAGGGTTTTGCACAAGCAAACTCATTTGTACCCATAGCTCAATTGGATAGAGCGTTTGACTACGGATCCGAAAGGTTGGGGGTTCAAGTCCTCTTGGGTACGCCATCGGGAAGTAGCTTAGCTTGGTAGAGCGCCTGGTTTGGGACCAGGAGGTCGCGAGTTCAAATCCTGTCTTCCCGACCACGTAGAGCCGCTTGAGGTGTAGTTAAATGGTAGAACCACAGCCTTCCAAGCTGTTGACGTGGGTTCGATTCCCATCACCCGCTCCAGCCAATGACATTGCTGTTCAGCTCACCTCATGTGTGCCGGACTTTCATAGGCATAGACAATCCCATGATTTTGAAAATAATCTTTCCAAATCGAGAGGATTCTGTTTTATAATGAGTGTATCAATGGCATCTTTGATGATGCGGCCATGGTGCATCACTGACTTCGGGAAGTGGCTCAGCTTAGTAGAGCGCCTCGTTCGGGACGAGGAGGGTCGCAGGTTCAAATCCTGTCTTCCCGACCACGTAGTAAACATGAGCGCATCACGCGCTTGATGCGTATTAGATGACCAGATGACGTTTGTGATTCAGGACTGGGGTGTGTGTGATGGAACATCGTCTCCGTAATATTAAGCAATTGAACAACGGTCGAATATGCAGAGTCATCATAAAGACACAGCTTTTCACATCGCTTTCCATGACAGTTGGTGTGGTTTTTTTTGTTGTCCTGGCGATTCCCAAAAGTCCAATCGCAACGATTCAAAACATCAAGGTCATGGAGACAGCGGTGGCCTATGAGGTCAGTGTGACAGATGCCGAGGATGCTTCTGAGCCGGAATCCTTGGTCATTATCCTTAAGAATCAGTTTGTTGATTATGTCCAACCCCTCGGTGTCGGTTTCAATGCCGGGCTCTTCGAAGGATTGGAGCCAGGCACCACCTATGATATGATGGTGGTCGGGAACAAGGGCTTTGGTGATATCACCTTGGATCACACCACCGTCCAGACCGAAGGGTTCAGTGGTGGTGTGATCGTGATGAGATCTGAACTGATCACCAAGAATGATTATGATTACACATATGTCTTTGATGTTTTCCTTGGCACGTTTGAAGGTCCGATTTCGGACTATGTCGTCAGCTACGGGATGATTTACACACATGGTGACAATGGAGAGCAGTCGGTGTTCTATGAACGGATCGAAATGACCTCCGATCGTGAGCGTATCACTTGGGATGGGGTCTATGGATATGGGTATCAGGCCCACATCAAGCTTGAAAGACGTCTGAACAATGAATCTGATGAGGCCGTTTTGCTCGATGAGATCTACTTCTATGCCCCCTTTGAGGTCGATGCGTCTTTTTATGTCGAAGAGGTTCTAGGGCACATGGTGACTGGTGTGCTCTATCCGGTCTTCACAAGGATTCCCGAAGGAATCTTCCAATTGACACTCAAGAGTGATGGTCTCGTTTTGAGGACCATCACCATCACCAAGGCATCCCTTGGGGATTCAGGATACATGGTTGATTTTGCTTTTGATGATCTTGATCCGAATCAGGATTATGCGATCGAACTCTCGGCATCTTATGTCAATCCTGATTCCTTGAAAGAAGAACATGTTGTGCTTGAGACTTTTGAGTTTCCAGCTGGGCGATAAAACCATGCCCGGACTTGATCATACGATATTGAAAGGGTGATTGTCATGCGTTTCAAAGAGAAGTCCAGAACCGCGAAAATCTGGTTTGTCGCGCTCATGCTGCTGGTGTTTTATTTCATTTTTCTTGGTATGTTCGCGGATCAGATCTTTGAGAATGAAAAGCTGGTTGCGACCATCGACAACAGCATTGGGAAGTTTTTCGACATTTTTGGATTCATCACAAACCACTATGTCACCATTTTTGAAAGCATTGTCATCATCTTTTTCATCTGGTTGTTGAACAAGGTATTCACCTTCATCATCGGTATGCTGACGGTGAGAGGTCGCCGTAGCGAAACCATTGCCAAACTGATGAAGAGCACCATCAGTTATGTCTCGGTCGTGGTGGCCATTGTCTTGATTCTTTCCGCTTGGGGCGTTCAGGAAGGTACGTTGCTTGCTGGTGCCGGGATTTTGGCTTTGGCATTGAGCTTTTGGTGCACAAAGCCTGATTGAGATGTCATCAGTGGATTGTTCATCATTTTTGAGAGACAATTCATTGTTGGCGACTTTGTCAGTTGGCAATGCCGAAGGGATTGTGACCGACATCGGAATCCGGGTGACTAAGGTTGAGAACTATAATGGTGACATCTCAATCATCAACAATTCAGACATTCGCTGGGCCATGAACAAATCAGCAGGACCATCCTTGGCCATCGCTGACTTGGCCGGTTGGTTATGGAGAAGACATCAAAGGTCGAAAAGTCATCCTTGATTGTCTTGAGGAGATCCCGAAAGAGACCATTTCTAGCATCAAAGAGGTCGATCTACAAGGGGATAGAAAGACTTGATGACTCAGCGGTGATTTTCAGAGTGATCGCCAAAACCGATGAACATCTGAAGTATCAGTTGATCAGGGATTTGAACCGGGCGTTCAAGATGGCTTTTGACAAGAACGGGATTGAGATTCCATTCCCGCAAGTGGTTGTACATCAACCCAAATAGAGTGACTGGATGGGCATTCCTGACACCAGTCATCCAGAATATAACCATGGAGGGAGGGAATGACCAGCATATGGTCTGACACATGGACACGTTTCTTCGAATTGATATCAACCTTTACGCCAGTCTTCTTCTAGGATTTCTGATCATCCACGCATTGTCCAGACTAGACCTTAGGAATGTGTTGAACAAGGCCTTTTTGATTGGCGCGTCTGTCATGATTGCCGGTTTGCTTTTTGAGGCATTGAGTTGTGTGCTCAATGCCTCGTCCGACCCCCGATGGGCCACTCTTTCAACCTTCATTCATGTCTTTCTTTTCACGATGGCACCAGTGTTGACATTTGTGTGGTATAAGATTGTGATCTATATGGTCAAAGGGGATGACAAGATCAGCAGGAAGCGTGACATCCTGATGTTGATCCCAATCCTTCTTCAGACGACTGCGATCATCACGTCACCATGGACGCGTTTCTTCTTTTATGTGGACGCTACCAATGTCTATCATCGGGGCAGTCTGTTCATTACGTTTTCCGCTGTGACCTATTTCTATGTTGTCCTTGGTATCATTTATATCATGATGAACCGGACGAGAATCCGTAAGGATGATTACCTCATGTTTCTCATCGTCTCTGTCGCATTGCTCATCGGTGGGACCATTCAGACCATCTTCTATGGTCCGTTGACGATGTGGAGTTTTGGAGCGCTTGGGGCTGTATTTGTCTATTTTTTGATCCAAGACCGGATGGTCAGGGTTGACACGTTGACCGGCGCATGGACCCGTGAATCCTTTGAAAGACATATCAGATATATGATTGAGCGTGATCCCGAGGTTGTCTTCCTCGCCCTCTACCTTGACGTCAACGGTCTCAAAGGTATCAATGACCGGTTTGGACATCATCAAGGTGATCAGGTCTTGAGAGGATTGGCCCGTGTTGTCAGAAAATCAGTCAAGATTCCTCATGTGCTCGCCCGTATGGGTGGGGATGAGTTCATTCTTGTCATCAAAGATGATAACCCTGCTTTGCTCACGGCCATTAGCCAACAGATTGAGAGGCACATCCGGATCGATACCATGGCATCCAAGGATTTTGACTGGGACGTGGCCATGGGTGGCGGTGTTTTCAGTGCAAAAGAACAACGATTTGATGACTTTATCCATGACATTGACCAAAAGATGTATGTTGACAAACAATCATTCAACCGGAAATAGCGTCGACTTGAAGCCGACGTTTTTCTTTACGCATACCAAACACGGTTTCATATGGAAAAAGCAGGGGAACTCATGTATAATGGGATTGAATAGGTTTAGGGAGGTCTTCGATGAAAAGAAAGACGAAAATCATATGTACTGTCGGACCGGCCATTGATTCCGATGAGATGATCTCAAAGATCATTGATGCGGGTATGAATGTCGCGAGACTCAATTTCTCACACGCCAGCCACGAGGAACATGGCAAACGGATTGATATGATCAGACGGGTTGCCAAGGCAAAGGGCCGATTTATTGGCATTATGGCGGATACCAAAGGTCCGGAAATCAGGACCGGTCTTTTTGATAATGGCTTCGCCACCTTCAAGAAAGGTGACAAAGTCAAAGTTGTCAAAGAAAAAATACTAGGGGACAAGACCCGTTTTCATATCGATTGTGATGAGTTATATCAAGATATCGAAGCTGGCGATTACTTGTTGATTGATGACGGGAAGATGAGACTCAATGTCATTGAAAAAGATGATGAAGGTGTCATCTGTGAGGTCTTCAATTCCGGTGTCATCAAGAGTCGCAAAGGCGTCAATGTGCCCAATGTCAAACTCTCGATGCCCTTCATTTCCGAAAAAGATCGGGATGATCTCACGTTTGTTGCCAAGAAGAAAGTCGATATGATCGCCCTTTCCTTTGTCCGCCGCAAGCAAGATGTCCTTGAGGTCAAAGCCATTTTGGAAGAGGCCGGCAACACCGCGATTGAACTGATTGCCAAGATTGAGAATCAGGAAGGTGTCGATAACCTCGATGAGATCCTTGATGTCGTCGATGGCGTCATGGTCGCCCGTGGTGATCTTGGCGTTGAGGTCTCAACCCAGTTGGTTCCGCTATACCAGAAACGGATCATCAGTCGGGCCAATGAACGAGGCAAGCCTGTCATTACAGCAACCCATATGCTTGAATCCATGATGTTCTCACCACGACCGACCAGAGCGGAAGCCTCCGATGTCGCCAATGCCATTTTGGATGGCTCCGATGCCATCATGCTCTCGGGTGAGTCAGCCGCCGGTGAGTATCCGATTGAAGCGGTATTGACCATGGATACGATTGCCAAAGCCATCGAAGATTCGATTCCTTATGATGAACGACTCCAAAAAGCGGCCAAGACATCACAGCATACCATCAATGACGCGATTGGAATCGCCGTCAGCCAGACCGCCCTTGCCCTTCCCCGGGCGGAAGTGATCATTGCTTTCACAGAAACAGGCGGCACGGCGAAACGGATGACCCGTTTCAGACCGTCGGTACCGATCATCGCGATCACCGACAGCATCGAAACGTGTCAGAAACTGACCTATTACTGGGGTGTTTTCGCGGCTTTGAGAGACAATGTCAAAGACTATGCGCTTTATGACCAAGTTGCGATTGATGTTGCCAGAGACTTCGGATTCGAACCCGGCACAACGTTGATCATGACCTCGGGTTGGGCACAGAAACATGGCTCGACCAACACCATCAGAATCATTGAAGTGCCCGAGAGATAACGACCAATATGAAACCTTCTGTGGAAATGGAAGGTTTTTTTTATTGGCTGAAAGACACCTCATCTTTTCATGCTATAATTGGATTGCTGAGGTGTGACATGAACATAAGAAACTATATCGGAGACAAGTCATTCTACAAGAAACTCTTGATTGTCACCTTGCCTTTGATTGTCCAACAACTCATAACGACATCGGTTCAACTTGTCGATAACATCATGGTTGGAAAACTGGGTGAATCAGCCATCGGATCGGTGGCGGTGATCAATCAGTTCTACTTCGTGGTGATCCTTGTCACGTTTGGTGTCCTGTCCGGTGCGGGGATCTATTCGGCCCAGTACTATGGTTCTGGAGACCATGAGAAACTAAGGGAGACGTTTCGTTTCAAATTGATTGCCGCAGGCGTTGTCGGCGTCATTTCTTTTGCTGTTTTCACGGTTTTTGGAGAGTCTCTCATCAGACTTTTCACGGACAGTCCCGAGACCATCAAGGGGGGATTGGAGTACTTAAGCATCATCCGCTATGCCATCTTTCCATGGGTTTTGACGGTTGCGATCTCGAATACGTTTCGGGAGACAGGGGTGACCAAGCCTTTGCTTTATATCTCGTTGGTTGCGATCGCAACCAACACCGGACTCAACTTTGTGCTGATTTTTGGCATGTTTGGTTTTCCCGCCCTAGGCATCACGGGGGCTGCGATTGCCACCCTGATCGCCAGAATCATCGAGTTTTTGCTCTCATTGTTGCTTCTAAAGAGAAGAGGTCAGCTTTTTTCAACGAAGATCCGACATCTGTTTGTCATCGCCCCGAAAGTGCTTTCCGGAATTCTTTTGATGGCGATTCCTTTGACCTTGAATGAAGGGTTGTGGTCGCTTGGCCAGACGACATTCTTGCACGCCTATTCAACTAGGGGAGACAGTGCGTTGGCAGCGATGACGATGACCAACGCCATTTCCCAGATTGTGTTCGTGACCTTTGGCGCGTTGGCGACCGGGGTCGCTGTTCTTGTTGGCAATACACTTGGTCGGAATGCCCTTGATGAGGCCCGCGAGAATGCCACGGAAAACTGAAGTGACCGCTGTCATCTTCGCTACTTTCATGGGGATGGTCTTTCTTTGTCATCAGCTTTTTCGTTTTGTGAACCTTATGATGTGCCTCCCAGATACGAAAGACATGGCATCCTTCAATATCAGGATCGATGCCATCTTCATTCCTTCAGTCTACACGTTCAATGTGGTGCTACTTCACCCTTCGCTCTGGAGGGGACATGCGTTCGACTTACTCATGATGGATTACGGGTATATGTGGGTTCGTGACTGTCCCATTCGCGCTCATCCTCGCCTATTCCACGACGTTACCGGTGACTTTGATGTTCTGTTGTCCAAGCGATGGACATCCCGAAACTTTCTTTGGATATCACCGGTATCAGAATACTGGATCAATTTGGCCGTGACAAGCCCATGTGAGACATTGAGATATCCCATGATGTTTGGCTTGACTATACTGCTCTGATGACTGAACAGGAGAGATGCTGAACACATGGCTAAGAAAGAACTGATCAACAAACTCGCAAGACTGGCCGTTAGGACGGGTGTCAATGTCCAAAAGGGTCAGGATGTCGTCGTCAGGGCGACAACCGAAACAACAATACTGGTCCGGGAAATTGTCCGTGAGGCGTATCTTGCCGGGGCGAAACGTGTCTCGGTCGACTGGAGTGACGATATTGTCTCCTATGAGAGTTTATCCCATATGGATCAAGAGACGTTGTCAGAGGTTCCAGCATGGCTCGTCAGCAAGACCAAGGAACAGATGGAGGGTGGCGCATGCTATATCTCGGTATCCTCACCAGTGCCAGGCCTGAATGCCGACATTGATCCCCAAAAGCTACAAAAAGCGGGGATTGCCAGACAAAAGGCCCTCTCATTCTTCCAGACCCATATGATGGGTAACAAGACCCAATGGACCATTGTTGCCGCCCCCAATCAAGTTTGGGCTGAGCAAGTGTTTCCAAAATTGAAGGGTGAAGAGGCTGTTGAAGCCCTTTGGGAAGCAATCTTTGAAGCATCCCGCGTGAGAGTTGAGACCGATCCGGTCAAAGTCTGGGAAACCCATAATGCCGAACTCGCGGCTCATAATCAGGTCTTGAACAATCATCGGTTCAAATCTTTGCACTTCAAGAACAGCCTTGGAACCGATCTCACCGTTGAACTGGTCAACGACCATGTCTGGGCTGGAGGCGGGGAAATCTCCGGGCAGGGCGTTTACTTCAATCCGAATATTCCGACTGAGGAAAACTTCACGATGCCATACAAGTGGGGGACCTCAGGCAAAGTCGTCGCCACCAAACCGTTGAACTTCCAAGGCAAACTGATCGAAGACTTCTATCTCGTCTTTGAACAAGGTAAAGTGATCCAGTTTGATGCCAAGAAGGAAAAAGAAGCCCTTCAAAACATCCTTGATACCGATGAGGGAAGCCGCTACATCGGCGAGATTGCGTTGATCTCCCATGAGTCACCGATCTCGAATACCGGTATTCTCTTTTTGAACACGCTCTTTGATGAGAATGCGTCTTGTCATATGGCGCTTGGAAGAGCGTATCCGATGAACATCAAGGGTGGCAATTCAATGTCGGTCGAGGATTTGGTGTCCAAGGGATACAATCTCTCGATGGTCCATAGCGATTTCATGTTTGGATCAGAAGATATGTCAATCGTCGGAACCAAGGAAGATGGCACGACGGTTGTCGTCTTTGAAGATGGCAATTTTGTCATCTGATACGTGTATGAGGGAGAAACCGATAAAGGAGGGTGCTTATGAAACCCATGACACCGGAAACACTCTATGAGTTCAGGTTCATCCAAAATTTGAAAGAGAGCCCATCCGGTCAGTCCTTTGCCTATACATTGGCAAAGGCCAACCGTGAGCATAACACCTATCACCACACGCTTTACGTCAACGATGGACATAACCAGAAGGTTCTGAAGATGAAAGAGCAAGACACCTTTGTCTATGAAACTGAGACAACGTTACTTGTGACTTATCAGCGGACCAAACAGGACGAAGCCCTGAAGAAAGAAAAGAGAACCAAGGTCTACCGTTACGATCTCGAGCAAAAAACGATTTGTGACGCTTACTGCTTTGATATGCCCGCCACCATTTTGAAAGTGCTTGATGAGCGGACCCTTTTGTTGACATCGACACTGGCACCCGCGGACCATGTGTTGTACAAAGGGTCTTCAAAGGAACGAAATGCGTATCTGGAACATATTGAAGAGTCCAAAGATCATATGGAGATTTCCGCCATTCCTTTTTACTTCAATGGCACGGGATTCACCGCCGGGAAGACCAAGCAGTTGTTTCTCTATGATACCGTCCTAAAGACGTTCACCCCGTTGGTCAAACCATCATTTTCCTATGGCCTGGTCAAGGTCAGTCCTGACCATAAACGGATTTATTATACGGGGACCACGGACACGGGTATCAGAGGACAGACCACGGGACTCTATGTCTATGATCTGGAAACAAAGACAACCGATGCCCTTTATGACACGCTTGATCATGCCATCAGGACGATCATCTTGTTCGAGGACAAGGTTGTCGTGGCCGCCACCGATATGGAAGCGTTCGGATTGAACCAGAACAGCGACTTTTTTGAGGTCAAAAACAAGAAGATGATACCGTTTGCGACCTTCTCGGGATCACTTGGCTCATCGGTTGGGACCGATGTCAGACTCGCTGGCTCGGCGATGGAGGCGATGGGCTCTGATCATGATTACTTTGTCCAGACCAAAGGCGAAGGCACTGTCCTGACCTCATTGGACAAAAACGGAAAGATGACAGAGGTGATGACCTTCAAAGGCTCAATCGATGGCATCATCTGGACAGATGGGCGTTTGCTAGGGGTTGGTCTGATGGGACAAAAACTCCAAGAGATCTATCATCTTGATCTTGAGACTGGCAAAGCCAAAGCCATCACCCGGTTCAATTCCAAAGTGCTTGAAGACCGTTATGTTGCCAAACCCCAACCCATCTCTGTCACTTATAAGACCCACAGGGTTGATGGATGGGTGCTCTATCCCAAAGACTATGATTCAAACAAGATGTATCCCGCCATTTTGGATATTCATGGCGGACCGAAGACGGTTTATGGGAAAGTATTTTTCCATGAAATGCAAATTTGGGCCAATCAGGGTTATTTTGTGATGTTTTGTAACCCTAGGGGCTCAGATGGCAAAGGCAATGCCTTCGCTGATATCAGAGGCCAATACGGCACCATCGATTATGAGGATATCATGGCCTTCACGAAACGGGTCATGAAAAAGATCACAACCATTGATCCCCAACAACTCTTCGTGACGGGCGGATCCTATGGGGGCTTCATGACCAATTGGATTGTCGGTCAGACCACCATGTTCAAAGCGGCCGTCACACAACGAAGCATCAGCAACTGGCTCTCATTCTATGGGACATCGGACATTGGTTACGGTTTCGCCTTCGACCAGGCAAAGGGACATCCGGTCACGGATACAACCGATCTTTGGCGCCAATCTCCATTGGCATATGCCAGACACGTCAAGACCCCGTTGCTCTTCATCCATTCGGATGCCGATTACCGGTGTCCGATCGAACAAGCCATGCAGTTTTATACCGTTTTGAAGGAACAAGGACTGAAGACCAAGTTGCTTTGGTTCAAAGAAGAGAACCATGAGTTATCAAGGAGTGGGAAACCCAAGGCCAGAATCAAACGGCTAGAGGCCATCACTGATTGGTTCAGCCAAAACGCGTGATTGTTGGTTTTCTTGTATAAGATAGGCACATTTGGTAAAATGATTGGACTGAACAGATAACGGAGGATAATCCCTATGTGGTGGAATGCATTGTCTTTTTTCGAACAAATGATGTTTGTGACAGCCGTCACAGCAACCCTGATCATGATTGTCTTCATCATCTTGATGATCATAGGGATGGATGGTGGACAATCCTTTGATGGGATGGATGTTGATGTTGATGACATAGACATCTTCAATGATGAACCTTTGTCGATGATCAGTGGATTGAGAATCCTGTCCATCAGAGGGGTTCTGGCATTCTTTTCTGTCGGGGGGTGGTTGGCATTCATCTTTGCGGATACGACCGGACCATTCTTAGCGCTAGTGATTGGCGCGGTCGGAGGAAGTGCCGCGGCGATCTTATTGGCCATCGCTTTCAGGGCGGCCCTCAGACTTGAATCGTCTGGAAATACCGATTATCGTTATGCGATTGGAAAACCGGCCTCAGTCTATATCAAGATCCCCGCGAATCGCCAAAATTATGGGAAAGTCACCATGACGCTTCAAAACAAGTTTGTTGAGGTTGAAGCGGTCACTGATGACTCAGAAGACATCGTCTATGGCACGCCGGTCAAAGTCATCGCCCTCGCGGATCAAAACACCCTTGTTGTGACAAAAATCAAATCATAAAGGAGAACACACATGCCAGTACTATTCCAGATTGGAGACTTCATCGGATTGTTGGTGACCATTGTCATCATCGTCTTTTCGATCTTGGTCTTCATCGTCTCAAGAATCAAGAAATGTCCGTCTGACAAAATCCTCGTGATCTACGGGAAAGTCGGAAACAACACCGATGGATCGAGTAAGTCAGCCACGTGTATTCACGGCGGCGCGAAATTCATCTATCCCTTTATCCAAGCCTATCAGTTTCTGGATTTGACCCCATTATCCATCTCGGTGGACCTGACAAACGCGCTCTCAAGGCAGAACATCAGAATCGATGTGCCATCGCGCTTCACGGTTGGGATCTCAACTGAGGAAGGCGTTATGCAAAACGCTGCCGAACGTCTTCTTGGTCTTCAGATGACAGACATCCAGGATCTTGCCAAAGACATCATTTTCGGTCAGCTCCGTCTTGTTATCGCGACCATGGATATTGAAGAAATCAACACCGATCGCGACAAATTTCTTGAAGCTGTGTCTTCAAATGTCGAATCCGAACTCAAGAAAATCGGGCTTCGTCTGATCAATGTCAACGTCACTGACATCAATGATGAATCCGGATACATTCAGGCACTCGGGAAAGAAGCCGCCGCCAAGGCAATCAATGATGCCAAGAAAACCGTTGCTGAGAAGAACAGGGACGGTTCGATTGGTGAGGCCAACGCCTTAAGGGATCAGCGTATTTCAGTGGCTGAGTCCAGTGCCACCGCCATCGAAGGTGAAAACAGATCTTTGGGTGAGATTTCCATGTCAAATGCCTCACGGCGTGAAATCGAAGCGGAATCGCTCAGACGTGCCACCGCTGCTGAGAAGATCGCGGCCGCCAAAGCGCTTGAGGATTCCTATCAGGCCGAACAGAACGCCGAACTTGCCCGTGCTGCCCGCGAGAAAGCGACGCTTGAAGCCGACGTCATCGTCAAGAGTGAGATTGATAAGCAACGCCGGGTCATCGAAGCCGAAGCGGTTGCTGAGGAAATCCGTCGTCAGGCCAAAGGTGAGGCTGACGCGATCTTCGCCAAGTTGGATGCGGAAGCGCGTGGTAGTCTTGAAATTCTCTCCAAACAAGCCGAAGGTTTCCGTCAGATCGTCGAATCTGCCAACAATGATGCTGAGTCAGCCATCAAACTGCTGATTGCAGACAAACTTGAAACCCTTGTCAAGATCCAAGTGGATGCCATCAAGAACCTGAAGTTTGACAAGATCACCGTCTGGGATTCAGGATCCAAAGATGGTACGACCTCAACTGCGAACTTCGCATCGTCTTTGTTCAAATCCATTCCACCTATGAAAGAACTCTTTGAGATGGCGGGGATGGAACTGCCGAAGTACCTTGGCGAAACCATCAAAGGTGCGGTTGACGCCAAACCGGAAGACGCATCAAACGACAAACCGAATCCTGACAAATAAAACTTAAGACCCCTTCCTGGGGTCTTTTCACAAGGAGTTATCATTTATGTTCTATCACTTGCAACATCGCTGGCGGTTAGAAGAAAAGACCTTGGTGTATTATGGCATGAGAAAGATGCCATATCTGTTCAAGAACCGGATCCGCCTTCAAAACAAACAACTCCGGATTGTCTCATCACTTCCAAGAGACCTCTCTGATCAGGACATGGCGATGATCAAAAACATGATCGATCAGGGCATTGTCGTCACTGAGGACCAATTGAAGCGGATGCCTTTATCGCTTGATGATGCCCAGTTTTGCCAGACTTGCGCAGCAAATGACTACACGATTCCAGGTCTTGAGTTCAATTGCGAGGGATTATGTCCGATGTGTGAGACAAAGGATGACACCGACCATCTGAAGAGTGTCCTTCCCGTCAAAAACCGGTTTGAGCATCAGAAGCATCGCCGTTTTGATGTCGCTTTGTTCTATACAGGGGGGAAGGATTCGACGTTTTTGCTCAATGAACTGGCCAATCATCAGCAGCTCAGGGTGCTCGCGATGACTTGGGAGATTCCTTATATGTCTGAAAGTGCGCTTGAAAGCATCAGATCCGCGAAGAAGGTGTTCAAGAATGTTGAGTTTGTCTCCAGAAAACTCAATCAGAAAGACCTTGAGGCCATCTATCAGACCCTTTATGACCTTGAAGGCAATACCTGCGCGTGTCCGTCGGTGGCTTATGTCCTATTCTATCCGGATCTCGTCAGTGAGGATGTTCCTTATTTTGTTTTGGGCAACGAACCCGTCCAGATGAAAAATCTCTATTATAATCATGTCGCGCCCAAGATGGCCTTTGATCCCAAAGTCCATCGGGCGTTGTTGGTTGGAATCAATCTTTTGAGATGTCTCACACTCCGAAGACCACTCAGACAAGGTCAAGTCCATGCCTTGTTCGCGATGCGCGAACTGGCCGGAGGGAGAAACCTCATCAAACGACTCTCCGGTTATGAGAATACCTTGGTCGAACATGTCAAGACCGCGCTTCGATCGGCGCCGAATCTGCTGAAGCCATTCAAGAAGGCGATCAGACGTTCGGCCTTCACGGGCCGGGTGCCTGCCTTTGTCCACGTCGATTTCAATGATGTGTCCAAAACGGGTCGCTATGTCTGGAGTGAGATCAAAGAGATGATCAAAGAGGAAGCCGGATGGATCGAACCAAAGATGTCTAGTAAGGGTCTTCACACGAGCTGTGATATCGAGTCTTGCAAGGAACACACCCAATACGTCAACTTTTTGAATATGACGTCGACCATGATCCCGTTTTCCGCACTTGAGATCGCGTTGGCCTCATCGACGATGAATCTCTCTCGTGAGGAGGCCATCCAAGAAACAAAAAAGCATCTCGGTCTGACCATTGATCAGCGAACCGGATGCTTGTTGATGGATGAGCTCATCAAAGAGATCAAGAGACATGACGGACAATGATGTCCGTCTTTTTCTTGGCGTGACGGAGATAGAAAGACAAGCTTTTTGATGGTGTCATCGAAATCGCATCTTCTGGACAGATGTGATGACATCTGGCACAGCGGATGCACGCTTTTGTGATGTTCAAATCCTGATCGATGGCATCAACCGGACAAAGCGTCTGACACAGATGACAGTTGGTGCACGTGTCATGATCGATGGTCAGTTTGATGTTATGGTAGGTACGGGCTTTTTCAAAGACCGGGGCCATCATGTTTTTGAATCTGAAAGGGATCGGCACATCCCCTTGTCGTTGTTCTTGGATCGCTTTGATCAATGATTGGTAACGGATCTCATCAATGTTGACCTGATCGGTCCCATAGGCATGGGTAACCGGTGTGATTGAATAACCCAAGACAAAGCGTGGATCGATGGCTTGTTTGGCCTCAAGGCAGACATTGCCATAAGAGATGCCGCCATAGGTGATATTCAAGATCAGGGTCTTGACCTTCAATGCTTTCAGGAAGGGACGCATCGGTCTTGGAACCGCTTGACTATAGACGGGAAGAAAGACGATGGCAGTCTCATAGACCTGATCAAACACAAAACGGTCACGATCTTTTTGAAGCGTGACGTCATATAGGGTGCCACCAAGGTGACGATGGAAATGGGAGGCGACTTCAAGTGTCTTGCCGTTGGGTGAGAAAACGATGTGTGTGATCATAAAAACCCCTCTTTGTTGTGTTTCAGTATAGCATGATGACAAACGGTTGTCACGATGGATTGCCAAATATTTGTGAATTGACCAATAATTCGCTAAAATATGTTGTATATGAAGTGAATCAGACAGGATGTGATGTAGGATGCGCTTGACAAGGAAACTCATGTTGACACTTATGATCCTATCAACTTTTTTCATGTATGCCATAAGACCTTTCGGGTCATCAGCTGAGAAGGATTATGAACTGCTTTATCAGGTCGAGGATGTGTTTGAGGCCAATCTCTTGGCCTCAACCTATGGACTTGAGCTCGTGAGCCTGTCATCAAGCATGATTGCTTTCTATAAAGCCCCAAACGAAGCGACCCACGAAGCGTTGATCAAGATCGGATTTGCCGATAACGCGACCAGGGTGACTCAAGGTGGACCACCATTTAGCACCAAGGATCCTTATTATGATGATCAGTATCATATTCCGATGATGTCTTTTGAGGATGCTTGGTTGGTCACAGAAGGTAGTGCTGATCTGGTGGTTGCCGTGATTGATTCCGGGATTGATACCAATAACCCTGAATTTGAGGGACGGATCTCACCCTTGTCATACAATGCGAGAACCAAGGACGTAGGGATAGCTTATGTCGAGGATACCGACGGTCATGGCACGATGGTGGCTGGCATCATCGCTGCCAACAAGGATAATAGGATCGGGATCGCAGGCATTGTTCAATATGCCCAGCTGATGGTCATCAAAGCCAGCAATGAAGAAGGCACATACGATGACGTCGATCTGATTGAGGCCATCAACTATGCGGCTTTGCATGGGGCCAAAGTCATCAATATGAGCCTTGGCGGCACATATGCGAATCCTTTGATCAAAGCGGCCATCGATGATGCCATCGCCTTAGGGGCGGTTGTGGTTGCCGCCAGCGGCAATGATGGTGATAACACGATGATCTATCCGGCGGCTTTTGACAACACGATTTCCGTCGGGGCAGTTGATGAGACATCTGCCATCGCTGACTACTCGAATTATAACCAGGCGGTTGATGTTGTCGCGCCTGGTAGTGCGATTGTCACGACATACATCGGAGGGGACTATATGCTGGGATCTGGTACCTCGTTTGCCGCCCCGATGATTTCTGGTGTTCTGGGTCTGATGTTCACTGCTGATGAGACCCTTTCGGCATCTGATGCGATGGCAAGAATCAGGGTGACTGCCACTGATCTGGGGACCCCAGGCAAAGATGATTATTATGGTTACGGGCTCGTAGATGCGTTTGATGCCCTCAGTCTGGAGACGGTCACCGTCTCATTTGATACCGATGGCGGACTGCTTCTTGATCCCATATTGGTGCCTTCGGGATATCCTTTTGAGGTCCCGGTTGCGACCAAAGGATATCACACCTTCGAAGGATGGTATCTCGATGAGGCATATCTGGTCCCGTTTGTGGAAGGCGTCAGTGTCGTTCAAAATGACACGCTGCTTTATGCGAAGTTCGAACCCATCCCAATGACCGTTTCGTTTGTCACCTCAGGAGATCCATTGTCACCGATCAGTGTGCCATATGGGACATCCTTTGTGCCTCCGGCAGCAACCAAGGAAGGTCATGTGTTTGGCGGATGGTATTTGGGACCGACGTTCAAGGTGTCTTATGATGGGGAACCTGTCACAGGGGACCTTGTCTTGTATGCCAAATTCGATCCTTTGGTCCATACGGTCAGTTTCGTGACGGAAGGCACTGCTATCGAAAGTCTTTCGGTGGCTTATGGAACGACGTTGGAACTGCCTTTATCAACCCAGTTGGGATTCCGGTTTCTGGGGTGGACTTTGGATGCTGACGATCCGATTCCATTGATGCATCTGATGGTGACCGATGACGTGACCTTATACGCCATCTTTGAGGCATCGGATTGGTTTGTGGTCACGTTCGATGTCGAAGGTGATGTCCTAGACACTCAGAATGTCTTTGATGGGGATTTGGTTGTGACCTTTGAGCCTGTCCGTGAGGGTGAGCGGTTTTTGGGATGGTACACAGATGTCCTTATGACAGTGCCTTATCTGGGTGAGCCAGTCAGAAGCGATCTGATCCTCTATGGTGGCTTTGAACCACTTGTTTTTGATGTCCTTGTCTATGGCCTTGACCGACTGATTCCAATTGGGACATATCAGGTGTCCTATGGGGGTACCCTTGAACTTGATGTGGAGGTTGAAAGAGAACCTTCGGAAGCGATCGTATATACCTTTGTCGGATGGAGTGCATCACTCGAACAGATCCGATCCGATCTTGAGGTCTACCCGGTTTTTGACTATGCTTTGATACCGGGCGCGATCACTCTTGGCGCAGGGGTTGATACCGTGAGTGCCGGAGAACTCTGGACCGACGGAAGTCTCATCCACAACGATCCCAATGTGACAATCGAAGCATCATCTGATCTTGATCACGAGACACCTGGTGTCTATCAGGTGACCTATGACATCATGGTTGATCAACAGGTGATAGGGACAATGATCCGAAAGGTGATGGTGCTAGAACCCGCACCAAGGATTGTCATCACCCTCAATCCCGATGTGACGACCATCTTGAAAGACACATCATATGTCGACGCCGGTGCAACCACCAATGCCAACACATTGATCACAGAAGGTGAGGTTGACGTCACGACGGTTGGGACTTATGTGATCACCTACCGTGCCACAGAAGGCAGAGTGGTTGTCTCCAGAGTCAAAATGGTTCACGTCATCATGGATACCAATGACAATTTGACCTTGGATGTCCCTAGAAAAGAAGAAGGTTGGTGGAACGTATGAAACGCCTTTCCTTGATCCTTGCTTTCTTCTTTCTGCTTTCTGTTCTTGTCTCGTGTGAGACAGCACCGAGAACATTGACAATGACCCTGAACCCTGGCATTGACACGGTTGACCAGAACACGAGTTATCAGGATTCCGGTGCGATTGCCCGTTTTGGTGACCGTGTGTTGGATGTGACAGTCATTGAAAACACGGTTGACATCACCACCCTTGGCACCTATCAGATCATGTATCAAGCGACTTATGGGACAGAAACCGTGACCGCCAGCCGAATCGTGACCGTGATTGATGCGATGCCGCCGGTTTTGACACTTCAACCGGGGATTGATACCATCATCCAGGGGCAGACCTGGATGGATGCGGGTGTCGATGTGGTGGACAACAGTGGTCATCAGTTGGTGGTCACCGTGACTGGATCTGTTGACACACATGTGGTCGGCCAGTATACCATCACCTATGAGGTTGTTGATCCAAGTGGGAATTCGGCATCCATCAGCCGTACTGTCTTTGTCATTGAACCATCTTGAAAGGCGCTCTTCTTGTCTTTTTGAACTTTTCAATTTATAATGAAAGCAAAAAGGAAAGAAGGGACAGTTATGTGGCCATTCAAAAAAAAGAAGAAACAAACGACCAATCCTAAGACGATCGTTGGTCAGACAACAGAAATGAAGGCGATCCACGTTGAGTCAACGAGTGATCAGCATGATCCGGTCGCAACTCATGTGCACCCGACCATTGAGGATGGCATGTCAGAACAACCCTCCATCAAGCATCCCGTTGAACCACCGGTCAAAAAGCAGCCCGTTGAAACCAGACTCAAGAATGAGACCGAGGATGGGACCACCCAGCAAAAGAACAAACCGGGCAGATATCATGTGTCCCAGAACAAGGATGACAAGAGCGAGTTTTTCAAACAATGGCGTGTCCGCAAGGAAGGGTCTGACAAGACCATCAAGTACTTCAAAACCCAGAAGGAAGCAATCGGATATGCGGAACAGCTTGCTGACAATTCCGGTTCTTCAATCGTCATCCATAAGGTAGATGGCAGTTGGCGCAAGCAAGATTATTCGAAGAAGTGAACGAGCCCCTTTTTGGGGTTTTTTGCATCTTAAGCTGATTTTGATGCATCATAACATGAATGCAAGTGACATGTTTGGTCTTTATGATGTATCATGAAGAAAAAAAGACAGGGTGATGTTATGATTGTCAAAAACATCGTAAGAGATGACGAGATGGAACCGGTCGTCACAATCGAATCCCAAAAAGATGATCCGGTCGTCAAACGTATTCTTGAGGCTCTCGAGGGTATCGAAGGGGTTTTGATTGGGTTCAAGGACGAACGCAAGTTTCCGATTGCCTCAGATGATGTCTATTATTGTGAGAATATCGAAGACAAGGGTCTGATCTATACGAAGAACGATCTTTTTGATTGTCGTTACCGACTGTATGAGATTGAATCATTATCGCCATTCTTTGTACGTGTGAACAAGAGCACCGTTCTCAATATCAAGAAGATCAAATCGTTTCGGTCGACCATCAATGCCAAACTTGAGGCAACACTCTTGAACGGCGATCGGATTGAGATTTCTAGGAAGTACGTTCCGGTCTTAAAAAAGATGCTTGGAGGGATTTCATGAGAACCTATCTGAAACGATACGCCTATGCTTTTGCGATCACGGCCCCTATCACTTATGTGATTGCTGCGGGGATCATGAGACGATTTGATGCTGTGATTCCGCTACGAAGTGTGTTTTTGGGAAGTGTTTTGATCAGTTTGCTCATTGCCTTATCCATCACGGTCTTCAAGCAGACTTGGGGTAACGGCGCGCTCAACATCATTGTTGGTTATCTGATCATTTTCCCGGTTCCTATCCTGATCAGGCAGATGTTTGGTGTCTTCCTGTTCAGGACGACACTGGCGCTTTATGTGTTTGGGTTGATTTATACGGTCGTTTATTCGTTTGTGGTTTTGTATGCATCCCTTTCAAATCGAAAGACAAAGGAAGCGTTGAATGCCTTGCTTAAGGACAAGAAGGAAGAATAAAGCCAGAAAATATCGGACAATTCCGGTATTTTTTTATATGATGCGGGCAACTGACTCCTCTTGATTTTTCCTTTTTGACGGTCTCAAAGACTTTGATGATGTGGTAGAATGAAGGTGAACGACTGTGAGGAGTGCTCATGGACACCTTTGTCTTTGCTTTGAATGCCATTTTGCCGCTGGTGATACTTGTCGTCCTCGGATCATTGCTCAAGAAAAGCGGATTCATCGACGATCTTTTTGTCAATCGTCTTTATGCATATGTGTTTCGTATCGGTCTTCCAGCACTTTTGTTCTATAACGTCTATCAGATTGGATCCCTTGGTGAGATCAATTGGATGATTGTTCTCTTTGTCATCGCCATGATTCTGTTTTTCTTTGTCATTGGTCTCATCTCTGTCATCATCACCATTCCTGACCAGAGGCGCAGAGGGGTTGTCCTGCAGGCTGTTTTCAGGGCGAATTTCGCGTTGATTGGGGTACCACTTGCAACCGGTCTCGGAGGCGATGAAGCGCTTCGGATCATGTCGCTTGTCACAGCGTTTGTCATTCCCTTATCAAACATTCTATCGGTTGTCGCCCTGAGTCTCTTTTCAAGAGATGAGAATGAGAACCGGATCAGTATGCACGCCTTGATCAGGTCAATTGTCACAAATCCCTTGATTCTGGCGGTCGTCTTTGGTCTGATTGTGGTCTTTTTGAGGCCTTTTGTTCCGGTTGTCGATGGACAGATGGTCTTTTCCATCAGCAAGACATTCCCATTTGTGTTGACAGCGATCAAATGGGTTGCCCAGACGGCGACGCCGCTTGCTTTGATTGCTTTGGGTGGACAGTTCAAACTGACGGTCATAAAAGAGCTTTATCCGGAAATCATCCAGGGTGTGATGTGGAAAAACGTTCTTGTCCCTGCGCTTTCTTTGTTTCTTGCCTGGCTTTTGATTGACCGGATGCCGGGCATCAGAACATCGTTTCCGGCTTTGGTCGCCATCTTTTCTGCCCCAGTAGCGGTCTCGAGTGTGGTGATGACTGCCGAGATTGGTGGCGATGAGAGACTGGCCGGACAGATTGTTGTCTGGTCGACGTTCATGTCGATGTTTTCCGTGTTTGTCTTTGTCGCAACGTTCAGGGCCCTTGGGGTCCTGTGAGAGAAGGTGATGTCATGTACGATCTGTTAAGCAAACACTACAATTCGATTTTCCCTGAGCATCCCGCCCTTCCAGCCTTTATATCTTCTTATTTGAAGTCGGGGAAGATCGCATATGATCTGGGATGCGGAACCGGTCGGCTGACAGCACTGATTGCCGCTGGTGGGATGCGCGTCACTGGCATCGATAGTGAGAAGGCGATGATTGATGAGGCGAAACAGACTTATCCTGATTTGTCCTTTCGGGCGATGGATATGACTGAGATCCCAGAGACCAGAAAAGTTCACTTGGTGACGTGTTTTGGAAACACGATCGCGCATTTGTCACCGGACCGTCTTGATACCTTCATCATGAAGCTCAAACGGATGCTTCACAAAGAGGGTCACATCGTGATCCAGATGCTCAATTATACCAGGATCATCAAGAACCGGATCACCGTCCTTCCGGTCATCACGACCGATGACCTTGTCTTTGAACGGACGTATGCGTTTGAAACGGGTCATCTGGCCTTTCATATCAAACTGACAAAGGTTGATGGGACGGTCTATGAGGATCAGACCAGACTTTATCCTTATACGGACAGGGATATGGCGATGATTCTTGACCGGCATCGTTTTCAGCATCACAGTTATGGCAGTCTCGCCCATCGGAAGTTTGCCGATAACGACTATTATCTCTATCTGGTCCTTCATCATTAAAGCAAAAGAACCCGAGCGGGTTCTTTTTTGATCATCGTTCTTCGATGGTGACAAGATCATCCTTGACGGTCATCAGATAAGGGATATGGGGGATCATCTGTCCAGAGATGATGTTCTCAGCAACTTTGGTTTCAATACGTCGTTGGATCAGACGTTTGAGGGGTCTTGCGCCATAGGCCTCGTCATAGCCATGCCGAATGACGTATGTCTTGACATCATCAGTGAAGTCCAAAATCAAGTTTTTGGTCAATAGGCGTTGCCTGAGTTCTTGCAGCAATTTCCAGGCAATCTCAATCTGGATCTTCAGGTTCAATGGATTGAAAATGATGAGTTCGTCAATCCGGTTTAAAAACTCAGGTTTGAAATGTTCCTTGACCAGCCGCATGACATGCTCAGTGGCATCCGTCTCGGCCCGAAGAAGGTAGTCGCTGCCCAGGTTTGATGTCAGGATGATGATGGTGTTCTTGAAATCGACGGTTCGGCCCTGATTGTCGGTCAGACGACCATCATCCATGATCTGAAGCAAGATATTGAACACATCATGATGGGCTTTTTCAATCTCATCAAACAAGAGGATGGAGTATGGTTTTCTTCTGACCGCCTCCGTCAGTTGGCCACCTTCGTCATACCCGACATATCCGGGAGGAGATCCGATCAGTCTTGAAACACTATGGGCTTCCATGTATTCAGACATATCGAGACGAACCATATGGGTCTCGCTATCGAACAAGGCTTCCGCAAGGGCTCTCGCGACTTCGGTCTTGCCGACACCGGTGGGTCCAAGAAAGAGGAACGAGCCAATCGGACGATGTTCATCCTTGATTCCTGCCCGTTGCCTGATGATGGCATCACTCACCAGTTTGATGGCATGATCCTGGCCAATGACACGCCGTTTGAGGGTGTCCTCGAGATGGACAAGCTTCTCGCGGTCCCCACTCATCAGTTTGGAGATAGGAATCCTTGTCCATTTTGAGACGATATCGGCGATGCTTTCCTCGCTTACGGTTTCGGTTAGAAGACGGTCTTCTTGCTGGTTCTCCTCAGTCATCATGGTGATGTCTTTTTCGAGCACGGGGATGGTGCTGTATTGAAGCTCCGCCGCTTTCTGGTAGTCATTTTCATTGAGGGCTGTCTGCAAGTCCAACCGTAATTTCTCAAGCCGGTTCCGTTTGTCTTTGATCGCGTTCAACGCATCTTTTTCTTTTTCCCAACGCTTGCGCAAATTCTGTTCTTGCGCTTTCAAGTCCTTGATCTCATGGCTGATTTTTTCAAGACGATCTTTTGAGACCGGATCCTTTTCCTTCGACAAAGCGGTTCGCTCGATCTCAAGCTGCATCAGCCGTCTGGTGACGGTGTCTAGTTCGACCGGCATCGAATCGATTTCCATCCGAATCGAGGCACAAGCCTCATCGATCAGATCGATGGCTTTGTCAGGAAGAAATCGGTCTGAGATGTAGCGGGCGGAAAGGGTTGCCGCGGCAATCACGGCCGGATCGCTGATGTTCACCCCGTGGTGGGCTTCAAAGCGTGATTTAAGGCCTCTTAGGATGCTGATGGTATCTTCAATCGATGGTTCTTCGATTGAGACCTTCTGAAAGCGTCTTTCGAGGGCAGAATCTCGTTCGATGTATTTTCGGTATTCGTTGTTGGTGGTCGCGCCGACACAATGAAGTTCACCGCGCGCGAGCATCGGTTTGAGCATGTTGCCGGCATCCATCGCCCCATCGGCGCGTCCGGCACCGACGATGGTGTGAAGTTCATCGATGAAGAGGATGATTTTGCCGTCGGAATCCTTGATTTTTTTCAAGACTGCTTTTAGACGTTCTTCGAATTCACCTCTGAATTTCGCTCCCGCGACCAAGGCTGAGAGATCCAGTTCATAGATGATCTTGTCTTGCAGTCCCAAAGGAACATCTTTGTCGACGATCCGTCGTGCAAGACCTTCGACGATGGCCGTTTTGCCGACGCCGGGTTCACCTATCAGGACGGGATTGTTTTTGGTTTTCCGCGATAGGATCTTGATGACGCGTCGAATCTCGTCCTCACGGCCGATGACGGGGTCGATTTTGCCTTCTTTGACAGCATCAACGATGTTTCGGCCGAATTTTTCAAGAACATCCGGATCCTGACTGTAGTCTGTGATTTGTCCGATATTCATGAGGCACCTCCAGTTGGCAGACCTTTTAATCGTTTGCCAACTCAATGATAGCACAAGAAATTAGCACTGTCAAACATTAAGTGCCAAATTTGGATGAAGGCGTTTGTCAAGATGGTTGAATACGCCTTGATTTGTGTCTTTGATGTTGACTTAGGACAGGCGGTTGAATTATAATGATAGGGCACGCTTAGGGCTCCATAGCCAAGTGGTAAGGCAAGGCACTGCAAATGCTTGATCACCGGTTCAAATCCGGTTGGAGCCTC
>JAGYLU010000210.1 GCA_018400755.1 Acholeplasmataceae bacterium
CCATATGAGACACTTGCGACAAGATCTTTCAGGTCAGCTTCCGCGTAATAGGAGTGGACAAAATACACATACTCATCTGATAAGTCTTTGGTGACCAAGGGATGACTTTCATCATCGATCTCAAGACTGTTCCATCCCATATGAGGGACTTTCAACGTATCCGGAAGTTTCTTCACAGTCCCCTTCAACAAACCAAGTCCCTGATGAATGCCATCCTCATGGCTTTCATCAAAGAGCAGTTGCATTCCTAAACAAATGCCTAGAAGCACTTTGCCTGAGGCGACATGGGCTTTGATCAGTGGGATGAGTCCGGTCGAAGCCAAGGCATCAATCGCATCCTTGAATGCTCCAACCCCGGGCAAGATCAGCACGCTGCTTTCACTGATGACCTTGAAATCCTTTGATAGCACGGTCTCAATACCCGCTCTCATGAAGCCCTGACGGACCGATAGGATGTTACCGACGCCATAATCAATGATGACGTTCATCAGAGCACACCCTTGGTCGATGGCATCTCTTCACCCTCCACACATACGGCTTGTCTCAGTGCCAAACCAGTGGCTTTGAAGATGGATTCGGCGATATGGTGGTTGTTTGATCCGTAAAGCGTCTCGATATGAAGATTGAGTTTCGCCTCAAAAGCGAATGACTTCATGAACTCAGCGATCGTCTCGGTTTCAAGCGTTCCGATCACAGGAACGTCAAAATTGGCATCAAAGACAAGATATGGTCTTCCTGAGAGATCGACAACCACGCGCGAAAGGGCATCATCCATTGGCACGTAGGCAAAGCCGAAACGCTTGATCCCGCGCTTGTCACCAAGCGCGTCCATGAATGCTTTCCCGAAAACAAGACCGACATCTTCGACGGTGTGATGGGTATCGACTTCCAAGTCACCATTGACCTCAATCCTGAGGTCAAAGCCGGCATGGAAAGCCATGGCCTTGAGCATATGGTCAAAAAAGGGAATGCCCGTCTGGATGCTGATCTCCTGATGGCCATCAAGCCCAAGTGTCAGTCTCACAAAAGTCTCTTTGGTTTGCCTGGTGATGGTCTTTGTTCTATCCTTCATTGATGATCTCCTCCATGGTTCTTAGGAATGTGTTGTTTTGATCGTCTGTTCCGATGGTGACCCGGTAAGTCCCTTGGACCTCATTCCAGGTCCTGATCAAGACGTCTTTTTCAATCAGCCGTTTTCCCAGATGACTGATGGTTGTCTGAAAGAAAACGAAGTTGCCTTCTGTCGGGAAGACCTTGAGTCCCAGATCAATGAGTCGCTTGACCATCGATGTCCTTGCCCGGATGACCGCTTCGACCGCTTCTCT
>JAGYLU010000211.1 GCA_018400755.1 Acholeplasmataceae bacterium
GGTCTCGTCAAGGATTCCTTGAATGCAGCTGTTAAAGCCGGCATTAACTTAGCAGATTACGATAAGTTCGACCAGTACGATATGGACGGCGATGGCGACTTGAATGAGCCAGATGGTCTCGTCGATCACTTGATGATCATTCATGCTGGTACAGGACAAGAAGCAGGCGGCGGTAAGCTCGGTGACGACGCGATCTGGTCACACCGCTGGACACTTGGTAGCGTGTATCCTGTAGCGGATACGACGGCAAGCGTCAACTACTGGGGCGGAAAAATGGCTGCTTATGATTACACAGTTCAACCAGAAGATGGCGCAGTCGGCGTCTTCGCGCACGAATTTGGTCATGATCTTGGACTTCCTGATGAGTACGATACACAGTACACAGGTCAAGGTGAACCAGTTGCATCTTGGTCTATCATGAGTGGTGGTAGCTGGAATGGTAAAGTTGCTGGAACAGAACCAACAAGTTTCTCGCCACAAAACAAAGAGTTCTTCCAAAACGTGATGGGTGGAAACTGGGCGAACATCCAACAGATTGATTTTGATTCACTCACTAAGGCAGGAACGGCATCGTACCTCGACCAGAGTGTAACGAAATCAAAAAATCCAGGAATCATCAAAGTAAATCTACCGAAAAAACCAGTGAAAGGTATCACGCCGGCTTACGGTAAGAAGTATTACTACAGTACGAAAGGTGATGATCTTCATACGTCGATGACTTCACCAGAGTTCGATTTGACGAATGCAAAAGAAGCGAAGTTCGACTTCAAAGCCTTTTACGATGTTGAATTTGATTACGATTACTTGACAGTCACAGCTACTGCTGACGGTCAATCGAAAGTCATCGATAAAATCGGGGATCAAGATACAGATGGTGATCAGCGTGCTGAATCAACAAAAGGAGCATGGGTCGATAAATCATATGACCTGAGCGAATTTGCGGGTAAAAAAGTCACGTTGAAATTTGAATACGTGACAGATGGTGGACTTGCACTAGACGGATTTGCACTTGATAACGCGAAGTTGACAGTTGACGGTAAAGTCGTCTTTGAAGATGATGCAGAGGGTACTCCTAAGTTCACTCTAGATGGTTTCGTTGCTTCAGACGGTTTCTCTTATGCCGATAACGCGTACTACCTCGAATGGCGTAACTATGCAGGCTCGGATAAAGCACTCGAGCATGCACGAGGCGTTAAGTACAACACAGGTCTTGTCGTCTGGTATGGCGATTCAAGCTTCAACGATAACTGGGTTGGCGTACACCCAGGTGAAGGATTCCTCGGAGTCGTCGACTCACATCCTGAAGCAATCGTTGGAACACTCA
>JAGYLU010000212.1 GCA_018400755.1 Acholeplasmataceae bacterium
GGCGGTTGGCATAAATCGAGGTCCCATCAAGGTCTGTCCAAATCGCCGAATGGAGTCCAAAGGATTCAGCAAGATCAAAGAGATACTGGTCATCGATTGCTGCCTGATCACTCAAAACCACATTCGCAGCCGCAGTCAGCATCTTCGCAATCGTCTCCTCGATGTAATGATCCGCATCCTGATAATCAGGAAGCCGTGATTCGATATAGGTTGAGATCAGATCAATTTTGGTTTCCGCTTCTCGGGCGTAATCGCGGTCGATGATCACATTTGAAAACATGATCGCGCTCACTGTCAAGACGACCATCAGAAGGATGATCATAGCATATCGGATCAAAAGACCGGTCTTTCGGTAAGGATTTCTCATGGTATCCCCCTTGTTTCCTATACATTCATGATATCACATTCGGTCACAGAATGTGTCCAAGCCGTGTATCACCAAAGAAATGGTATAATGTAAGCAGAAAGATGAAGGAGGCACGCCCATGATTAGCAAAGAGACATACACCCTCAGAAATGGTGTCAAACTACCGAAGGTCGGGTTTGGAACATGGCAGATTCCCCCCGGAGATCAAACATTCAATGCTGTCAGAGACGCTCTTTCGGTTGGCTACAGACACATAGACACTGCCGAAGGATACCAGAATGAACGCAGTGTCGGTGACGCCATCAGGGCATCCAAGATCCCTCGCGAAGATGTCTTTGTCACATCAAAACTTGAAAGCCACATCAAAACCTTTGAAGGTGCGCTTGCCGCCTTTGACAAGACCCTTGAAGAACTGGGATTTGATTATCTCGATCTCTTTTTGATCCATGCCCCTTGGCCATGGAGCGAGATCGGAAAGGATTGCCGAGAAGGCAATGTCCTGGCCTATAAGGCGATGGAACAACGCCACCGCGAAGGAAGGATCAGAGCCATCGGCGTCTCTAACTTCAGTCCTGATGATCTTGTCAACATCATCGAACACACTGAGATTGTCCCACATGTCAACCAAATTGGTTACTTCATCGGACTCGACCAAAAAGAGACGATCGACTTTTGCAATGACAAAGGCATTTTCGTAGAAGCCTACTCGCCATTAGGAATCGGTTATCTTCTGAAGAATGAGACCTTGATCGAGATGGCCAAACGCTATCAGGTTTCGGCCGCCCAGATCGCTATCCGCTATCTATTGGACAAAGGCGTTTGTCCGCTGCCAAAATCGGTCCATAAACACCGCATGGTAGAAAATATCACCCTTGATTTCCACATTTCCAAAGAAGACACCAAGGTTCTTGACGCCATCAAGGGCGATCCAAGGCGTTGGCAATGAGTCTTCGTT
>JAGYLU010000213.1 GCA_018400755.1 Acholeplasmataceae bacterium
AATGGTGAAGATACTGGTAGCTGTTCTAGGAATTTCTTAGGGGGCACACCTTTAGGCATGAAAAAACAATCCGATGTCCCTTTTTCAAGATTCTCCCGTGATGGTTCGTTTACATAAGGAAAACATGATGGTAATATACGGTTGAATATCATCTTGCCAAGAGTTGTTACTAAATACTTGCTTTTTTGTTCATCGGTGAAATATCGACCAATCGATTTGGGATCGACAATAATCCGTGTATGTAAATCAATTTCCTCATGGTGATAAGCGAGTTCAGCTTCTTCAATGTTGACGAAAAAATGGCCTTCGTTGCGATGTGTCTTTTGCTGTTTTTTTCGTCTTTCTTCAGCATTATGACCTATAAACTCGCGGTCTGGGCTTTCTTCAATTGTCAAATAGTAGTTACCTAGAACAATATCTTTTGAAAGCGTGACTATCGGTTTTCCATTTTTAGGGTCCAAATAGTTGTTTGATGCAAGCATCAGGAGTCTTGCTTCGGCTTGTGCTTCATTTGACAATGGAAGAAATACAGCCATTTCGTCACCATCAAAGTCAGCACTGATTGCCGGGGTCACGAGCGGATGAAGGCGGATGGCCTTCCCGTCGATCAGTTTGGGTTCAAAGGCCTGGATGCCAAGGCGGTGAAGCGTGGGCGCGCGGTTCAGAAGCACCGGATGTTCCTTGATGACCTTGTCGAGCGCGGCCCAGACATCATCATCCATCTTCTCATACTTGCTGTTGGCGTTCTTCTTGATGTTGACATCGGATGTCGCGTTCTTCTGGAGTTCTCTCAGGATGAATGGCTTGAAGAGGATGATCGCCATCTCACGGGGAATCCCACATTGATACATCTCAAGGTCGGGTCCGACGATGATGACGGAACGACCGGAGTAGTCGACGCGTTTTCCGAGCAAGTTCTGACGGAAGCGACCTTGTTTCCCTCTGAGCATGTCAGAAAGGGACTTCAGGTGACGGTTCCGTTCAACCGCGGCTTTCTTGCCGCGTTTGGCGTTGTCAAAGAGGGCGTCAACCGCTTCTTGAAGCATACGCTTCTCGTTCTTCTGGATGAGGTGCGGAGCGTCCTGTTCTTTTTGTTTCTTCAGACGGTTGTTTCTGTTCAAGATCCGTCGATAGAGGTCATTTAAGTCAGTGGTCGCGAAGCGTCCACCGTCTAGAGCCACCATCGGACGAAGGTCCGGGGGGATGACAGGAATGACATCCATGACCATCCATTCCGGTTTGTTGTCGGAATTGTTGAAGGCTTCGACGACTTCAAGACGTTTGATGATCCGGTCGCGTTTTTGTTTGGAACTGG
>JAGYLU010000214.1 GCA_018400755.1 Acholeplasmataceae bacterium
GATATGCGTTTTCTGGAAACTTAGAGACCACCAACGACAACACCCAGTGGATTGCCCAAATTGCGGCGTTATGTAACGATGCTCAAATCAATGAAAATGAAGGCATCGGGGATCCCACCGAACTCGCGTTAATTACACTCGCTCACAAACATGGGTTAAAACATTTACCGCTTAGAAAAGCTTATCCTAGACTTAAAGAAGCCCCGTTTGACAGTGACCGCAAGCGCATGAGCACGGCCCATGAAATTGATGGGGCTCCCATTATGATGACCAAAGGGGCTCCCGATAGCATCTTAGACATTGCTTCGCATATGCTGAAAGATGGGAAAGAAATTCCGCTCACCGATGCAATAAAAAAAGACATCTTGAAGGTGAACGAAACCCTTGGAGAAAACGCCCTGCGCGTCCTTGGGTACGCCTATAAAAAAATCAACGGTGATAACGCGTTGATTGATGAAGAAGCCGAGATGGTTTTTGTCGGACTCACCGGCATGATGGATCCGCCTCGCAGCGAAGTTAAAGACGCCATTCAGCTTTGCTCCAAAGCCGGCATCCGGGTCATCATGATCACTGGCGATCACCCCGTGACCGCCCGGGCCATCGCTGAAGAACTCGCGCTTGAAAACGCCCAAAACCCCGTGACCGGCCAGGCGATTGAAGCCATGGATGATGCGGCACTAGAAAAAGCCGTTCAAACAAGCAGTGTTTTTGCCCGCGTCTCACCCAATCATAAAATTCGCATTGTCAAAGCCCTCCAAGCCACCGGTGAAATCACTTCGATGACGGGTGATGGGGTCAACGATGCGCCCGCTTTAAAAGGAGCGGACATTGGGGTGGCCATGGGCATTACCGGCACCGATGTCGCGCAAGAGGCCAGTGATATTGTTTTGATGGATGATAACTTTACGACCATTGTGGATGCGGTCGAAGAAGGCCGTGTTATCTATGCGAACATCCGGAAATTTGTCGCTTACTTGGTCAGTTGTAACGTCGGGGAAGTGGTTTTAATATTTATCGCGATGATTTTAGGGTGGGGTTCACCCTTACTGGCCATCCAAATCCTTTGGGTTAACTTAGTGACCGATAGCCTGCCCGCCTTTGCCTTAGGATTAGAACCCAAAGAAAACGATGTGATGAATCAAGCGCCCAACGATCCCGACGCCCACATTGTGGATAGATCCATGGGCATTACCATTGTTTTACAAAGTCTCTTTTTAGCGGTGGCGGTGCTGACGAGTTTTTATCTCGGGTGGCAAGTCTTTTCCGCCCAATCGGTTAAGGTGGGTCAAACCTTGGCCTTCGCGACAATCAT
>JAGYLU010000215.1 GCA_018400755.1 Acholeplasmataceae bacterium
TGGTGACTTTGTCGACCAGATCATGGACCTGCAGGGCATTCCCCGCAACAAAAAGACCGGGAACGCTTGTTTCATATGCCTGGTTGATGCTCACGCTATTCGTGAGCGGATCGATATCCACGTCCAAATCCTCAATCAACGTCACTTCCGGAATCAATCCGACCGCCAGCAACAACACATCGACGTCAAAGGTTTTTTCACTTCCCCCTATCGGCTTGAAATCATCATCGACTTTTTGCACGATGATTTGTTTCAGGTTGTTGTTATCATCGGCGATGATGTCCGTCACGGTGTGGGAGAGATAAAGGGGGATGTCAAAATCATGCAGACATTGCACGATGTTGCGGTTAAGTCCGTTCGAATACGGCAAAATCTCCGCGACCCCCAACACTTCGGCACCCTCAAGACGCATGCGTCTTGCCATGATGAGTCCGATATCGCCGCTTCCGAGCACGAAAGCTTTCTTGCCCGGCATGAGGCCATTGATGTTGATGTAGCGTTGGGCAATCCCTGCGGTGAGCACACCGCTCGGACGATCGCCGGGAATTTGGATGGCACCACGGGTCTTTTCATAACATCCCGTCGTCATGATGATCACTTTGGACTCATATTCAACAATGCCTTCTTCTTTTGACGAGGTGATCACCGTAAACACATCGTCATGTTTTTTTATCCCGGTCACCGTGGTATTCACCCGGTAATCAATACCCGCTTCCAAAAAGCGTTCGATATAAATATCGGCATACTCCGGTCCGGTGTATTCTTCATCGAAGACCTCAAGACCGAACCCGTTATGGATGCATTGTCCGAGAATCCCGCCGAGTTCATCTTCACGTTCAACCAAAAAGACATCACGGTCTTCTTCATGGGCTTTGAGTGCTGCGGCCAGACCGCCGGCCCCGCCGCCGATCACAATGATGTCTTTCATGATCGCACCTTCTTCGTGAACCCTTTGAACAGTTTTGAATCCTTGGTGTCATAGTTGACATCAAGGGGAGAGATACCTTTTTCACGGACAATCAGTTGGATGATTTCCTCTTCGCAATACCCGCCCTGGCATCTCCCCGCACCGGCACGCGTGCGTTTTTTGATGCCTTTGATGGTATCTGAACCGAGCGGACCGTGGATCGCATCAACGATTTCTCTCTCGGTGATGTGTTCGCATTTGCAGGTGATGTTACCATAGCGGTCATCGCTGTCGATCAGGCGTTTTTGTTCATCACGTGTTAAATCCTTGAAGGCTTTTTTTACGGTTCGGTTCGGATCGAATGACGGATTTTCTTCATAGGAGGCATCGATATCAATGA
>JAGYLU010000216.1 GCA_018400755.1 Acholeplasmataceae bacterium
GATTGTCGACTGTCCGGCAGCTTGGATGCCTTGGTTGTAGATGACGTTTTCAATTCTTGAGTCTTCGATGTGTGTGCCTTCGATGCTTGTTGGCCAGATGGAAATGCCACGTCGGTACACATTCTTGATCAAGAGATTGTCAACGGTCAGATTATTCCATGCGCCGACTCGGTCATCGGTCACGACGCCAATTCTGAAATTGTTCTTTTCAGAAGTCAGTTCAGGGTTTCCTTGGCCATCAAGTGCCAGGTTCCTAAGTGTCACAGAATGGGCTTGAATGATGAAGCCATTTTGTGCATTGCTACTGAAGGCCGAATCAATATTTCCATCTTCAGCTTCAGGAACAATCAAGACATCCTCTCTTGATACACCAGTGCCTTCAATGGTCAATGTCTTGTCAACAGTGATGTTCGATTCGACATAGGTACCGGGTTCAACCAAAATCGTGTATCCGGGATCTGCGAAATCGATGGCATCTTGAATACTTTGAAACGCATCATTTGGCCCGACCATGAGCACCATATCCGGATAAACCTTGTAGGTGATGGTGACCGACACACCACCATAGGACACATTCAGTGTGTATGTTCCAGCAACATCTGTTTTCAGTCTCGTGGCACCGCCGACTTCGTAGATCGCACTTCCGGTCAGTTGAATGTCGGGATCATCAATTTCGACAATCTCATCGGCGATGTCTGTTTCATTGCCGGTATAGAAAATGTGGACTTCTCCTCCTGATAGTGCGATGCCATTCTCATTGGCATTGATTGCCTCGGGAATCGAAAGGTCTCGCACTTCGATCCTTGAGACCGTCGAGACAGGGATTTCGACACAAGCCGCGATGGTGGTCATCACGATGAACAGGATTATAAACATCAATTTTCGTATCATGTTGTTACCTCTTTTCATGGGATTTGCCTGATTGAAGGATTGTTTAATCATCACACCGGTTTCGGGATGACATAGCCGTAGTAACCGTCCTTCGTGTAAACATGGATTCTTGAACTCGCTTTCGATGTGAAGTTGATATCAACCCGGTAAGCGGTCACGACAATATTGAGGGACTCTAAATAGTCAAGTAAAGGTTGCAAGTCCAGTGCGAACAATGATTCGCCTTCCGAATAGGTGATCAGATTGAGTTCCGGAGCGATTTCCATCAATGAGGTCGCAGGACCGAATCGCTCGGAAAGGCTGGCATCTTCACCAATCAAGCTGATTTCAGCATTGTTTTTCAGAAGGATACTGTCGATCACAGCAGGGAAGGCACCGGCTTCGACTGTTTTAACGGTTCTAGGCA
>JAGYLU010000217.1 GCA_018400755.1 Acholeplasmataceae bacterium
TTTGACCGTTGTTCTTACGTCTCCGTCTTGGTGTAACATAACTCAGCGCTTCAGCCGTCTCCAAAATTAGACGCCTTTTGTCCTCGGAGATGATCAAAGCATCATCATAGTTCAAGACTCTTGAGACGGTCGTATTCGAGACCGCACATTTCTTTGCGATGTCACTGATGGTCGCCATAGATGATTACCTGGCTTTCCTGATGTGTTTGATGATAAAGATGGTTCCGATACCCATGATAATCACAAGCGATGATATGGCAATCCATATCATGTTCGCCATCAGGAATGTCGGATTGATTGGCGATTGTTCAGAAGGACTCATGTCCATGAAATCAAGCATGATCGAATCGCCTTCGACATAACTCAGTGTAATTGTGTTTTGTCCTGCTTTCAATCGTATAGACACTGTGACTTCACGGTAAACCGAAAACCCTTCAACAGTTTGGGCTTCATCAAAGATGATACCACCAATTGCCTCTTCATTCAACAAAAGACGATATTCACCCTTAGTTCCACCTGCTTCATAATAGACAAATGAAAGGTCATATGTGCCACTTTCTTCAGTTCGGACGGTGAAAGCAACCCCATCTCCCTCAACACCAAACCCTGTCACATAGCCATATCCGGAACTCAAATAGTGTGTGACCTTTGTTTCATAACCAGACAAAACGGTCTGGTCTTCGGCCTCATACCTAATTCCCTCAACCTCTGGGACCTGACCGATAAAGTGATCATAGATCACGACGTAGTCAAGCTCAGCAAATCCACCATTGAGTGCTGTTTTTTGTATCTTGATATTCTGCCTACCCTGTTTGAGCATCATGACAGCACCGGTTGATGCGGGTTCATACCATCCGGTCTCACCCCAACCGGTCATCTCAGTGTACATAATCATCTCTTGGAACTGTCCATTGACAAGAAGGTTATGAGATGCGACTTCACTTCCTGGTCCCATCGTATAATAAACCAAGATGGTATAGACCCCTTCTTCTGGAACCAGAAGGTCAAACTCTATGCCACAACCCGATGTATCAATCGATCCGACATATGCACCGTTACCGGCGAGAGGATTCAAGTGGATTTGGGTCTGGGATCCGGTCAGCTGCGCGTCTTCAACCTCAACCCTGACGCTTGAAACCGCACTCAACGAGAATGTTGGAATCGGAATCTCAAAACTACCGTTCTCGGGACTGGTAGTTGGCAAAAATGTAATGAACCTGACATAGGTATCCTTGTCAGCTGAAAGTGTCTTTCGAAAGACCACCTGATTGA
>JAGYLU010000218.1 GCA_018400755.1 Acholeplasmataceae bacterium
TTGAAGTAGACCAAGGCATTGAACTGTGACTTGGCAAACGTTGTCAGATAACCATCATCAGTATTGATGCTCGTACTTGTCATCCCGTTAAATCCGAGAAGTTCACTGTTGATGTCGATGACATCGGCCGTGACCTCAAGCGTTTCACTGAACGCCATATGGTCAAACTGAACGGATCCCGTGAGGGTGGTATCAATTTTCAAAATGAGATTGAAACCGGTCGAAAACTTCCAAAGATCGGCGTTTCCAACCGTCGGTATTTCAAGATCAACGACATAATGGGTGGTCCCCGGTGTCAAAGTGACACCATACCGGGTACCGACGATGTCAAACTCGATGTCAAGGTCCGCCGTGACTGTCGCATCAAAAACCAGATAAGGATAGATCAATCCACCATCTGCTACGTAAGTCCCTTGCATACGGACCATGAGGCTCTTGAAACCCGATCCTTGATTCCAACTGATGGTGTTGGTGCCAGAATCGATTGTGAAGACAGATCCGATTTCGTTGAAATCGGATGGAGAGATCAGTGTCTGGGCCTGATAGGTCACCAAGGGTTCCTTGGCGAACTCAGCGGTCAAAACGACAAATGATCCCGAAAATGAGGCGTCATTCGGCATTGGTGTGAGGTTGATGTATCTGATTTGATCAATCATCGATGGCAACAACAAATCCGAAAGAACCATTGTCAATTCCAAACGATCACCATCAAGACGGGCATAATGTGTCATCGCTTGCTGCCCGGAGATCTCAATCAGGAATTCACTGACATCCGTGCTTTCAATCACAAGGTTGATGTAGGGATAGTCACTCGCGACTTTCCCCGCTTTGACGTCGGCAGTGATGTCATAGTAGAGAAGCGAATTGTACTGTGTCTTGGTCATGCCTGTGACGTCAAGTCCAGTCTCCAACGCATTGACCTGAGCGGTCATCCCATTGAAACCAAACAAATCCAGGTTGAAGTCGATGATATCGGCTTCCTCGGGGATGATGGTCTGTTCTGATGAGAGTTCAACGTTTTCTAGAATGATTGATCCCGCAGTCGTGGTATCAATCTTCAAATAGAGATTAAACCCGGTCGAAAACTTCCAAAGATCGGCGTTTCCAAAGGTCGGTGACATCAGATCAATCTCATAAGTCATCGTATCTGGAGTCAACTCAAGCGCATAACGTGCACCATTGATGTCAAACTCAATCATGACCGTTGAATCGACAGTTGCGTCAAAAGCCATGAAACGGTTCGTGATCACATCATCGGTTGTATAAGCGCC
>JAGYLU010000219.1 GCA_018400755.1 Acholeplasmataceae bacterium
TTGGCATGTTCTCATCAAAAAAGGCCACTTCCCCATCATAGAACTCATCTGTCGTATCGACAGAATGACGGATGTATGAGATGGTGCTCATCGAGCCCACGCGGTCATTGATCTCAAAGACAGCATGGATGGCCTTCAGTTCGGTTTCGAGATCTTTTCCGGTGCCGATCAAGGCAAGTTGAACTTCGATGTCTTTGATGACCTGATCGAGCTTCGGACGCTCATAAAGGTAGTCCTTAAATGTCATATCGTATCCCTCTTTTCTTTGATTAAATTATACCGTAAGTGGTCTATAACCGCAAGGTAAACACGAAAAACGAAAAAAGCACCTCCCTTGGGAAGTGCTTTGAGATGATCATTCAATATCTTTTTGACGTCTTAGGACCAAAAGGTCTGTCTCTGGCTTATAGATGATGATGTAGGTATCACTTTCGGCCTCAAGGTCATAGGCCCGGCTGGTGTTTCCAGGCGTCTCACCCCAGATTGATGTCACGAGTTCAGGGTGATCGATGAAGGGGTTACGGTTGTCCTGATATTGATAGATGATCTCGTTGCGGTTCATCTCAAACTGGTCGACCGGGTCAGCCACATGCCATTCGAGCAAGCGGTTGAACAATGCCATCTGGTGGACGCCAGGGCTTCCACTGACAAGAACCATGTCATCATACATCACGACCATATAGAAGAGAATTCTGGCGAGATCCCCTCTGACTTCCGCCCGGGGGGCGAAAGTGGTCGATGTCGTATAAATGTCATAGTATTTGTTGCTGCGGCTTGAATTGACACTTGGATTTGCCGGTTTCAGGTTCTGAAGATCAGAGCCTCGGCTAATCGATGAATTCGAGACCGAGACACCAAGAAGCGATTGTGGCCAGACGTGCTCACGGTTCCATGTCGCGCCAGCATCCCAAGTCCCAGAGACCGAGTTTCCAGTATAGACCAAGATGACATTCGAGGAACGGCTCGGGTCCCTGTCTGTCTCATCAAGGATATAGCGGGCATCCCCGTAATTCACGAGGTTGGCAGTGGTTTCCAAAATGATGTTAAGCTCATCATAAAGCGCTTCTCCAGTGAGTCCGTTAATCGATTCATAATAGCCTTCATAGACCGGCATCTCATCACTTTGAAGATCGGCGACCAGCGTCAGATCACCTCTGACCGGGAGATTGAAGTCATAGGGACTGTCATCTAGCAACCAACCATCAAACGTATACCCTTCAACCGACAAAGGAAGA
>JAGYLU010000022.1 GCA_018400755.1 Acholeplasmataceae bacterium
CCGCATCCTTATCGGCATCACGATTGGATTCAATCCCAATGACTTGTTTCGCATGCTTTGATGCCAAAAGAGAAAGTGTTCCAATCCCTGAGTAAGCATCAACGACAATGTCTTCTTTGGTGATACCAGCGGCTTTGATGGCCTCATGATAGAGATGTCTCATCTGAAGCGGGTTGACCTGATAGAAAGACCTAGAAGAGATCCTGAACGTGATGTCATCAATCATGTCATGGATGACCGGCCGACCAGCCAGAAGGCGTTCCTCTTCAAGCAAGACCAGGGCGGTTTTCTTCAGATGGATGTTTTGGATGACCCCTTTGATCATGGGATGCGCCTTGATGAGTGCCTTGGCAATCGTTTTGCCATTTGGAAAGAGGACACCATTGGTCGAAAAGACCACCAACATCTCACCCAAAGCGAAAGAGCGTCTGATCATGACATGCTTGATGATGCCTTGATGTCGATCGGTGTCATAGGCACCGATCTTATAAGTGTTCAAGAGTCTCTGGACAGTCTTGTAAACGTCATTGGCCTCTTTGTTATGCAGATGGCAATCAAGATAAGGGATAATCGTCTTGCTGTTTTTGGCATAGAGCCCAAGAACCAGTTTTCTGCCTTCAGATGCCGCTGAAAGCACCGTCTTGTGACGGTAGTTCAAAGGCGATTCACTGTTGATGATTGGCTTGATGAGGCCATCTTTGATGATATCATCAAAGCGTTCTCGAACCATTTGATTCTTGAAGTCCAACTGTGCCTGATAAGACATATGCAAAGCGTCACAGCCCCCACATGTCTCATAAACCGGACAGATTGGCGTGATGCGGTCCTTGGATTTGACGATCAGGTCGCTTTCCTTCACACGCTCAATCATCTTCTGGTCTGAGATCACGTCACCCTTAAGCATGCCTTTGACCAGACGACCAAGGTCGGTCTTGCATAAATCCATATCAATCATGTTGACACACGTTTCCTTCATGCTCCCACCTCTCTTTGATTGTATCATAAGACATGAAAAAAGGGCATAAGCCCTTTATCATTCATTGGTGATGGATGCTTTCTTGATCTTATAGATTTCTTCGGTCGCCAGACTCAATTTGGTGACGACATTCTCTTTTGAAAGCGGATAGATGTAATACGTGTCATCAAGCGTCGATAAGTCGATGCAATCACCTTTGCCAAAGTATCTATACTCGATATGAAGGCCATACATTGATAACGGCGGACGCTCAAGGACAAACGGTGTCCCATCATGATGCTTGCCTTTGAGGACGAATCCGTTTTGGTCGTGGACCAGGGTGCCTTCACCTAAGTCGATATAGCCTTTGGCATTGGGAAGCCAGTCAATTCGGACGTTGTCCTCAAAGTGATAGGTTCCAGATTCGATCTGGTCTTTGACGTTTTGGCGTTGCCATTCATACCAATCAGGAATATGGGTAAACATGGATTTCCCGCCATGATTGTAAAGACTCCCGTCTTCTCCCATCTCGTATGAGACACCGCACGATGTGCAAAAGAGAAATGAATCCTTTGATGCCATCACGTGTTCCTCGTGGCAATGAGGGCACTGATAGAGCACACTGTGGAGGCCCTCAGCCCGAAAAGGTTCCTTTATCTTGATGCCTTTTGCCTTTTGCCAGGCAAATTCATCATAAATAAACGCCTGATCAATACGTTCTTTAATCTCTTCAGTCTCTAGAACCGTGATCTCATCGGCGGTGATGATCTGCGTCATGTCCGCCTCAAGCGGTACTTTGCGCTGTCTTAAATTCCAGACAGGTTGTGAGAGATAGTTGCCGTGCATGTTCAAGACAACCACCGGTCGTTTGAACAATTTGACCATCTTGGCAAGCGATTCCGGAAGAATCGCATTGGTTCCGGCAAGGGAATACCTCGCCTCAGGGTAGATCGCGACAATATACTGAAGGGTCTCAAGACCGTATTTGATCTGTCTGACGAGCGTGGTATCATTGGTGAACTTGCGCTTGCAAATGGCACCGACGTTTCTGAGTAGCCATTCGCGTTTGATGAAGCCATCAATCGCGACAACATAGTTCGCACGATGCGGAAATATCGATTTGGTGGTCACTTTGAAATCCACGAATGCATGGTGTGTGCACAAAAGGATGTATGGTGGTTTCAATCCTTCCATGTTCGTCTTGTTAACCTTGAGATGTCGTTTCCAGACCTCAGGGAAACTGAGAAGATAGGCCAACGGTGTCAAAAAAAAGGCTTCTTTCTTGGGTTTCTTGCGCATGTCAAAACGTTTGATGTCCTTCATCGCTTTCTCCTTGGATCGTGATGTGTCAATTATAGCATGACAACAGACAATGACAGCGCTACATTCCTACTTTTTCAACTTTTGACGTTGCAAAGACATGGCAAGAAGGAACAAGAGGGTGACAATGATGGTCATCATCGCGACAACAACAACCGAGATGACCTCAAGGTGACGACCATCAAAATCATTTAGATGCTTCGAGAGGATCCCTGAAAAAGACCATAGACCGACCAGAAGATAACTGAAACTCTTGAAGTAGACGCCGGTGATGACGATGATGATCAAGGCCACGAGAATGATCAGAACCGTCCAGAGGACAGGCCCTGGCTCAATGGGATTGAATCCCAGACTGACAAGAAAAGTCGTCACATTGGCGACCGTGGCGACTGTGATCCATCCCAGATAAACAAAGAATGCGACCGCGGTCAACGTTTTTTCACCCTTGAGGCGTTTCGAAGCCATGATCAAAAGCATCAGTATCGGGATCATCAATCCCAATGAAAGACCAATCAGGTCATAGTGCCATGCCAGAATCCAGAGCCCATTGAACAAATTGATGATGACAAAGAGCCACTGGACAATGGGGTCATGACCTTCCTGATCACCGGTGATGACTCTAAGCATAGAGTCCCAAAAGCACGTAGATCAGTCCCCAAATTGAAAGTATGTGAATCCGGCAGGCGCGAACAAATTGAAATAATCATCGAGATCGCGCCCCTGTGGTTCGTCCGTTGATTGGCAGTAGGTTGGCAAGGGTGTTCATGAAAATCATGAACACATAGCTTGTTATGACATTGATCTGTCTGAGTTTTGTCATCATAATTCTCCTGAACGCTTTGATAATCACACCGCTATCTTGCCATCAATGTCTTTGATCCTTCAACCGCCTTGCATGTTGCCATCAAAAAATGGCATATCAGTGAACGTATGCCACTTTCACATCATCATCCCATGAATCACATGATTATGTGACAAATCATCATCATTCAAAGTTTCTTTTTAGGCGACTCTCATCATCTTGATTGATCAACAAAGGGTGTGTCTCTTTGTGCATATTTCCTTGGCGAAAATGATCAGGTCTTTTTTCCCTTGGAGCACCCCAAAAGAGGCATGTATGCATGTCCATATGATCTGTAGACCGACTCGACGACTGCTTCACACTTTCAAAGCAATTGGAAAGAGTCTGTCGAACAAGACTTTTGCCAGTTTGACAAAGACCGACTGGTCATCTTCGCCTTCATCGTTCTTCTCGATGATGGCAAATTCTCATAGAATGGTGCGGTTTCCTTGAACAACGCCAATTTTGATAACAACAACGAGATGATCGGTTCGAGATGATTGTGTTCTTGATGCTGAAGTCTTTGACGATTGGGTCATTTTCCGGTTAAAGAGCTCAACGATGATCGTCACCCCAGGATTTGAGACATGACCCTCAAGATAGATCAGGTTGTTGATGACATTGGCATCCAGAGCATCCCGTGCTCTGCGACTCATCCGATAGCAACAACACCGACCGCTTGCCTTTCGCGTCATTCAGATCACTAGCGAGCATCACCAGGTCTGATCATCAACCCATTTGGCATCGAAGGCCGAATGATAGATATCCTGATAGGCTGAGAACGTGTCACAAGATGGATTGCAGCTTATTGTTCTTTTCCGATGAGTTCGAGACAGTCAGACTGGTTTCTTCGATAATCGGTCTCACTTTCAACTCGACGATCGGCTTGAATGGATGAGGCGCGAATACCAATCGTCTGATGGGACTCTGAGAGCACAAAAAGATCCCTTCCTCAGTCTGAGCCAAAGGAATGGCGTAGGCATAGTGCTTCAGCACATCATCAAAGGTCTGGTCTTTCAGATAATAAATCTCGAGCCCTCAAATGAGAAGAGACTGAGATAAATATCTTCCATCCGGTGCTCAATCAGGGTCTGGGCGATGATCTGACCCATGATCCCTTACTCCTTCAAAGCAAATGGGGAGAATCAGATGCTCATGGAGCGTTTCAACAACTCTGGATAAGGTCAATCTTTGCTTTGGTCTCGATATGCTTGATTTAACGATGATGGGTGGTTCATAGAGACAGTCGATCAGGCTGATCCCAAAATGACCTTGACTGACAGCGAGATCACTGCTGAAGCCCATATCCTTCCCAGGACCACTTTGTGATCATCCGGGTTCATGACCAAATATGGCCCTTGCCCGTTCAATTGAGATGTCATCGAGATCGGAACGGGCCATCGGATCACCGCTTTTGACCAAAACATTTCATCGTGTTTGATCTTGCTCTTTTCACGACCTTCCTTACGGACCGCATTTAAAAATCTGCTTTTCAGCATCATCTTTGTTCATATCCGCGAGAATCATAAGATCCCATCTTCCAGCATCCATATGATAAAGATCAGAGACCAGTTCAGGCACTTTGTTCAATTCAAAACGACGATGTGATTGTCAAGATAGATTTTCCCGGAACCGCTCTTTTTCTTCACCAAGTAATCCTTGATGGCGTTGATACCGTGAGTGCGATGATGGTCCTGTGAATAAGGCCATCCCGGTGATCAAAACCATCACCCCAATCACCAGCGTGATCGGTTTGTCAAGGGCAAGAATGGCATTCCGGGTCAGCATCCACTTCAGGCTGCCATTGGCGAATGCATCGATGAATGAGGAAAATGAACTGTCAAGAGAGCATCGCAACAAGGCAGCAACCGCTAGAATCACAAGGTTGATCATGACCATCGTCATGATCACCAAACGCCAAGAGGACTCTTATAGGTCCTGATTGAGAGTTTGCTTTTGGCTTTTCAACTTTTTTCTGAATGAACTCACATATCACACCTCGATTATATGGTTTTATCAATCTAAGATATGAACACTCATGTCAGGGAGTGCCAGCCGCGCGAGTGAAATGTCTTAGGACAGGTGGCTCATGCAGGTCAATTTCAATCCCTTGATGAACGCGCCTTTGATAGACAGCACCAAAGGCTTCAGCAACATAAACGAGATGGGCATGGTATCATCCTTCTAGGAATCGCGAAGTCTCACAAACTCAATCGGACTTTGCCGGTTCAAACCGGTCTTTGGATCACGTCAGCATGAACGATCCAATCTCGACCGCCCGGATACCGCCTTCAAAGATAGAGTTCATTCTGACCGCTTGGGCCGGAAACTGGTCATATGGAATGTGCGGGACCATCTTGGTGCAGTCGACAAAGACCGCATGACCTCCGTCGGATACTGGATTGGCGGGGATTCCGAGCTCGCATCCGGTCACCGAGATACCTGACCTGATCAATGCGGTGTTGGAGGTAATCATCATCGAGGCGCTTCATAGAGACCAACTGCGAGAGCTTCCATGTCACGGCTGATAAGCCCCCCCCATAGGTCAGAGAAAGCCTTCCATCGGAACCATTCTCTCAATCTTCAGTCGTTCGAAGGGCGCTATCATCCTTGACAGCAATCAATCCTCCGATATTGACAAGACCATCTTTTTTGGCACTCATCAAAGAATATGGCCTCATCAAAAGATGTAGCGATCTCTTTGACGCTCATGTCCCGATAGCCTTCTTCTGAGTTTTGATGAAATAGGCATTCTCAGCCACGGGCACCATCCATGATGACAGGGATACCATAGGCCCTTGCAAGGGCCGCGGCTGCTGAAATTCTCAAGACTGACGGGCTGACCACCAACACTGTTGTTGGTCACCGTCATGATCAGACCGGCAATATTTTCCCCATATCGGTCAATCGCGTTTTCAATCGTCCGAGATCGATATTGCCCTTGAAAGGATGCAGTCATCTCAGTCAAGGCTCTCTTTTGTTTCAAGATCAATGGCTTCCTGATCGGTCAGTTCAACGTGCTGTCCTGGTTGTATCAAAATGGGTGTTGCTCAAAAAAACCATCCGCTTCATGATGAACCAAGGCCGGAATGACCACCTGTTCAGCACCTCGTCCCTGATGCACGGGCATCATGTCTTTCATCCCGTGATGTCCTTGACCGCCGTTTCGAGTCGGTAGAAACTAGACGAACCGGCATAGGATTCATCGCCTGACATGAGCGCAGCCACTGATGATGGCTCATCGCCCTGTGCGGAATCGGTGAGCAAGTCGATGAACACATCACTGCTCGAAAGTGAAAAGTTGAACCCTGCGTCTTCAAGGCGACTGATACGCGCTTCTTTTGACAGTTCTCTGATGGGCTCAACCATTTTGATCGGTAGGGTGGAGACTCGGTATGTGCTTCATGGGCCCTCCTCGTGGTGTTTTGGTCTCTTTAAAACAAGTATAACACCACTTTGATTGCTTTGAAGACATCGGTCATCACTTTCGGGTAAAATGGTTCGAAAATGAGTACACATCTCTTGACAGATGTCTTCGGGTTGACTATAATAATACATGGAATTGGCACACCAGAATATACCGAGTGCCAGAGAGGAGGTTATGACATGCTGAAACCATTAGCGGACCATGTCAACAGTGAAGCACTAGAAGAAAGAAGAACGCACGACCAAGAGCGGAATCATCCTCCACATCAGAGGAGAAAGACAAGCCCGCCATTGGAAAAGTGCTTTCAACAGGCGTTGACGTGGTCGGTCTAAAGAAGGTGACCGAGTGATCTATCAGACATATTCCGGCACCAAAGTGACGCTTGAAGGCGTTGATTATCTGGTCATTCAGGCCAAAAACATTCTAGCAATCATCACACTAAGGAGAGAGATGCACATGAGCAAAGACATTCATTCCGGCAAGGATGCCAAGACGTCCCTGCTTGAGGGTGTTGATCTCTTGGCCCAATGCGCTCCAAGATCACCCTCGGACCCGAGACGCAACGTCGTCCTCGACAAAGGAGATTATGGCTCTCCGCTCATCACCAATGACGGGGTCACCATTGCCAAAGAAATCGAACTGAAAGACCCATATCAGAACATGGGTGCAGGAAACTTCCTCGTCTGTAGGTCTCGCTTCCAAAGACCAATGATGTCGCCGGTGACTGGCGACTGCCACCTTGCTTGCCCAATCCATCATCCACGGGGCAAACCCGTCGACTCGGGCGAATCAGGTGCTCGTCAGAGAAGGCATCGAACGGGCAGGTCGTGAAGTTGCGAAGAAATTGCTTGAAAACAGTCCCATCAACAGTTTTGAAGACATTGAAAATGTCGCCACCATCTCCTCAGGATCGCGGGAAGTCGGCCAAATCATCGCCAAAGCTGATGAAAGGTCTCAAGAACGGTGTCATCAAGTGTTGATGGTCCGAAGGATTCGATACCGAACTGAACGTCATTGAAAGGCATGCGAGTATGACAAGATACATACTCTTTACCTCGTCTCCGACCGGAGACGTTGAAGTATCGACATGGAAAGTCTTACGTCTTCGTGTGACTGACCAAAAGATCTCAACCATCCAGGACTTGTTCTGCCCCTTTTGGAAAAGGTTGTCAAGGAAGACAAACCGCTTCTGATGATCGCGGACGACATCGAAAACGAGGTCATCAACCCTCATCGTCAACAAGCTCAGAGGCACTTTCAATGTCGTCGCGACCAAAGCACCAGGCTTTGGCGACAACCAAAAAGACATGCTCAACGACATCGCCATCCTAACCGGCGCGACCTTCATTGCCAAAGATCTTGATAGCTGAAACTCAAGAGGCTTGGCCGGACCTTGGACAGGTTGACCGGCAATGATCAAAGGTTTCAACAACACTGATTGGTGGTCACTTGGCCTTAAGACCGCGATTGAGGAACGAATCACCGGATTGAAACTCTGTTGAGCGCTCAACCTCGGATTACGACCAGAAGCGTCTGCAGGAACGGCTCGCCAAACTGGCCGGTGGCGTAGCCATCATCGAGACAGACTGCCACCTGAAAGTGAACTCAAAGAGAAGAAACTACGCATCGAAGATGCCTTGAACGCCACTCGGGCCGCGGTTGCGGAAGGGATTGTCGCCGGTGGCGGCAAAGTCTTCGTCGAAATCCAGCAAGAACTCAAAAACACCCTCAAGGATGACCATATCGATGTTCAACGCGGCATCTCAGCCGTCCTTGACAGTCTCGTCGTCCCCCTCATCCAAATCGCTGAGAACGCCGGGTTTGATGGTGCTGACATTCTTGAACGCCAGAAAGCAGAAAAAGACGGCATCGGATTCGATGCCAAAGAAGGCAAATGGGTCAACATGCTTGATGCTGGCATCATCGATCCGACCAAAGTGGCTAGAAGTGCCATTTTGAATGCCGCTTCAATCTCAGCCTTAATGATCACTTCTGAAGCCGCTGTGATCGAAATCAAAGAAAAAGACGACACCCCGGCGATGCCGCCAATGTACTGATCCAATCACTTCAAAAGACGTCTCTAAACACATCTATAGACGTCTTTTTTTTCATTTTGGAACCAAGTGTTCTAAGACCTGATCTTTTTCGACTGACTGATCACCTTGAGTGTGATCCCATAAACGATGAATACGATCGACATCATCACGAACAGCCACTTCATCGCTGAGGAGAAAGATGCCAACCAAGCGATGAAGAGATTGGTCTTGGGATAGGATAGCATGAGCACCGAGACAAAAGTATTCTCCAAAAAATCAAAGAACACCGCAACAAACGGCAAGAGATGGACGTGACGCCTGAGATCAGGTGATGTCCTAAATAACAAAGACAATGCGGAAACCAGCGCAAACAAATAGACAAAAGGCCAAAACAAATCGAATGTGAGTCTTGAGCGGACATAATATGTCCGGCCAGCATCTTCATACATCCGGACGATGTCTTGAAGCGCATCAGGCCCATAAAAGACAACTGTGTCCGGTTGGATGGTGGTTCCGGCATTCTGGGCCAACCGGAAATTCTCCAAAGGGACGACCACGACCACAAACATCAACACCGTAAACAGACTTGAAAACAACGTTTGAAGATTGATTGACTGATGGAGCAACAATGATAATTTCTTCATATCACACCTCATATGAGCATCGAAAGTAAGACCAGAATACCGATGTGGGCAGGATAATAAACATAGAAGAACCACCGGCTGCCCTTCCCCCGTTTGCCATTATAGAGATAGAAGAGGACGAGTGCGAGAACCGCGATCAGTTGAAGATAGGCAATCGGTTGAAATGTTGAAGGATCAGAAAGCCTTGGAATAAGCACATAGATTCCGGTCAAAAGCGTGCCTAGAAGCAGCCAAAGGTGCTTGTTCTCGGTGACTCCAAATACCAAGATCATCGCGATTCCATAAATGCCATATGGAAATCTGACAAAGAGCGGCAACACCAGCACCGAAAGATATAGCCCATAAGACCACCAGGTCCCTTTCTTTAGCAACATCAATGCCATCAATCCGAAGACCAATGGCCAAATGACATTTTCAGATGAGGTCGAGCCGATCGGGAAAATGGTGGTGTTCAACCCGGTTGTGAGCCACAAACCCACCAAGAAGAGTTCGATGATGGTGGCAAACACCATCAGCCTGAAGAGATATCGCATCCTGTTTTTTGAATGTCTGAAGCCTAAGGCGACCATGAGTGCAAAAATCGGAAAAGCCAGCCGGCCAATCCCCCGAAACACCACATAAAGAACCATCTCCGACGTCATGAGATGAACGGCGATATGGTCGAATGTCATGGTGATGATCCCAATCAGTTTCAATGCCCGTGCGCTCATAAGACAACCCCTTTTCTAGTAGGTTCATTTTACCATTCATGCAAAAAAAGACAATCACAAAACGAATGTGTTATGTTAAAATGGACGTGTTATGAAATTGATTGTCATGAACAAATTGACGTCAAGACGTCTTTTTTTCATGACCGACAGCAGAGAAAAAGGAGCGTTATTATGCATTTTGAAAACCTATCAACTACCCTTTTGTTCATTGGCTTGGCCCTCGTCTTATCGGCTATTTCGATCTTCTATGCCTTTGTCCTGTTCCAAAAGATCAAAAAAATCAAAGTCGGACATGAACGTATCGAAGAGATCGCCTCTTACATCCATGACGGGGCGATGGCATTCATGCGCAGACAATACCGAATCATCATTTACTTCGCCCTGATTGTTGGGGGATTGCTTGCGATGACCGAATTTAAGCTTTGTCCTGTGTCATGAAGTCGAGAGAAATACCTTTGGCAGGATATAACGAAGTGCCCGGTGGATCGATTCGATCTGGCTCTTTTTGGTAAGACGCCAGAGGGTCGCAGTAGAAGACATGGGAACGTCGCTGTTTTCTCGCCAGGGGACGAATTCGATCGACTCAGGATCGAGAATTCTGCTCCGCGGTCGCCCAAAAAAGAACACCGAAGAGCCGAGCGTAGATTTTGGGTGGAAGGCTATCGTGAGTCTGTTGATCGCGTTCATGACATCAATGGCAACTTTCCGTCCAACAGATGGGCATAGAGAAAATGGAATTCAGCGATGATGAAGGTCAGGACGCATTTTTTGTGATTTCATCACGGTGTCCATCTCGAGCGGTCAGGACGCCGCGGTAGGTAAGATGAAATCGAGGTAATCCTCGAACTTATTATCAAAACGCATTATCACGTGTCTGTTTGGTTTCCGCACCTTCCGCTTCTTCATCTTGACCTTGTTTCTGAGATGGTAGCTGGTTGAGGACGCCGTTGCTGATATGCCTGTAGAGGCTCCGGACACTACAGGAAGATCAGGGTTGGCAGCTTTGATGTGGTCTGGGGATTGTCCGTTGGAGACGCCGTGTGCGACGGCGAGATCAATGATGGCCAGTTCTTCGTTGGTGAGATTGAGTCCAGTTCGGGCATAGGACAAAAGCGTGTGATACTCCTTGTCTGCCAGTTTGGCATCATAGTAATGAAAGTCTGAAAGACATCCGCGACGGTTCACACCGATCACAGACGAAGGGGAAACGCAGATGCTTTGACAAGTTGTCTTCGCCTGATAGGTGTGGAGATGCCGGTCGTTGGTTTTGACCTTGAGGTGGGTGAAGATTTCGCGGAGATGATTCCGCGGGCTTTGTTCTAACAAATGGGAAATTTCGATGAGTGTCGAATCGCCCTTGCTAACAACGTCTGGATTTCTAGACGTTCATCAAGTGTGAGATGTTATGTTTCATGGGTCACACCTCCTAAAATGACCGGAATCCCAATTCAAACATAATCCAAAAAGACAACAAACACAATTGCGCTTCTGAAAAAACTCAAAAGACATCACTGCCAGACTGAACTGCGCTTATTCTTTCTTACGACATGTGAGATTATTTTACGATTTATATGGAAAAAGCCTTAGTTGACATAGTAAGTTGCGTGAAATAGTAAGTTGCGTTTTTGACACACTAAATTGCGTTATAAAGCAGTCAATGATCATGCATGCACTCGATTGGCATACATAATCGCGTGTTGTGGTATGATAATGGTGAAAGCAATCATCATCGGGCCACACCAAAAACGAGTGACTGAATCGTCACTGCCAAAGTGAATTGCGCGATTGTCTATCTCTGGGATTCTCGGTCACAGGCAATCGAAAGTCTTACTTGACCAGGTTAGGGGTCAAGTGAATGGAGTCGGGATGGACAAAGCTGACTCCTAGTTTTTTAAGAATGTCCTCGCCAACAAATCTATGCATCAGTTCATAACCCGTATGATGCTGGTTCGATTTGAGCATCATACCGTTGATGTGGGAGAGAGCCAAGTTGAGTTTATCCTGTGTCATGAAGTCGAGAGACCTGCCTTTGGGCAGGATATAGCGAAGTGTCCGGTGGATCGATTCGATTTGGCCTTTCTGATAAGACGCCAAGGGGTCGCAGTAGAAGATATGGGAACGACGTTGCTTTCCTCCGGGAACGCGTTCAATCGACTCAGGATCGGAGAATTCCGATCCGCGGTCGCCCAAAAGAACACCGAAGAGCAGGGTGTAGACCTTGGGGGGAAGGCTGTCATAGAGTCTGTTGATCGCATTTGTGACATCGATGGCGCACTTCCCATCCAAGAGGATGGCGTAAAAGAAATGAAACTCGGTGATGATGAAAGTCAGGATGCATTTTTGGTCCGTCAATTTACCCATCACGGTATCCATCTCAACCGTCAGGACTCCCCGGTGGGTCAAGATAAAGTCGAGGTAATCCTCGAACAAACGGCCCTTGAAACGGGCGGTATCACGTGTCTGATCGGGTTTTCGCACCTTGCGCTTCTTCATCTTGACCTTGTTTCTGAGATGGTAGGGTCCGGTCTTGAGAACCCCGTTTCCGATATGCCTGTAAAGGCTACGGACACTGCAGGGGAGATCTGGGTTGATCGCCTTGATGTGATCCGGGGACTGTCCTTTGGAAACGCCGTGTGCGACGGCGAGCTCGATCACGGCCAGCTCTGCGTTGGTAAGGTTGAGGCCTGTGCGAGCGTAGGACAGGAGCGTGCGATATTCCTTGTCGGCCAGTTTGGCGTCATAATAGTGGAAGTCCGAAAGACAGCCACGACGGCGTTCGCACCGATCACAGACGAAGGGGAAACGTAGATGCTTCTGACAATTTGTCTTGGCCTGATTGGTGTGAAGATGTCGGTCGTTGGTTTTGACTTTGAGGTGGGTGAAGATTTCACGGGAGATGGTCCTCGGGCTTTTGTACAGCAGATGAGAGATTTCGATGAGTGTCGAATCGCCCTTCAACAACGTCTGGATCTCCAGACGTTCATCGAGTGTGAGATGCTTGTGCTTCATGGATCATACCTCCCAAATGACCAAGAATCCCAATTCAAACATAGCCCAAAAAGACAACAAATGCAAGCCCGCTTCTGAAAAAACCAGAAACACGTCTCTGCCAGACTTACTTGCGTATATTCTTTCTTACCGCAAATTACTTTGTCAATTACTGTTATATGGAAAAAGGTGTGTCCAAGAACATCTTTTACAAAACGAATGTTAAAATGGACGTTATGAAATTGATTGTCAGTGAACAAATTGACGTCAAGACCGTCTTTTTTCATGACCGACAGCAGAGAAAGGCGTCATTATGCATTTTGAAAACCTATCAACTACCTTTTGTTCATTGGCTTTAGGCTCGTCTTATCGGCTATTTCGATACTTCTATGCCTTGTCTTGTTCAAAAAGATCAAAAAAATCAAAGTCGGACATGAACGCATCGAAGAGATCGCCTCTTACATCCATGATGGGGCGATGGCATTCATGCGCAGGCAATATCGAATCATCATTTATTTCGCCCTGATTGTTGGGGGTTTGCTTGCGATGACCGAATTTATTCCCGCCCTTGAAGGCGCGGAAGGGGTTGGCTGGAAGTCAGCCATCGCTTTCGTTGTCGGTGCCCTCTTCTCCGGTCTGGCCGGGATGGGCAGGCATGCAACACGCCACCAAAGCCAATCCAGGACAACCTCTGCTGCCAACACTTCTGGCATGCGCAGCCCTTAGAGTTGCGTTTTCCGGCGGTTCTGTTTGGACTGACCGTCGTTGGTCTTGGCCTTTTCGGTCTCACCGCCTTGTTTTGCAATCTTCTATGTCGTCTTCGGCGGTGGATCTTCAGATCCTTTGGTGTCAATACAAAGCGTTGACCCATGCCGTCACCACTTGCCGGTTATGGTCTTGGGGCATCACTGATTGCCTTGTTCGGCCGTGTCGGTGGCGGGATCTATACCAAAGCCGCCGATGTTGGTGCTGACTTGGTCGGCAAGGTCGAATCCGGAATCCCTGAAGATGATCCTAGAAATCCCGCCGTCATCGCCGACAATGTCGGAGACAACGTCGGTGACGTTGCCGGGATGGGCAGTGACTTGACCGAGTCCTATATCGGATCGATCATCTCAGCCTTGACCCTGGGTCTTTACGCTTTCGTCCATATCAATCCCGCAGACATTCTATCAGGTGCAGTCGCCATTGATTCGGTTGCTCTTGCCAATACCGTCAGAAGCGTCGTCTTCCCTTTGGTGATCGCATCCGTTGGTGTCTTGGCCTCTGTGTTATCCGTGCTTTTCATCCGCATTCGCGACTGGCATAACCCCCAACGCGCTTTGGCCATCGCGACCTACGTCGGTGCGCTCATCATGCTCGTGCTTGCCCTGGTCCTCAGTCAGTTGTTCTTCAGTGGGTCACAAGCCTGGGGTGTCTTTGGTGCCGTCGTCATCGGTTTGGTTGTCGGAATAGCCATTGGCTTTATCGCCGAATACTACACATCTTCTGATTACAAACACGTCAAAGAGATCGCCAACCAATCCAAAACCGGACACGCGACCAATGTCATCGCCGGATTTGGCGTTGGCATGCAGTCAACCTTCCTGACCATTGTCGCTCTGGCCGGTGGGATCGTCTTGTCATATTGGGTGACCGGTGACATGTATGGGATCGCCCTTGCCGCTGTCGGAATGCTCTCCACCGCAGGGATCACGATTGCTGTCGATGCGTATGGACCAATCGCCGATAACGCAGGCGGTATCGCTGAAATGAGCAAACTGGACAAAGGTGTCCGCACCATCACCGACAAACTTGACTCCGTCGGAAACACCACCGCCGCCATCGGCAAGGGTTTCTGCATCGGATCAGCTGCCCTCACCTCAGTGGGTCTCTTCTTCGCTTTTGAGAAGTCCGCTGGTCTCTCCGAAGGTGCTGGTATCGACATCCTACAGCCCGGTGTCATCGTTGGGATCTTCTTTGGGGCGATGCTTCCATATCTTTTCTCATCATTGGTCATCAAGTCAGTTGGCCGCGCCGCCAACAAGATGATTGAGGAAGTCCGCCGTCAGTATCAGGCAGATCCTGGCATCATGGCTGGCACATCGCTTCCTGATTATGCCCAGTGTGTCGATATCTCGACCAAAGCAGCGCTTTCTGAAATGGTGTTGCCCTCATTGATCGCTGTCTTGTCGCCGATCATCGCCGGTGTGTTTTTAGGGCCTCAAGGTCTTGGCGGTCTTCTGGTTGGTGCGCTGGTCTCCGCGATCATGCTTGCGGTCTTCATGGCGAATGCCGGTGGGGCCTGGGACAACGCCAAGAAGTATGTCGAAGAAGGCAATCTGGGTGGTAAAAACTCCGAGGTTCATAAAGCCACTGTCACCGGTGACACCGTTGGTGACCCCTTCAAGGATACTGCTGGTCCAGCCATGGATATCCTGATCAAACTGATGAGCATCGTCAGTCTGATCATTGTTCCGATTCTTATCCAGATCACACCCATTTTCGATTTCCTTCTCCACTAAAAACATCAGGCAACCGGTCGTTTCTGACCGGTTGCCTTTATTTTTGATTCTTATATTTTACGATAAATTCTGACCTCATAAGGCTTGTAGACATCAAAAGGTGTCTTCAGGTTATGGGTGTAGTTCGAAAGGACAAGTTCCATCACGTTTTCCCGAAATGATGGTGGTATTCTCATCACACGCGGCTTCTTTGAGAAATTGGCCATCACCAGATACGTTTCCAATTCGGTCTTCCTGGCAAAGATGTAGGTATGTCGGCCCTTCAGATCATAGGTCTGATACGACCCTTCTTGGAAGACAACCTCTTTTTGTCTCAAAGCAATCAGTTTTTTATAAAAATTGAAGATTGAATCGGAATCCGTGGTTGCCCGTTCGACATTGATTCTGTCCTTGTTGGGATTGACGTTGATCCAAGGTTGGACGTCTGAGAATCCTGCGAACGTTGCATCTGTCCACTGCATCGGGGTCCGCGCGTTATCACGGCTCATATACTTGAGCTTTTTCATGATCCGCTTATGGGATAGTTTAAAACTTTTTCTTAGTATTTGATAGACATTGAGACTCTCAACGTCACGATAATCCTTCAAGTCATCGAATCTAACATTGGTCATCCCGAGTTCCTGACCTTGATAGATAAACGGTGTCCCCCGCTGCAATAGAAGGAGAGCGGCGAGCATCTTGACCGATTTGTCGTGATAATCGGTGTCATCACCAAAGCGGCTGGCACTGCGGGGTTGGTCGTGATTCTCAAGATAGAGGGCATTCCAACCATTGTCAGACATGGCGGTTTGCCATTTGTCTAGGATCAGTTTCAGTTTCTTGGGCTTGAAAGGTTTGATGAACCATTTGGCGATATTGTCAACACCCATGTGCTCAAAATGAAAGACCATATCGAGTTCGTTGCGGTCATCCGCGACATAGAGTTTCGCATCCTCAGGAGTGACAAAAACCGTTTCACCGACCGTGAGTTTGTTCTCTTTCTTGAAGATCTCGGTTCCAAGCGTCCTGATGTATGGATGAACATTCGGTCCATTGACATAATGTTCGGTTCCAGTGAGCGCCAGACGACGTCGCCCACTTGGGAGCCCTGCTTTCTTGGAGATCAGATTGATGACATCAAGCCTGAAGCCATCAACACCCTTGTCGCTCCAAAAACGGACGACATCCAAAGCAGCTTTTCTGACATCAGGATTGTCCCAATTCAGATCGGGTTGTTTCTTGGCAAACAGGTGCAAATACCACATGTCAGTGGTCTGATCATAGGTCCAAGCCGGACCAGTGAAGAAACTGGTCCAATTATTAGGGGGGCGATGGCCTTTGCCCTTGCGCCAGACATACCAATCCCGTTTCGGGTTTTCGATGCCGCTTTTGCTTTCAACAAACCATGGATGCTCATCCGAGGTATGGTTGAGGACAAGGTCCATCATGAGCTTGATACCCTGTGCATGGCATGTCTCGACTAGGGTCTCGAATGTGGCCATGTCTCCATATTCAGAGTGAATGCCCTTGTAGTCGGAAATGTCATAACCGTTGTCGGCCATCGGTGAGGTATAGATGGGAGAAAGCCATAACCAGTTGACGCCCAAGTCTTTGAGATATGGGATTTTTTGGGTGATACCTTCAAGATCACCGATGCCATCCCCATTGGCATCTTTGAAACTTCTGGGATAGATCTGATAGATGATGGCTTCTGTTTTGACAGACATTCTTCCACGTCCTTTGCCTGATACTCATCAGGCCTTTATGTTACGATTATAGTCATTATAACATGGGTGTTATCTCTTTTGAAACAGGCATCACCAAGTTCATCAAAAAGTTAAGAGAGTTGAAAGGAATAACATCATTGCTTTGATTCCAAAAAGAAAACTCCGCCGAAGCGGAGTTCTTCTATAACTGTTCGGTGACGGACTTGCCTTGCATGTGCAGAACTAGGTAGTCCGGACCTCCGGCTTTTGAGTCTGTGCCTGAGAGATTGAACCCACCAAAGGGCTGATATCCCACAAGCGCGCCGGTGCATTTCCGGTTCAAATAAAGATTGCCGACATGGAAATCAGCGCGTGCCATCTCAAGATGCATGCGATTGTTTGAGATGACAGCCCCGGTCAGACCATATTCGGTGTTGTTGGCAACCACTAATGCCTCTTCGAAGGAGGACACTTTTGAAAGTGCCAATACCGGTCCAAAAATCTCTTCCTGCATCAGACGGGAGGTATGGGAGAGGTCCTTGAAAACCGTTGGTTTGACAAAATAGCCTGTGCTGTCATCAAAGGTGCCCCCGGTCACCAAGGTACCCTCGGTATGTCCGATAGCAATGTATTCGGTGACTTTCTTGAAGGCACCGTGATCATTCAATGGTCCGACAAAGGTCTGCTGGTCCTCAGGGTTTCCGACTTTGAGCATCTCGGTCAGTCCCTTGACTTTCTTGACGATGGTGTCATAGACGCGTTCGTGAATGATGGCTCTTGAACAGGCACTGCACTTCTGGCCAGAAAATCCGAAGGCGGACTTCACAATCGACTCAGCGGCAAGATCCAGATCGGCATCGTCATCAACAATGATGGCATCTTTCCCACCCATTTCGGCGATGACCCGTTTGAGCCAGATCTGACCCTTCTGGACAATCGCGGCCCGTTCATAGATATGCACGCCAACATCCTTGGATCCGGTGAAGGACACAAAGCGGATTTTCGGATGATTGATGATGTATTCCCCAATCTCAGAACCCTTGCCAGGCACGAAATTGATGACACCGGCCGGAAGTCCGGCTTCTTCCATGACTTTGACAAAGTGATAGGCGATGACTTGGGTTGTCGATGCCGGTTTCAAGAGCACGGTATTGCCCGTCACGACCGCCGCCGAGGTCATCCCCGTCAGGATGGCCAGTGGGAAATTCCATGGCGGAATGATCACACCAACGCCAAGCGGAATGTATGTGTAGCTGTTCCGTTCAAGGTCTGGTCTGGATAAGACCTTGTCATCAATCCGTTCAAGTTCGAGCATCTGACGGCCATAGTACTCTAAGAAGTCGATGGCCTCAGCCGTGTCGGCATCCGCTTCAATCCAGGGTTTCCCGGCTTCCTTGGTCATCAAGGCATTGAAGAAGAAACGACGTCTTTTGATGATGTTGGCGGCTTTGAAAAGGACATCCGCACGCACTGAGGCGGGGGTCTTCTTCCATGTTTCAAACGTCTCAAGGGCTTTCTCCAAGGCGAGATCAGCCTCTTTGATCGAGGCTTGGGAGAGAACACCAATCACCTCTTTTTTGTTTGCCGGATTGACACTCGTCATTGTCTTTTCAGTCATGATGGCGGTTCCGCCAATGATCAGCGGATAGGTCTTCCCAGCGAGCGCCCGGATGTCCTCGAGTGCTCTTTGATACTTCTTGACAGCGTCCTCGTTCGAAAAATCGGTGAGGGGGTTGGTCTGATACGGATAAATGGCCATGATTTTCTCCTTTCATTCAGACGACTGAGTGTTCAATCGTCATCTGTTCATTTTGATCGAATCTCTTTAGCGACAAATATGCCATGATGTCATCCTCTGGTTCATTGTTGATGAGTTTTGTCATGATCTTTCCGGTCATCGGCGCGAACATGAAACCATGTCCGGAAAAGCCGGCCGCGACATAGAACCCATTGACGTCTGTCCCACTAATAATGGGCTGCCGGTCGGGACTCATGTTGTAGCTGCCACCCCAGGTGCGAACCACTCTGAGGTTTGCGAGTGGGGGAAGCAGTTCGTTGACGGTCTTTGCCATCTCATCAAGAAATTGCCATGTCGAGCGCACACTGTGACCAGGTTGTTCGTTTGGGTCTCCCCTTCCAATCAGGAAACTGCCATGTGGTACCTGTTGGCAATAGATGTTCTTGGAAAAACTCATCACCATCGGGCCTTGGGTCTCCTCAATCGGTTCGGTCGCAAGAATCTGATGGTTCTCAGAATAGACCGGAATCTCACAACCTGCCATCAATGCCACTTCGGCGGCATATCCACCGGCGGCATTGATGATGACATCGGCGGGAATCGTCCTTTTCGTGGTCACGACACTTTGACACTGGTTCTCTTCAATAATGATACCAGTGACCGTCTCATGAAATGAGACCTTGGCCCCAAGTCGCTTGGCTGCCAAAAAGAATGCCTCGGTCATTTTGAAGGGATTCAGATGGCCATCCTTCGGACAGAAGGATGCCATCAGAAAGCTCTTGGGGTTGACATGGGGGACAATCTTTTGAGCCTCTTCGGGGTTTAGCAACACCGACGGGATCCCAAGACTGTTTTGTAGCTTGACGTTTTTTTCAAACTGACGGACTTCATCAGGTGTTGTCGCCAAAATCAGATACCCTTTTTGCTTCAGTTCAAGATCCTGATGATAGCCTAGGGTTTCTTTCGCGGTCTCGAAAAAGGTCATTGAGTCACGGGCCAGAAGACAATTCATCTTCGTTGCCCACTGGGTTCTGATACCAGCCCCACAACGGCCAGTCGCCCCACTCGTGAAATAGCTTTTGTCGATGACAGAGACATCCTTGTAGCCGGCAATCAGAAGATGCCAGGCGATGCTCATGCCACTGATCCCGCCACCGATGATCACAATGGTCTTGTTCATGGTTTCTGTCCTTTGGCGATGGCTTTCAAAGGGACGCCAATCACAAGCGGTCGGGCCTTTTGAAGGGGAATCGCATCTATCGGTTTATCCAGATGATTCGCAATGATTTTTCTGATCAGATGACCGCACGTGTTCGCTTGACAAGGCCCCATCCCGACTCTTAAGAGTCGCTTCAAATCCTCAAAAGTCGTATATCCCTGATCCAGAAGGGCTTCAATCTGACCCAGGGTCACATCCTCACAGCGGCAGATAATGGTGTCTTTTGTCATCATGGTCTCACCTTTGAATGATTTGGATATCATAGAGATACCGCTTATTGACCTTCTTCAGGGTCACGAGTTTGATCTTTTGTCATGTACCTTTTGGTGACGCTTTCGATGATGCCTTCGGTCAGAATCCCTCACCAGATCGGTCAAGGGCGTCAACCACCATCCCCTTCGACAAGCTCATAGCATCTCATAAGGCAATTTGAAGATGGCATCGTCACCTTTGACCATCGCCACCATGATCGCAAGACCAGGACAACTGGTCACGCAGATGCCACAACCGGTGCACTGATCATAGAGAAGCGAGGGTATCTGCTGATACCAGGAGATATCACGATTGCCCCAAAGGACATTTGTGCTGCAAGGGTCAAGCAGGGAATTCTATAACAGCCAAGGATGGCTTTCGGTTTTGAAGGATCTGTTCGACGGAAAACGACTCATGATGTCTTTGGTGCTTGAAGTCCGGTTTTATGGAAGCATGATATGCCTCTTTGATCTTCTTGAGTCCATCTCGATCTTCTCTCCAGCAATTCCTTCCTGAGGGTTGATAGTTCCATCTCATAGCGATCAATCAATCTGTCGAATTCAGGATGCGTCATGCCAAGGGCATGGGCGGCATGAAGGCCGGCGAGAGACCTTCCATCATCGCGGCACCGGCTTCTTCGATACCGGAAGCATCACCACAGGCATAGATGCCTTCTTTCGTGGTCTGATAGGTCTGATCGAGGATCGTGGACAATCCCCGCCAAGGGCACTCAGATCGATCATCTTACTGCCATCTGGGTGAGTTGGTCATTGGCGAAAGTCCGACTGCGACGGCCAATGTGTCGGTCTCAATCATCTGTTCACTCTTTGGAACCGGCTTGTAAGCCTCGTCAAGACGCACCCACTCAATGTGGCTTGCGACTCTTTGCCGATGGCTCTGGAAATGGTTGCTTGGGTCTCAATCGGGATTCCAAGGCGTCTGAGCTTTGCGGCAGGACTTTAGAAGCCACTTTCAATTGTCTTGGCGGCCTCAAAACCATTTTAACATGGATGGCCTCGCTTCGGTTCATCTGGTAGTGAGACAATCAGGCCGATGTTCCTGCCGCTGGACGATTTATCCCGAAGACCGGCTCCGACACCATATAGAGGTTCATGAGGGTTCAGATGGCTCCAGCCCCCATAAACGCCCCTGGCAGATCATTGTTTTCAAAGGCGAGAAATCTTTCGTTTCACCGGTTGCGACAATGACTTTTAGTCCTGGAACCGGCAGATTGTTTGTTGTCATAGGTCGTGACCACCATATCATATAGGCGGTCACGGTTGTGTTCTCAAGCACATCGATGGTCTGATTCTTTTGACCTCGCTAACCGCTTCGTGATCACGAAGCCTCTGGTTCCGGAAGTATCATGGGCTTTCGATCCGTAAAAAACATATGCGTTCGTTTGATGAGCTGTCTGCCAAGCACTGGATTGCGATCAATCAAAAGAACGCGGGCACCACTTTCGAGGCTGAGAGAGAGGCGGTGAGTTCAAGTGTGCCGCCGCCAACGACAATCACATCATAGGTTGTCATCAGAACGTCCCCTTTCCCATCTGACGTCTGATCTCCATCCCTGCTTCCAATGGTGATGCAGGCCCGTGGATGGGTTTTCTCGTCAACGACCATATTGCACGAGGCACACCAATCGCGCAATAGAATCCCCTGTCGACCCAAATTGATTGAATGGGAGAAGACCTTGATACCGTTGGCGATCAAGGCAGAGGCGATGGTACGCGCCTTTCGCCAATCACGCCTTCCTTCAAATGTAAATGGCAATGACGGTCTTTCTTCAAAGTCCAAAATTTGATGATTGCGATCCGGCATCTGGTGATCCGGTGTCATAAGGGGTTTTCCGTCGGTGTGATTGAGATATGCCAATAGGGCAAATATACCGAACTAGTGATCAGCCATTCTTGATCAATTCTTTGCTTCGGTTTTGGTGACCAGACGCAAAGTGATGTCCTCATCTGAATCTTTGTGGTGGCGAGGTCAGTTTCATGATACAGTCACATGCCATGAAAAGATCAATGACCTCATCGCTGTAGCCGACACTACGCATGGACGGTTCTGGTGAACCGAACGGTTTGGCAGACATAGCCTGCTTCCTCATAGAGTTCACGAATCACGGTTGCTCTCGATCATCTCTGGATCATCCTTTTTGCCAGCGGAATCTCAAGTGAGACCTTCCAATTGATAGCGGTATTGTTTGGTCAGGATGATCTGATGGTCTTTGGTCAGGGCAAGGACCGCCGACTGCTCCGATATGCCTGACAACAATGCGGGTCGCAAGATGACCATTGTCAAGGATGACCCGGTCTTCATCAATGGCAAGAAAGCTGTTTTGATAAACGGTTTTACCTTCGATTTTCTTCTCCATAATGATTCTCCTCTAGATTTAAGCCAAGGTTTTGATGATGGTCTTGGCCGCTTTTCTTCCTGCTTCCATGGCAAGAATCACAGTGGCTGAACCGGTCACGACATCGCCTCCGGCAAAAACCATCTCAACGGTTGTCTGGCCGGTCTGAACATCAGTGATCAGACAGCCCCGGGGGTTTCGTTTCAATGCTTCGAATGATGTGAAGACCAGCGGATTTGGCGAAGTCCCGATGGCAACAACCAGCATGTCGGTATCAATGTCATAAGTATCGCCTTCAATCGGTATCGGACGACGCCGTCCGGAAGCATCGGGCTCGCCAAGGGCCATTCTTTGGATGGTCATCCCGGTGACGTGGTTCTGATCTCTTGATGTGATGGCAATTGGGTTTGACAAAAGCAAGAGTTCGATCCCTTCCTCAGTCGCGTGGACGACCTCTTCATGTCTTGCCGGCAGTTCATCATAAGACCGTCGGTATACGATTTTGACATCTTTGGCACCAAGTCTGAGGGCAGAACGGGCGGCGTCAACCGCAACGTTTCCACCGCCAACGACGACCACATGTTTGCCATGCATGATGGGCGTCATGCTCTGATCATCATAAGCTTTCATCAGATTGACACGCGTCAGAAACTCATTGGCGGAATAGACGCCATTCAAATTCTCTCCGGGGATTCCTAGAAACCGTGGCAATCCCGCACCTGTTCCGATAAAAACGGCATCAAAGCCATCATCAAAGAGATCGTCGATCAACAAGGTCTTTCCGATCACGACATTCTTCTCAATTTGAACACCGCGGGCCTCAAGACTCCTGATCTCACGGCTGACGACATCCTTGGGCAATCTAAACTCAGGGATGCCATAGACGAGGACACCACCAGGGATATGAAGGGCTTCATAGATGGTGACCAAAAATCCAGCATCGATGAGGTCTTTGGCGCAACTGAGACCAGCCGGACCACTGCCGACAACGGCGATCCGTTTGGTGCCTTGAGGGGTTTGAATCTCTTCCTCTTGGTGGTTTGTGGCATACCAGTCGGCGACAAATCGTTCAAGACGACCAATCGCAACCGCCTCACCTTTGATGCCTAGGACACATCTGGCCTCACACTGAGTTTCTTGCGGGCAGACGCGTCCACAGACCGCTGGCAAGGAACTGTCTTTGGTGATGATCTTGTAAGCACCCGCAAAGTCTCTCTCCTTGACTTTTCTGATGAAGCCAGGAATATCGATACCAACTGGACAGCCACTGATGCAGGGATGATGCTTGCAGTCAAGGCATCTGAAGGCCTCCTTGACGGCTTCATCTTCGCCATAACCCAAGGTCACTTCATGAAAATCCTTGATCCGAGCGGATGCCTGCCTTGTCGGCATCGGGGTCTTTGTCTTAATGTTGGTTGCCATCAGGCGTCACCTTCAACCTTTGACAAACGTCATGATGCTTTTTCATTTCGACCTCATGATACATCTGACTCCGCTTGATGGCTTCATCGAAGTCGACCTCGTGACCATCAAAATCGGGTCCATCGACACACGCAAAAACGGTCTTTCCGGCAACCGACAGACGACAACCGCCGCACATGCCGGTCCCATCGACCATGATGGTGTTCATGCTCACAATGGTTTTGATGCCGTATGGTTTGGTCATAAGACTGACATATTTCATCATCACGAGCGGACCGACAACGAACACATAGTCATAACGTTTGGGATGTTCTAGAAGCACTTTGATCATGTCGGTGACGAACCCTTGATGACCATAGGAACCATCATCGGTCGTGACATGAACGGTATCACAGACGGACTTGAACTCTGACTCCAGGATGACCAGTGATTTGTTTTTGAAACCAATGACCGCATCAACGGTTGACCCTTGGTCTTTGAGGGCCTTGGCAACCGGATAGGCAATGGCTGAACCAAGACCACCACCGACGATCAGTGCGCTTTTGACACCTTTGATCTCGGTCTTTGTTCCCAAAGGACCGCAAACATCCTCAAGATGGTCACCGACATTCAGTTGGTCAAGTTCGGTTGTCGATGCCCCGACAATCTGATAGATGATGGTGATTCTCCCAGTGTTTAAGTCACTGTCATGGATGGTCATCGGAATCCGTTCACCTTGATCGTTGACACGGATGATGACGAACTGACCTGCCCCTGCGTGTCTCACGACATATGGGGCATCAATTGAGATCATCTTGACCGACGGTGATAGCGTCTGCTTTGAAGTGATCTCATACATCTTCGTCACCTTCTTGATCAAGTGTCATCTCTTTGAAGCGATTGACACCTTCCTTGATGAGATTGCCGCCATGGGCATCATAGGTCACGACCGCGGGGAAATCCTTGACACGAAGACGGTAGATGGCCTCTGGTCCCAAATCCTCATAACAGACGATCTCGCTTGACATGACTGTTTTGGCCAAAAGCGCACCAGCGCCGCCGACCGCCTGCAAGTAAACGCCCTGATGCCCAAGCATCTGGGCGATGAAGGCGTCAGGTCGTACCTTTCGATCATGACTTTGGAGGCCAAGGCCATCAAAGCGTCGGAAAAAGGATCCATTCGGTAACTCGACGTCACTCGCATGAACCGATGAAGCCGACCTGGCTTGGCAGGGGCTTACCAGCATAGTAGATGATTTGTCCGGTGGGATCAAATGGCAAGACTTTCCGGCGTTGATCGTGTCGACAAGACGCTTATGGGCGGCGTCTCTTCCGGTCAGAATGGTGCCTGTGATCAAAACCAGATCACCAGCTTTGGTGTGATAGGATGTCAGCTTGTGTCACGGGCTGAAGTCTCATTTTGATCTCCCTAGAGGATGACTGATTTGTGTCTTGCGGCATGGCATTGATATTGATCGCAACCGGCAAGGATGCGAGGCGGCGCGATAGGTTTTGATCTTGACCGCAAGGGCGGTCGTCTTATGCCACCAAATCCCGCTTCCACCAATGCCAAGACGGTTGATCTCTTCAAGCCACGTGGTCTCTAGCGACTGGTAAAAGGGATCAGGATGGACATCATCGATCGGACGCATCAGTGCCTCTTTGGCCATCAATGCTGATTTCTCAAGATTCCCGCCAATCCCGATGCCAACCGTGAGTGGCGGACAAGGTTTCCCACCGGCTTCAAAGATGGTATGAAGGAGCAGTTTCTTAACCCCTTCAATGCCGTCAGCAGGAAGGAGCATTTTGACCAGGCTCATATTCTCACTACCCGCCCCTTTGGGCGCAATGGTGAGTTTGAGAGATGACCCTTTGACCATCGATATGTGGATGATCGCAGGGGTGTTGTCATTGGTGTTCTTTCGATCAAAGGGGTCACGGACGACTGACTTCCTGAGATAGCCTTCATGATACGCCTCTTTGACACCTTGGTTGACCGCATCTTCAAAGTCATCAGGCAGTCTGATCTCAGTCCCGACTTCCATGAAGACAACGACCATTCCAGTGTCTTGACACATCGGTTCATGGGATGTGCTCGCGATGGTGTCGTTTTCAACAATCTGTCTCATGACAGATTGTCCTAACGTGGATGTCTCTATGGCAATCGCTTTTTCAAGCATCGCCAAAAAAGAGCCACCAATGTTGTAATTGGCGTCCAGGCATAGTGTTTTTACGGCATCTGTGATGGCTTTTCTCGTTATCGTTTTCATCGTTGTCACCCATCTCGATTATACCATAGCAAAAAGAAAAGACAAAACCCTGAAACGCCTTGCAATTTGATGTTACCTGCGTTAGAATTTAGGTGTATGAAAGCGTTTTATGTTTTTTGCGACAAAACAGCATTGCGCATAGTCCGGAGGACGACATGAAATCTATTGTAATCGGCGTTATCGGAGCCGATGTTCACGCTGTAGGCAATCGGATCATCGAGTTCACGTTAGCACAGGCGGGATATAACGTAGTCAACGTCGGCGTGCTTTCGTCACAAGAGGATTTCATCAATGCAGCGATTGAGACATCAGCTCCTTTAATTTTAGTCTCATCCCTTTACGGCCACGGCGAACTCGATTGCCGGGGCATGCGTGAGAAATGCGAAGAGGCAGGACTCGATCACGTTCTGCTCTACGTCGGCGGCAACATTGTCATTGGTGATCAGGATTTCAGTGAAGTCGAGGCCCGTTTCAAAGCCATGGGATTCAACCGCGTCTATCCGCCAGGCATCAAAATCGATGATGTCCTAGACCAGATCAAGACGGATTTGGAGAACGTGTGATGGCCTATGTCCTTTTGGTCGACTTCGGATCGACATTCACGAAACTCACGGCCGTTGATCTCATCAAAGAAGATGTCATCGCGACTGCCAAAGCAATGACGACTGTTGAGACCGACATCACTGTCGGTTTTGACAAGGCCTATCAGAAACTAAGGGCAAAGATCGATGATGCCATCACCTTCGATCACATCACCGCATGTTCATCAGCGGCTGGAGGCTTGAAGATGGTCGCCATGGGTCTGGTCGAGGAACTGACGACCGAAGCGGCCAAACGGGTCTGCCTCGGAGCTGGGGCCAAAGTCGAGTTGGTGTTGTCTCACAACATCAACAGCCATGAAGTCCAACAAGTCATCGACAAGAACATTGAT
>JAGYLU010000220.1 GCA_018400755.1 Acholeplasmataceae bacterium
TCTTCGGAAATGTTCGACCCCGTATCTGATCCCTTCGGCCTGAATCAGTTGGGAGACATAGAGAATGTCTTCAAATGATTTGGGCATTTGAAACATTTTCTTCATGTAGAAGACAATCTTCTTGTTCGCTGTCTTATTCTTCTGGTGACTCTTCATCACCTTGGAGTAAATGTGGAGATCTTTCTCTTCAGCAAACGTCAAGACGGTGTCGAGCTCCGGAAAGGATTGCAATCCGAACTCACTCATGAATCTCGGGATATGCCTCCGATAATCCTCAATCGGCTTGTTCCCATGCCAGACACTCCAGTCATGCATGTCGCCTCGTGCATGGTCATTGGGATGATCAAAGTCGCCTCCTGATGAGGGTGAGGATGGCCAATAAAACATGGACGAACCAATCTCTTCAAGCCATGTCGGAATCAACTGTTCAAAGAGTTTGAGATAAAGCCTTTTGGTGAGCGCATGATGAGGAACCGACCAATCTTCAATGGCCGTTTCAACCTCATTGTTTCCGCATAACAAAGCGATGGACGGGTGATGACTGATTCTCTTGACGACATCCTTGACCTCAGCCTCGATGGATTGGATGAACCTGTGATCATCACTGTTGTAGCCGCTACAGGCAAACATGAAATCCTGCCAGACAAGGATCCCTTTCTCATCAGCGATCCGGTAAAACCAATCAGGGGGATAGATCCCTCCACCCCATACTCTGACGGTGTTGTGGTTGGCGAAACAAAGATCATCGAACAGTTTTGCCGTCCTTGCCTCGCTCATACGGGCAAGGATGTTGTCCTCGATGATGTAGTTGGCCCCTTTCATGAAGACTGGAAATCCGTTATGGACGTAAGCAAATGATTCTCCGCACGTGTCTTTAGTTCGGTCAAATGTCCCTGTCTTAAGACCAATATTGAGCGTTTTCCGGTCTCTTAAGACCTCTGACTCATAAAGGCTGATCTCAATGGTGTAAAGTGGTTGGTCGCCATATCCCCTAGGCCACCACAATCTTGGGTTCCGGATCGTGGTCTCCACATGATGATCCTTGGATGTCATCAGGATGTGACCATCTGGGTCTTTGATGACTGTTTCCAAGATGCCTTCGTTGGCGTCTCTCACAATCGGATCAATCATCACTTTGACATGGTCCTCGGTATGGATTTGTCTGACCACAGGATCTTCAATCAGACCGACACCGGAACTGACCAGTTCGATGTCACCA
>JAGYLU010000221.1 GCA_018400755.1 Acholeplasmataceae bacterium
CTTTTTTTCTTTGTCAAATTATTTTCATTTATTGTGGCCTTTTCGTAGCCTTTGTGTTATAATGGTCTTATGGAGGTGGTTTCATGAAGATCGTAACAACCAAAACACAGTCGGATACCATCTATTATCTGGCCAAAACCGTAAGAAGAGGCGACAAGGTCAAGACCGTCAGGCTCGAGAACCTCGGCAAGCACAGCGAACTCATCAAGGATCATAAGGATCCGCTTGAACATCTCAAGGCCTACGCAAGAAAAAAGACTTTAGAAGAGAAAGCGGGAACTCCGACGTTCAAACCCATCAAAAAGGTGGGTGGTTATCTCAAAGAGTCCGAAGCACGCATCTCCCGGACGCGTGCTCTGAATATCGGGTACTTCTTTTTGCAGGACATCTATCACGGCTTGGAACTCAAGGCCTTCTTCAAGGCGATCAAGTCCGGGACCAAGATCACCTATGATCCGAATCTCGTGACCCGTTTTTTGACCTATGCCCGCATCCTCGACCCCAAATCCAAGTCCGGCACCTATGACACCCTCGATACCTACTATGAAAAACCGGAATTCAACAAACAGGACATGTTCAAGACGATGGATCTGATCAGCACCCACCTCGAAGCCTATCAACGTCACTTATACGACCGCAGCAAAACCCTGATCAAACGGAACACGACGATTCTCTACTACGATATCACCAACTATTTTTTCGAAACCAAGCTCGAGGATGATATGCGTCGCTACGGCAACAGCAAAGAGCATCGCCCCAATCCGATCGTTCAGATGGGACTCTTCATGGACGGGGACGGAATCCCTTTGTATTTCCAGATCAATCCCGGAAGCGACAATGAAAACAAGCACGTCATCGCGATGGAAAAAACGATCATCAAGGATTTCAAGGTATCCGAATTCATCTATGTCGCGGATGCCGGCTGCAATTCGAGCGATATCCGTCTTTTCAATACCTTCAGCAAGCGCGACTTCATCGTGACCCAGTCGATCAAGACGCTCAAGGACGACTATAAAAAGGTCATCTTTGAAGATGACGGCTGGTATTACTATGACAAGGACCATACGCTCAAAATGACGACCAAATCGTCGATCAAGGATTCGGATACGAACATCTATTTCAAGTCCTTCACCATCAACAACCCCAAGGACATCGGGCTTCACGAAGACCGAAGAAAGAAGACGGATTTCCACCAACGTCTGATCGTCACGTTTTCCA
>JAGYLU010000222.1 GCA_018400755.1 Acholeplasmataceae bacterium
AAAGTTGCGAGTGATTATTTGGATGCTTTATCAGATGATGATCTTTCTCGTACTGCGAAACTACCGAATAACCCGAGGCTCATTCGGTATCTTCTGAAGTCATATGCAAGAAATGTGTCAACCATTGATACTTACAAGACCATCTATATGGACGTCAAGAGTCAATACGGCGATATTTCTGACACCACCCTCAAAAACTACCTGATTGCTCTTGAACGTTTGTACATCGTTGATGAAATCGAAGCATGGAATCCTAATCTCAGAAGTCAGACAGTGATCAGATCAGCGAAGAAAAAGCACATGATTGACCCGAGTCTTGCTGCGGCGAGCCTAGGTGCATCGCCAGATTCACTATTGCTAGACCTTCGTACACTGGGATTGTTGTTTGAATCCCTTGTCAATCGTGATTTGCGCATCTACGTTGATGCAATTGGTGGTGATCTGAACCATTATCGTGACCAATATGGATTGGAGTGCGATGCGGTTCTTCATTTTGATCACGGCAAGTTCATGTTGGTAGAAATCAAGATGGGTTCCTCTCATATCGACCATGCCGCTCACAATCTTTTGCGATTGAAACAACTGATTGTGGAGAAGCATATGACTGCCCCATCTGCTTTGGTTGTCATCACAGCTGGAAAAAGAGCGTATAAAAGACCTGATGGTATCTATGTGATCCCTATTGGATGCTTGAAACCTTGACGACTTGATCTCATTGGTTGCAATGATGAAAAGCGTGTTTCCTGTTGTCTTTAGGACCACTAATGTCTTTGATGCCGATCATGAAAGACACCATCAAACCTTGATTGAAGTTTTCTCGAGAATCCTAGAAATAACAAAGGAATCTCGTCAGAACAGTCTTAATTGAGGGCATCTTTGAAAAATGAAACAATCCCTCATCACTGACGATATATTCATCCGAATTCGATAGCAATCGATTGACTGAAGGAAGCATATAGAATGGATGATGAGGACAGATGATTGTGAAACATAACCAGAAGCACTCATACATATATTTAGGAATCACTCGTTGGTATCTTGACAGCGTCCTTCGCATCGAAGTTTGATCACTTACCATCGATATACCTTTAGCCCGACTTACGCAGATGTGGTGTGAAACGAAACAGATACGGACAAAAACAACAGGCTAAACGACTCGGTTTAGCCTTTTTTGTTGTATAATACGCCAAAAATGTTGTA
>JAGYLU010000223.1 GCA_018400755.1 Acholeplasmataceae bacterium
TATCTACCCGAAGATTTGGATCTGTGGATTGCCGATGAATATGGATTGACGGATCCGGTCGACATTGACGCGAAAATCGAGGATTTGAAAACCATCTTCGGTGAGACCGATGAGGAAATGCTGTATTATCTGTTACTGTTTGAGTACGACACGATGTTTCACAATCCCTGGTATATCGGTTCTTTGCAGAGTTTAAGGGATTACGTGGCGGGGCTTTCCGCGACGGGATTTACGACGGATGTCATGGTTGACCATTTCATCAACATCCATCTGGACAAAGAAAGTTACATGGCCGCCCCACAATCCACCGTATGGGTCGCATTCCTGTCCGACCCGGCAAACGTTGATCTTTTGGAGACATCCCTGATTGCGGCCATCCCGGAGCTTGAGTCTTCCATCACGTCGTTGTCACCGGGTGATCTCGGATACTACGATGATGTCATCTACCGTTGGGGTTTCATGGATCCCCATGAGACCGATCCGATGGTTGTCTTGGATGACGTGGAAGCATTGACCGCGGTTTACGGCGGCTTGCTGATGCAGGTTGATGCCGGGGATCACGATACTTTCATTGAAGCGTATCTGGAAGCTCACGTGACCACCAAGGGGGGCTTGACCGATCAGACAGAAATCGATGCCGCAATCGCCGAAGGCAAATCAATCATCGATGCGCTCATCGATCAGATTTTCGTAGTCGATGCCATCACTCCCGCATCCCATGAAGAATTGACGCCCGAGGACAAAAATGCCATCACTGCCCTGAATGATGCCCTTTATGATTATTACACATTTTTCGGTCTTGAAACCGGCGGCGAAACACCTTATCTTTATTTCGATGAAGATCATGCATATTATACCGTTGGACAGTACAATGGTTGGGATGGCGGAATCAACGATGGATATTCCCAGATGGAACCGGTATTTGACATTTATGATTACCGTGTTTCCCCAATCAGTGAGCAACTCGTTGATGCAAAACATGTGTATGTCAACGAAATCACATTGCCCGGCGATGAAGCCGGCTGGACGCTCTCTTATCTGATTGACGGCGAAATTTATGTTTTTGACGGGAATCAGACATTGAAAATCATCCGCACGGACATTGATGATTCATCGATCATCAATTGGTGGGCTCAGTCTCCCGAGAGCGGTGCGATGATCAATCTGACCCCCGATTATTTGTACATACCGACAT
>JAGYLU010000224.1 GCA_018400755.1 Acholeplasmataceae bacterium
AAAACTTTTGATCTCAGTTCTCTTGAGCTCCTTGTGACCATGGAAGATGGCACTGTCAAGACAGTGATTGTCCGGGAGTCGATGGTGGAGCAAGAGGTACTTGAACAGCTTTTAGCTAGTGGAAACCATGTCTTCACCATCACCTATGAGGGGTTTTCCACCGAAGTGACCGTCAAAATTCTTGCGGATGGGCTTCCTTCGACGCTGCTTTCAATCTATGAACTCGGCCTTGAAGCTGACCTGATTGATCTGACCTACGAACAATGGGTTGAGTCCATCAGAGGTAAGGATGGTGATCCCGGCATTGGGATTCAATCGATTCTGATCAATGGCCAAGGCGAACTCATCATCACGATGACAGATGAGACGGCGCTCAATCTCGGACATGTGATGGGAGAAGATGGCCTGACGCCGATGATTGGTGAAAACGGACATTGGTGGATCGGAGAGACCGATACCGGGATCAACGCGCATGGTGTTGATGGCAATGGAATTGAGTCCATCAGCCTCAGTGATGATGATGAGTTGATCATGACGCTTACAGGCGGCCAAATCGTCAATCTTGGGCGAATATCCGAGAACACCGATCATCTTTATGAGATGCTTAAGACATTCTTTGATATTGAAGAAGATGCCTTTGTCATGACATCAAAAACGCCTGGAAATCCGAGCAGAAACTATACGACCTCAACTTTCAGTGGTTGGGGTGGAAGTATCGGACAATGGGGTGATTCGGAGGTGATCCGGTTCAAAATCAGAGCCAGGGATGTCGCAATCACCAAGGTCAAAGTGTTTATCACGGAAAACGACAAGAACGGAGAAGTGCTATACAGTGAGATGATTGACACATCGATTGATCCTTTCAAGGAGGCCTATGTGGATGTCATCCCAAATGATCCCTTGGATGTCTTCCAAGACAAAGAATTGTACTTAGTCTATAATAGCAATCAACTCTGTGATGTCTATTCAGACTTCTCTTCAGCCTCAATCCTTCCGGAAAGTGCGTATCAGGCGCAGATGACATACGCAACGGCCGGAAGACTGCTTGAACATCCATCAGAGATGATTGATGTGTCATCTCTCAAGACGAATTATCTCAGTGTCGAGTTCGGCAAGTTTGTCGATTTATTGACATTGAACGCTGAATCGGAAGCGTTGATCAGGGAAGCGGCGATTGAAC
>JAGYLU010000225.1 GCA_018400755.1 Acholeplasmataceae bacterium
AGTCCAAAGAGCATCCTCGTCACCGATATCATAGTATTCTTTCATGGTCCATCCGGAAATCGTGAATGTTTCCACCTCGGAAATCGGCTGCAGACATGCTGTCAAAAACAAGATTGCTGCAAAAACTGTCATTAAGGTCAAAGCTTTTTTCATATGTCTTTCTCCCTTCATATGGTTCATGCTATGGTTGTGACATCGACTTCAACGATGCCAACAAGTCCTTCTTCTGAGTAAATCCTGATGGTGTGGGTATCCCCACTAACGGACACACTGTATCCGACCACTGAATCCCGATTGGGTAAATTCTCAAAACTGTAAGTGATCTGATTGCCATTTTTCACAACCGTGATTGCCCCAGCCGGAAACGCACTCAATCGTGCTTCCCAATCCGTTTGATTCAAGACTGTTACTTCAGCACCGGTGATGGAAACACCTGCTCTCAAGGCTTGATTATGAATCACGAGGGGGGTTGAACCCAATCCGTTCACTGAAATGGAGACCATGTCTTCACCCACATTCTCAAACTGGATAAACGCGTATTTCTCCACCGAACGCACCGTCCTTGGAATCACGATGTCACCATCATAGTTGACAGTTCCGATCAAGTAATCCCCAAAGGTCGGAATGTTTCTGATGCCAGCTGAGAAAACAATTCTTTGAATCTCATGGAGAGGGTCTGAGATATCCGCTTCGGTTTTCCACTGAACGTTGTTCACATAGAGCGTATGTTCGGGATGGAAAGCGGCAAGCAAGTCCTCCAACAGGTCCTGGTGACTTGAATCCCTTAGCAAACCTATGAGAAAACCGCGGTTGTAATTCTCAAGCAGGACGTGCGAGTATCCGCTTCGAAGACCATAAACAACATTCGAGACGACCGAGCCACCCGTTGAGATCAGAAGTCTGTCATGTCCAAAGAGGGCTTCAGGTGCTTCGATGTCAACAGGCAGAGTGTCACCAGCCAAAGTGATCGTGACTCCAGAACCTTTTAATTGAACATCATAATCACCAATCTCATCGAACTTGACAGCGACAATGCGTCCCTCGGTATTCAAATAGAAGAAACCGGCATTGGCGGAACGGGTAACAAAATCGTATGGATCATCCACACTTTCGTTTAATAACGTCCTGACATCATGCGCATCCAATGTGAGCGGATCCAAGTCAGGGTTGTTCACGA
>JAGYLU010000226.1 GCA_018400755.1 Acholeplasmataceae bacterium
TGATCGGGTTTGAAGCCCTTGCCCGTCTGAAGGATCAAAACGGTCACAGCATCTCACCGCTTGACTTCATCCGCGTTGCTGAGGATCGCGGATTGATCCGTGATTTTGACCGGATTGTCCTGCTTGAATGTATCCGGTTCAACAAACAAATCAGGGATCAGGGTCTCACCCCTGTGCCCATCAGCATCAATGTCTCGATGGCCGAGTTGACACAGTATGGATTTGCCTCAGAGACGATCAATGTCTTGAAGCATCATGGCATTCCGGGATCAGAGATCGTTCTTGAAGTCTCAGAAGGCAGTCTTCAGGCATTTTCTGGCAATTGGAGTGAGCTATTCACCACGTTACGTGAACACGACATCAAGATTGCCATCGATGATTTTGGCAGTGGATACCAATCCATCAATGACCTGTCATCAACCGGCATTGACTTTGTCAAACTTGACCGGTCATTTGTCACATCCTTGAACAATGATGCCAATAAGATGGTCATTGGCCGAGCCATCATCGAGATTGCCAGAAGTCTGGGCGCGAAAGTCATCGCCGAAGGTGTCGAAACCGAACAGGAACGGATGAATCTGAATGCCATTGATTGTTGTTATGCCCAAGGATACCTGTTCTCAAGACCACTTTCAAAAGAGGATGCACTTCAATATCTCAAAAAGGACTTGATGATGTGATGACAACCACCCATCTTACCTCGGGAAATACATTGATAGCCTGTTTTCAGGATAACATCGAAGATCTGATCCTGATATTTCCCGGTGGAGCTTATGCCCATACCTCATCCCGTGAAGGTGAGCCGGTCATGGCAAGACTCTATCAACAGGGATTTCATGTCGCCCTTTATCATTACCGCAAAACCATGCTTGAAGGCATGGCGCTCTTTGATGAAGGCAAGGCGGTCATCAAGACACTCAAAGCGCATCCTATGGTCAGACGTCTTCATGTGATGGGATTTTCCGCCGGTGGCCATTTTGCGGGCATGATGACCTCAATCTGTCCTGAGGTGATCGATAGGACCGTGCTTTGTTATCCGGTTGTGACAGCAACTAAACCGTATCGGCATGAAGCCTCATTCAAAAACCTCATGGGCCGGTCGCTTTCCCCTGAGGAAGAAACGATGTTTTCCTTGGAGAAAAGAGTCCCTG
>JAGYLU010000227.1 GCA_018400755.1 Acholeplasmataceae bacterium
CCGACAGTTAAAGTCTGGATGGGAGAAGACTGATGTCATTTTTTGACGTTTCCTTTTTTCGTCGGTCCCGGAAGGCCGATTTTTCATTGAAAGGAAGAAGGATATGGAAAAGAATGTCAGGTTGAAGAAAAGTCTCTACATTGTGTCGCTTGCCAGTGTGGCATCCGTTTTGGGAATTTTTGAGATTCCGATGCTTGTCCCTTGGCTCAAGATTGACTTGTCCGAGGTGGTTGTTCTGGTGTCTGCGATCGTGGTCGGATATAAGGGTGCATTTGGTGTCATCGGTCTAAGAAGCCTGGTCAGACGGCTCGCATTGGGTTTTCTGCCTTCTGAGATCATTGGTGAGCTGATTGCTGTGGTCGCGAGCCTCGTGATTTTGGGTGCGTATTATCTGGCATCGAAGTTGGCGAAAACCCACCGTGCCCCTTTGATGTATGAGATTCCGATTGAAAAGCCCAAAGTCACATTGAAGGAAACCCTCATCATCACGGGCATTATCACGTTTTCGTTGGCGTTTGTCTTGTTGATGTTCAATTTTTTCATCGCGACCCCGCTCTACTTAAGCGTCCTTGGTCGCTTTGAGTTACCGTTTGCAGACATCAAGACCATTCACTTCACGGTCTTCACTTTCTTGAAAGATCCAGCCATCATGGATTTGCTGGTCGCTTTCGATGTCAATCTTGATGAGCCATATCTGTCCTCATTCTTCTTTTACATTATGGTGATGTATGCCCCTTTGAATATTTCGAAGGGCATCACGACCACGCTTGTGTTTCTTTTGATCAAACCCAGATTGCAATACTTGGAACTATGAGGAATCACCGATGCTTCGATTGTTTCTAAGAACCTTAATGATCGCCTTGTTTTATGGGATGGCCGCCGGAAGCTTGGTGCTTTTGGGGTTTTTCCTTTTCCGTAACGCGTTATGGTCGCTATCGATGGTTGTGATGGGGTATCTGATTGGCAGACGGGTCAGTCTTGAGGGTCGTGGTGACCAGCCTTCTCAGGTCATTGCCACAACCGTCTATGTCCTGTCTTATCCCGTCATTGTCATGACGTTTCAAGCAGGATTGATGGCTTTGACAGGCACCATTGATTTTGGATCATTAGGGTTCGTCAATCTCTTTTCGTTCTACCGCTTTCTCT
>JAGYLU010000228.1 GCA_018400755.1 Acholeplasmataceae bacterium
TCGGTGTTGTGACGTATGCGGTTGATGTTGTGAATCCCAGTTGGTTATCCACATTATATCCCCAAGTGATGACGCGGTTCAATGATGTGAGAAGAAGGACGTGGGCATCACCGGCACTGATCATCAGGATGGTCTCATCTTCCAAAAGATTCAAGCCATCGGTTAGATTCTCTGGGGCATCAATGTAGGTTGACACATCCTCAATTCCAAGCTGTCCGCGGTGGTTGAATCCCCAACCAAAGAGTCTGTTCTCAGATGTCAAGGCGAGGTAGAAACCATCACCACTGAAAACACTGATGACGAACTCATCCTCATTCAAGTCAATCTGTGTAGTAACCTCGGATGGTGATGTGCGAATGATCGCTTCGGGATCATAGAGAGGATTACCAGTCCCACCATTGTAATGAAGGGTGGCGGAATAATGATTCATGTTCCATTTTGCGAATAGATTGAGGCCGTAGGCTGGCATGGTCGGATGATCGTTCCTTGTCGTCAAACCAGCATCAGTATACCATCCATCAAAGGTATAGCCAGTTTTTTCTGGATCGTCAGGATACTCAATTTCTGATCCAAAATCATATAGGAGTGATTCTATTGTTTCCCCATTGTTGGCTTGGAAGTTGATGAAGAATTCTCGTGGTTCCCATTTGGCATAAGCCACAAGAGAATGATCAGGCATATGGGTGAAAGCAAAGGGTTCTGTCCATTCCTCATCGGCATACCAGCCATCAAAGTAATATCCACTCAAGGTCGGATCAGTCTCCGGCCTGACAATGATGACATTGTAGTTGACAGAGACAGGGTCGATCAGCGAACCACCCATGGAGTTGTAAGTGACAACATGCGTCCTCACAAGGTAGGTTGCGGTAATGATCACATCCTGATCGGGCATGTTTGCAGGAAGTGCGTCGTCCCAACTGACGAAGTCGTATCCAACTCTCTCGGGATCATCAGGAATGACATGGTCTTCAAGAGATGTGTCATAATCATAGAAGGTTTCCTGGATCACATCACCATTGAAGTCAACGAATCTGAGCGCGTATTGGTTGATGACATAGGTCGCCTCAATTAGGAGCTCGCCTGCGGGCATCGTCAAAGGAAGGACGGTGTCCCATGCATCAAAGGTATGACCGATTCGATCTG
>JAGYLU010000229.1 GCA_018400755.1 Acholeplasmataceae bacterium
GCCATGTTGTTGACATTGTCGATCGCCGCCGCGAACCCGGCGGCGGTCTCGTCGATCGCGCCGATGACGATCTCGATTGTGCTTTGCAGGTCAGCCATGGTTTAGGGTCTCAGCCCACAGATTCCAAAGGCACACTTCGACAGCCGTCAGGCGACCGCCGGGGAGGATGTCGGGCCGGAGCTCGTAGAGGGGTTTGCTGAACTTCCAGCCGATGGCGCAGGCGTTGCGGACTCCGGGGGTCGCCCAGAGCTCCGCGGCTTTTTTTCAGCGTGGGCGCCCTCCCCGGTCAACCGGTTGATCTCGTTGAACAGTCGCTTGAACACGACCGGGTAGGCTTCGCCGAGTTTCGCGGCGTGCTCGTGCGAGATGGCCGGGGCCACGCTGCCGAGCACCAGGGCCTCGAGCTGTTTGGCGTAGACGGCCTCGATGTCGTCGGTGCGCCCGAGCAGGGCGCGCACGCTCGCGGTGATCTCTTTCGCGGCTCCGGACTCGATAGCCGCGGCCAGGGCGGCGGCGGCCTGGCCGCGGCGTTCGGCCATCTCGATCTTGACCAGGTCGTTGCCGTTGAGGCCGCGCACGCGCCAGACGGGTTTCTCGCCGGGGTCGAACCACGCGGCCAGGTCGGCCACATCCACATCGCTCTCCGGCATGGAGAGAGACGCGGATGCAAAGGCATCCGCGTGGAATGTCATGCGACCACCCCGACAGACGGGCTTTCGGCGGAGATGGTAAAGGTGCCGGCAATCGCCCCGGAGGCCGGATACGCCACTGCAGCGCCGAGCGTGCCAAGCGCCATACGGTAGGGCACGGAGCGGGCGCGATCCGGCCAAAACTTGAACCACGACTTCTCGCCCGCCACTTGGATGATCGGGTCGGTCGTGCCGTCCTCGAGGAGCGCGCTGAACCCGCCCTGACCGATTGACCGCGACTCCGAGCCCTCGGCCCCGCCGTAGTATTCGGTGGAGCTGATCGAGTAGGTATAGGCAGGATCCTGCCATGCGCTGGCCTTGGGTACGTCTGCGAAAATCGGCGTGGCGTAAGCGGCGTAGACCTTTTTAGCGGCAGCTGCCGTGTGAATGGCGGCGAAGGGTGCGGCAAAGCTCACGGTGCCC
>JAGYLU010000023.1 GCA_018400755.1 Acholeplasmataceae bacterium
CCTTATCTGATATGATCACTTCGGATCTGGCATTCAGAAAAGCCCATATGACATCGTCTTGATGACAGTGATTAATCCATCAAAAAAAGTTTGACGGTTTCATACCGCCAAACTTTTTTTGATGGGAGAACCTTTTAGATGAGTTTTGTCATCGAACCATTCTTGTCGATTGAACACAAGACCAATGTGGATGACATGTTATTGAAAGCAATGTATGAGGCATATGTGACTGAAACGTTGATCAGATAGAGTGCAAGCATCAGCACAAAGGGAAGAGACAAAGAGATGTCATTGGCGTATATGACTGATAATCCGGTCACCAAGACAAGTCCGAAGATATCTGTCAATAAGGATAAGAAAAGGGTTTTGTCATTCAAAAATGAGAAGGCTTGGTGATAATCGATTTTCTTCTCACGGATCAAAGAGGTTTTGTATGCCCTAAGCCGGAACGCGCTTTCTACAATGGCGATGAACGCATATAGTGATAGGATCATATTGACAACAACGTTTTCGAGGGCAAGAAAAATCAATAGGGCTGAAGTGACAGTCAATATCTCGAGCATGACAATCATCATCGATTCTGACATCAGGAACGTTTCAGACAAAGTTCCTTTTTTGTTCGTCTGATCTTGCTGGACATAATAGATCCGGTAAGTCATTGGAAGCTGAATACGTTTTGAATTGAGTTTGTAGACCTGTTGTCTCTTGATTATCAATGAACCAATCGACCACGAGATTGAAAGCAATCCTAAGAAATACAGGGCATATCTCAAGACTTCGGGAAGAAAAGGGCTCATAAGCAAAGTCACCAATCCGATGGCAAACAAGATTGGCTCAAAGGCATCGGTCTTGAATCCTAAGGGACGATAGTCAATGATTTGGTTGTGTTCAAACAGACTTCTTGTCGTAGTTTGATTGGCCTCGGAGGGGTTGTTACTGGCCAATTCAAAAAAGCTCAGAGAGACCGAAAAGTACTGAGCGATTCGTTTCAGATCGGAGATTGAAGGAAGTCTCCGTCCCTTTTCCCAATTGGAAATGGTGCTGCCGGCAACCGAAAGCGCGTCCGCCAATTCGGTTTGGGTCATATTTCTTTTGAGCCGCAGCTCTTTGATTTTGAGTCCGACAATACTGCTGTCCATAGTATCCCCTTTGTACACAGGCATACTTTTATTGTAGCAAATCCAGATGATATTGGAAACAGAAGAATCTTTCATAACGTCAGTCTCTCTTTCAAAATGAAGAAAATAAAGACCAATAAGAAGAAGATTCATAGAATAGGGGTATTCACAGGGGAAAAGACGTATATTTTTGTCAAGGGGACAACATCGTCTGATCAACCACTGATATTGAAAAGAAATGGAGGCGAAATGTAAATTATCATAAAGAAATGATTAAACGTATGCTAACATAAAAAAACGGGGGGTAGTGAACTAGATTTGAAAGGGGACATACTATTTTGACATTGAGTCGAAAGACTAGCGGCAATGCCTTCACACTTGTAGAGTTAATCGTCGTGATTGCGATTCTTGCAATCCTAATCTCCGTATTTATCCCATCGTTTTCCCGTTACATTGACAATAGCCGTTTCAGCAATGATATTGTTTCAGCAAGATCGATGACCACAATTCTTGAGAATCACATCATTTCTGAAGGCATCACAGAACTTGATGCTTTCGATGTCCGGACGATCATTGATGAGTACAATGGAGGCGCATATGATTATACGCCAGAGGCCAGAAACACAGGCTTCTTCTATATTGAAGAGATCAATGAGATTCGGGCAATCAGATATGATGAGTCCGAAAGTATCATTCAAGCCTTGACTGAACTCAATGATGACGGACCAAATAGACTGATGTCTGACCAGACACTGAACGAAGGCTTTGAAAGCTCTCCTGAAGAAGTCTTTGGGGCGAATAGTCATCTCATCACGACCGAAGGATCCGCGGTCGCGATGGCTGTTGATTTTGTCAGGAACATGGCTGTTCATGGATCAGCGATCAAAGCAACATATCAATCTGTGATGGAAGGTCTCTCACAATTATCTGATAACGCCTTTATCCGGTTCTTCAGTTCTAGTGTCAGTACGGAAGTTATTGATTTGATCGAAACCATGTTGACACATTATCACCCGGATACGACACTCTATGTGTCTGATATCGGATGGACAACCGGTTTGGCGAATGCGGGGACGGAACTCAATCCGATTTCCATCTCAAAGATTGTCTTCACCGCAGGCTTGACCAATGTGCCTTCATTCACCCTAGAACATGTTCAATTTACTGGGCAATCAATGACCTTACCCAAGACCGTCAAGACCATTTCAAGTGGGGCATTGACAGATCAGGGCTTCCCTTCGTTGACGACACTCTACGTCAATAATCCCTCAGGTATACGTGCTGAGGAAGGGGCATTGAAATCAGGACTGATCCAGGAAGAACTGATCATCATCAATCAGACTGACCTTGTTGATTACAGTGTGTATGTGACGATAACCAAAGTCGGTGAAGAAATCACTTATGATCTGGGCAACCTTCCAATCAGGGAACAGGTGACCGGATATGCCATTGATGTCAATGGCTCTGTCATCACCATGAAAATATATACAAATCAGGGCCTTGTTGGTTACGCAACCAATCTTGTCACTGTCAATTACTATCTCAATCAAGGGGATTCGTATCAATACTTCTCAACCCGGAGCGCATCGGGTGTGTTCATGACACCGCCGGATCCGCTGAAAACAGGACACACTTTCGGTGGCTGGGTCTATGATGACGCAACTGGACAACAGGTCGTCATCACAGATGAAGACGCCCTTCCAACTGGGGTTGTGGTTATTGATGCGTATGCCATATGGAACTAAAGAATCTTAACCATCAAATGGAGGATGAATCATGAAGAAAACCATTTATATAATGATCATGCTGCTCACAGCATTTATCATATCGGCATGTGTTGAAGTTGATGTCTCTGAAGTGACATCGGTCAGTCTCAATTTCACCCCGAAGGATGCCTATCTCGTCGATGAGCCAGTTGTGCTAGATGACATGGAACTCAGTGTTGTCTTTGAGTCCGGAGAAAACCAGACATTGTCGCTTGATGACGCGGATATCGAACTGACGGGCGCATTCTTGGACAGTGGCACAACATTGTCTCTTGACACCACGACCAGTGGTGAGAAGTCGTTGGCTGTCTCATATCAAGGTGTCGCAGCAACCGTCACATTCAATGTCTATGACACGATTGTGACAACAGCAGGGTATACAAGCGATTACGCAATCGGATTTGTTGAGAATCTAATAAATCCATTGCACAGTGCTTATGTGGCAACCAGTGCGGGTGGACGTGTTTTCGTCTCCACAGGAACATATGCTGAGAGAACAGAACATCCCGAAGACAGCAAATATTATGTGCTGAAGATGTTTAAAAATATGACATTGATTGCTGGTGAGGACGTTGTGCTTGATCCAAGTGAATCTGTGTCACGAATGATTGATATCAGAGAGACCACTGATGTCACGATTGATGGATTTGTCATTTCTGACAATTGGTCAGTGGTTGGCGTCTCATCATATGGAAGCAATACCAAAATGACTAATAACTTCATCAATGCGCCAGCGGTTGCGACTAGCCACGGGAATTCAATTCAAATTTCGGGATCTGATTCAAAGGTGATTGGAAATACCGTGTATGGTACTGTTCTTGAATCAACGACATGGTCAGGAAGCAGTATCTTGATATCTCCTGTCGCAGGAGACATCAGTGACATTGAGATCAGGAACAACACCGTCATTAGAGAAATCGCAGCCGACAAATGGAATTTCGGCATCGCCATTTCTATTCAAAACGCACACAATGTTTCAGATGTTGTGATTGACGGAAACACCATTGTCGGTGCGAACAATGCAATCAGACTGGAATCAGCTTGGGCTGACGGCGAAGGATCAATCACATCAGTTGATGTGACAAATAATGAACTGATTGACGTGTTGAATTATGCGATCACAATAGGTCAGGTTAGGGGAGGCGTTGGGGAATTCTCGGACATCACACTGACAGGAAACTCATATGACTTCAGTGGTGAAGGATGGTATTCACCCTTGGTTCTAGTTGGAACTACAGCCAATCTTTGGGATAGTTTTGACTGGGAGGCATTCAAAACCAACAATGGGCTTGAAGGAACCAATATCGTGATTGAAGAAGAGACTTTTTGGAACAATTGGGGATATGAAACCTATTCTTGGGTTGATTTGTCTTAATGCTAATTTCCAGATGACTTAAGTTTTGAAAGGCATGACTGAAAAAAAATCAAAATAAGTGCGAAGACATAAACATACACAGCCCCTTGCTTGGATGGCAAGGGGCTGTGTTCTTTGATTGTTGAGGCAGACATGATCATATGAAGAGCAGGTCACATCGTCATATACATGACCATCGAGAAGAGACCAAGAATCAAGGCATAAAACCCAAGATAGGACAAATGTCTGATCCTAAACATCTTAAGCACATCGGAACGTCTCGCGATGCGACAAAGCACGACCATCGCCAGAAGACAGTTCACAATGGACATCCCAGTCAGTTTCCACCGAGACATGCAAATTGAAAACAATGTAGGAAGAAACGCCGTCGATTAGACAATCAGTGCGAAACGCACCGTCTTGCGTAATTCGACTTTTTGAAAGAGGCCACGAGATCGTGGTCGAGGTCCCTAGAAGAGATGGGAATAACGAGAACCTTCTGGAAAATCCCCAATACGAACGCATCCTTAAGGGTCAGATCGGTCTTCCAAGGTATATCCTTCATCCGAAAGACCGTGATCAACAACGCCCCAGTCACGATGAGTGCGAATCCGGTCGAGAGCATGTCATCAACAGGCATCAGCCGTTTGAGAATCAACCCTAGGATCACCACAGGGGTTGCCGTGACCAACACCTTCACAAGTTCAGAAACATCGGCTTTTCTGGTGAAATCCTTTTTGAGCCCGTATTTGAAGGTGCCAACCAACATGTTCTTGAGGTCGGTCCTGAAGTGATGAAGCAAGGCCAACGATGTTCCAAATCCAGCTGCCAACAAAAACATCGGCAACAAACCCTCGCTGAATCCGAAGAGCTTCCCGAAGATAACGACGTGACCCCGTCCGGAAACGGGAATGATTTCGCCTAGGCCATACATGAGGCCAAGGAGGATTGATCTTAGAATCTCAATGACTTTGTCTATCATAGAATCACCGACTTCATTATATCATAGAGCACACATGCGCATCAGACATGTTTTTATGTGAATGACATCTTCGTCCTTGACTTCTTTGTCCCAATCCTTGACAAAGACCTGCAAACAGCATAAAATAAGGACAACACGAGAAGGAAGATATGTCTGTTGATGGCAAAGCCAAGAGAGTCCGTGGCTGGTGAGAACGGATCTGAGCCCCAAATGATTTCCACTTCCTTAGTGACGCCAATCCCGTCCGTATGCTCCGCGTTAAGGGCTTTGAGTGCCGGATCTGATCCGGAACTGAGGTGGCACCGCGAGTCATCGTCCTCGGAGTTGATTCGGGGACTTTTTTATATCCAAAGACCAAAGAGGAGGAAATCCCATGCTTGATTTCAAGAACACCATCGATAACATCGAAGAGACCATTGCCCGTCTGAACACCAGAAACAACGATTTTTCCTATCTTCAGAAACTGCTTGTCCTCTCAGATGAGAGAAAAACCGTGATTCAGGATGTTGAAGCCAAAAAACAGATCAGGAACACCCAATCAAGATTAATTGGAGAACTCAAAAGGAAGAAGGAAGATGCCAGTGCCGTGCTCGCCGAAGTGGCGACCATCGGCGATGACATCAAAGCTTTGGACCTAAGGCTCACCGAGATTGAGGCGGAAATCAAGGACATCCTTGATGTGACCCCGAATCTGCCCCACGCTACTGTTCCGGTTGGAAAAGATGAGACAGACAATGTCGAGATCAGACGCGTCGGGGTTCCCCGGGTCTTTGACTTTGAGCCCAAGGATCACGTTGCCATCGCCGAAGGTTTGAACATCCTCGACTTTGAAAGAGCAGCCAAGATCACAGGTGCCCGTTTTGTTGTCGACCGGGGACTCGGCGCGCGTCTTGAGCGCGCGCTCTTGCAGTTCATGATGGACCTGCATGCGCTTGAACATGGCTATACGGAAATGATTCCGCCGTTTATCGTGAGTGAGAAAAGCATGTATGCCTCCGGTCAGTTTCCCAAGTTCAAGGATGAGGCTTTCCCAGTTGGAAATAGTGATCTCGGGTGGTATTTGAATCCGACTGCTGAGGTGCCTACGATCAACTACCATCGTGATGAGATCATTGATGTCGATTGTCTGCCTGAAGCCTTCGTCAGCTATACGACCGCCTTTCGGGCGGAAGCAGGTTCCGCCGGAAGAGATACCAGGGGTATCTTAAGACAACATCAGTTCAACAAAGTCGAACTGATCCGCTTCACTCGTCCGGAAGAGTCATATGATCAGCTTGAACTGATGCTCAAGCATTCAGAGGAAGTCTTGAAGCGACTCGGTCTTCCCTACCGTGTGGTCGTCTTGTCGACCGGTGATCTTGGATTTGCGATGGCCAAGACCTATGACATCGAAGTTTGGCTCCCAGGTCAGGACACTTACCGCGAAATCGGCTCCATCAGCAACGCTGAAGACTTCCAGGCCCGAAGGGCGAACATCCGCTTCAAACGTGATCGTGATTCAAAAACCGAATATGTCCACACCCTGAACGGTTCAGGACTCGCTATCGGAAGAACCATCATCGCCATCCTCGAAAATTACCAAAACAGTGACGGCACCGTGACTGTGCCTGAGGTTCTCGTCCCCTACATGAGAACCAACATCATCAAGTGATTAAGGCCTTCTAATTTTGTTTTTTCCCATGAAGTCCCATGATTTGGCTCTCTGAAAGACCTTTGCGTGTTGTATGATATAATGGGTGTGCGTCAAACACACCCATTTTTAATTGATTCCAGGAGGGATTCACATGCGCATCGCATACGTTGAAGACGAGAAAGATCTCGCTGAGATCATAAGAAAATACCTGGTCAAGGAAGGCTTTGATGTCACCGTCTTCCATGACGGAGAATCCGCCATGGAACACATCAGGGATCCCTATGATCTTTGGATTTTGGATATCATGCTAACAGGCGAGATCAGCGGGTATGACCTGATTAAAGGTCTAAAAGAGGAAGAAAGCCGGTCAGCGGTCATTTTCACGTCGGCCCGTGATCAGGACCTTGACAAAATCATGGGACTTGAACTCGGCAGTGACGATTATCTGGCGAAACCATATTCCCCACGGGAACTGATCCTCAGAGTCAAAGCGATCCTGAGACGCCATCAGCCAGGTACGTCCGAAACGGTCAATTATGGCCCTTATCGGATCAACTTGACCAAACGGGAAATCAATGACGGCGAACAGTTGATCGATCTGACCAACAAAGAGTTCGAACTCCTGCTCTTTTTCATCAAAAACATCAACACCGCGTTTCCAAGAGACCTGATCCTGAAACACGTCTGGGGAGACAATTATTTTGGAAGCGACAGGGTGGTTGATGACTTGTTACGCCGGCTCAGACACAAAATGCCGGAACTCAAGATTGAAACCATCTACGGATACGGTTACCGACTTCTATGAGCAACATCAGGCTCACGACTCAGCTGGCCGTCGTCTTCACGATCGTGACGGTTTTGTCGAGCCTGGTCTTCATCTTCGCCCTGAATCATGTCTTTGACAATCTCAGGGAAGAACAAAACATCGACCAGCTCGCAGCCTATTATCAAAAAGTGATTGAAGGCGGGGGCACCCATACCGAAAGCCCCTATAACGGATATGTCATTCACGACCACTCAGGGACCCGCTCATATAACCTGTCGCTTCTTGGAGAGACGATGACGGCGACAGAGATCGTGAATGATTTTTCGATTTGGCCAGGCACGACCAGAACCAGGGTCATTGATGGTGAAACCTATTACTTTATGGTCAGCCGTTCCCAACAACGTCTGATTGTCGTCTTCACCGGTGAAACCTACTTGCGGGATGTCGGACAATCCCTTTCAGTGATTGTCCAGATCAGTTTCGTTGCCATTGTCCTTCTAGGCAATGTCATCATCTGGATCTGGTCCAGACTGACCGTTGAACGGGTGAACCGTCTAGAAAGCGCGGTTGCCAAACTCTCATCTAGCAACTACCATATGCCGATTGAGATCGAAGGTGGAGATGAAATCACCGAGCTTGCCCGGGCGATTGAACATATGCGTCAGGAAATCGAATCAAATGAGAAGAACAAACAAAACATGCTTCAAAATATCTCCCATGATTTCAAGACACCGATCGCGGTGATCCAGTCCTATGCGGAAGCGATCGCCGATGGTATTTCCGATATCAGCGAAGCGGATGTGATCATCAGACAAGCTGATATCCTGAATCAGAAAGTCAAACAACTCCTAGAACTTTCAAAACTTGAGTATCTGAAAGACCAAAACGTGTTTGAGACGGTTCGGATCAAGGAAATCATTGTCAACATTGTGAACAATCACAAGTATAGAAACAACATCACGTTTGTCTTGGACCTTGATGACTCGACATATTTCGCAATCCCTGAAAACCTCTACTCCGCGTTCAATAACATCATCGACAATGCCCTCAGATATGCAATCTCCACCATTGAGATCACGTTGAAAAACAAAAAGCTCACCTTCTATAATGATGGTGAGCCAATCAGTCAATCATTTATCGAACAGTTGTTCAAACCATATGAAAAAGGTGACAAGGGTCAGTTCGGACTCGGTATGAGCATCGTTCAACGGACCGTCTCCCTCTTCAACCTGACCATCAAGGTTGAGAACATCCGCGATGGTGTGATGTTTACGATAGAGCCGCTTTGATCATCTCAAGACGAGATTGATAGGTTTCTGTCTCGATGTTTCCGAAATGGTTCGGGAAATGAAAAGATACCTCATCGGTCTCATATCTGGGAATCAGGTGAAGGTGGAAATGGAACACGCTTTGACCCGCTTTCTCACCAGCGTTTGACAAAACATTCATACCGGCCGGATTGAATGCCTTCTTGATGGCGTTTGAGATCTGGACAGCATGCTTGAACACGTGGGAGGCGACATCGTGAGGGAGATCATAGATGTTCTCATAAGGCACCTTGGTCGCGATGAGAGTATGTCCGGGGGTGGCTTGGCTGATGTCTAGAAAGCTGATGATGACCTCATCCTCATATAGGATATATGCAGGGATTTCACGGTTGATGATGCGGGTGAAGATTGATGGCATAGGAACATCCTCCTTTGGCTTCATTCTATCATAAAACGATTGAAAACACGGGCGTTAGATGTTATAATCCATACGTATTGACAGGAGGAAAACACCATGAAACCAATTCCAATCGGCATTTCCGGAAGACATCTTCATCTCTCAAGAGCACACGTCGACATGCTCTTTGGCGAAGGCTATCAGCTCACGACAATGAAAGACCTGAGCCAACCGGGCCAGTTCGCATGTGAGGAAAAAGTCGATGTCGTGAGTCCAGCAGGGAAAACCCTGGCCGGCGTCAGGATCCTAGGTCCTGAAAGACCGGAATCCCAAGTTGAGATCTCAAGAAGCGACGCCCTCAGATTCAAGTTTGAAGCACCCGTCCGCTCATCGGGCGACGTCAAAGGCTCAGGGGCGTGTACCCTGGTCGGTCCAAAGGGATCCGTCAAGCTAGAAGAAGGTGTCATCATCGCTGACAGACACATCCACTTCTCACCCGAAGACGCCAAGGCGTTCGGAGTTGAAAACGGGGAAGTCGTCCATATCAGAGTCCAAGGCATCAAACCAGGTCTGCTTTCAAGCGTTCTTTGCCGGGTCAGTCCCAAGTACCGTCTTGACTGTCATCTTGATACCGATGACGGGAGCGCGTTCATGCTTTCAACGGGCGATGAAGCGGAACTCGTCAAATCCTATAAAGTTCTTGATTAGTGCCCGTTGGGCACTTTTTTTCCAGGAGGCACCCTATGGAACATCTTAAGCAACACGTTGTGTTCAAAGACCCCCTTTACGGGTATATCCATGTTGACTCACCCATCATCATGGCGTTGATTGATACGCCTGTTTTTCAACGTCTGAGACGGATCAGGCAACTATCCGGTGTCCAGACGGTTTTCCATGGTGCGGAACACTCCCGGTTCAGCCATAGTTTGGGGACCTATGAGATTGCGAGACGGTTTTTGTCAGTCCCTGATTTGAAGGATCATCTTGATGAAAGGAAACAACTTCTGTTTCTGGTTTCCGCATTGCTTCATGACATCGGTCATGGGGCATACTCCCATGCCTTTGAGGATGTCTTCGGATCGGATCATGAACGAATTGGGGCTCTGATCATCACCAGACATCAGGCGATCACCGAGATCCTTGAAACCATTGATCATGCGTTCGCGGATGACGTGGCTTCCATTCTCAGGAAAACGCATCGCTTTCCGCTTGTTGAGCAACTGATCTCAAGTCAGCTTGACGTTGACCGGCTTGATTATCTCGAACGTGACGCTTATTTCACTGGTGCCGCTTATGGGCACATCGATCTTGACCGCTTGGTCAGGGTCATGCGGGTCAAAGATGGGGACGTGGTGTTCAAGGTGTCGGGGATCCACGCGATTGAGAATTACCTGATCAGCAGGTATCATATGTATTGGCAGGTCTACTATCATCCGGTCGCGAGAGCCTTTGAGGCCAATCTTGAGATGATCTATGCCCGGGTCAAGTATCTGCTCGCAAAAGGGGTTGAGTTCACGAAAGGCGATCTTGAACCGCTTAAGCGGATCATTGAACATCCTGAGGACCTAGAGGCTTATCTTGATGTCGACGACTATGTCATGAACGGACTGATTCTCTCTTTCAAATCATCATCTGATCAGATTCTTAGGACCCTCTCAGAGGATATGATCAACCGCCGGGTATGGAAGCACGTGCCAGACATTCCTGAGAACCAAGGGTTGATCGATGACATCCTTGAAGCGATGACAGAAGAGGAGCGGACCTATTACAGTTCAAGACGCAGTGTCGAGAACAGCACCTATAGCGATGATGAGACAACCTTTGGTGACGAAATCAGGATTTTGCTTGAAAACCAAACGGTCTCAAGCCTGATCAGCCAGTCTCCGATCATCGAGAGCCTGATGAAATCAGGCGTCAAGAAAGACCCACGATTCTTCTACCGGAAACCATGAAACCAAGAGCATTCATCGTAGAAGGTCGACATGATGTCGAACGTCTGAAAAGGTTCGATGACACAATCACGGTCTTTGAAGTGAACGGCAGTGCGATCGATGGCATCGACAAAGCGTTTTTGAAACGTCTCGAAGAAACCCACGAGATTGTCATCTTCACCGATCCTGATCATGCGGGTGAACGAATCAGAAGGGTTTTATCCAATCACATCAAAGGTGCGCTTCACGCCTACATCAACGCCGATGACGCCATCTCTCAAAACGGACAGAAAATCGGGATTGAACATGCCTCAGACAGTGTCATTGATGAGGCCATCGGGTCAATCCACACGATCTCTTTGGGGTGTCACTCGGATGTCACGGTCAGCGATCTCTATGACGCTGGTCTGATGGGCAAGCCAAACAGCCGTAAAAAGCGTCAACGACTTGCTGACGTGATGTCCTTGGGACACGTCAACGGCAAGACGCTGATGTCAAGACTGAAATTGTTCGGGATCACCAAACAACAGATCGAGGAGGTTCTCTGTGAGTCATCAAATGAAGAAGAAGTTCGGACAGAATTTCGTGACTGATAAGAATCTTCTGGCCAAAATCGTGAGACTTTCCGATGTCACCCTCAAAGATGTCATCGAGATCGGTCCCGGAATGGGATCGCTCACGGCCCAACTTTGCATGGCAGCAAGCAGTGTCAAGGCCTATGAGATCGACCTGTCCCTGAAACCTTATCTCGATGCCTTGACCATGACCCATGACAACCTTGAGGTCATTTATCAGGATATCCTTGAGACGGATTTGAACGCGCTTTCTGGCATCTATCACGTGGTCGCGAATGTGCCTTACTATATCACGACACCGATCCTTTTCAAGATTCTTGAATCTCCAAACATCAAGACTGCCTCGCTGATGGTGCAAAAAGAAGTGGCTGACCGGCTTCTTTCCGAACCCGGAAAAAAGACCTATAACGCCCTTTCGGTCATTTTGCAAGATCAGGCGGATGTCCATAAGATCGTGGATGTCCCAAGACGGATGTTTTATCCGATGCCGAATGTCGATTCCATCGTCATCAGGATCGTGAAACACGAGTCAGATGAATCCGCAACTGCACACGAACGCTTTCGGTCATTTGTGAAAGCGGCCTTCACCCAAAAACGGAAAACACTCCTGAATAATCTCCACGAGGTTTATGGGGTGTCCAAAGAAGACATTGCCCAAATCATCAAGACATATGGACACGATCCGGCGATTCGGGCGGAACGTCTTTCGGTCTCGCAGTTCAGAGAGATGTTCAAGGGATGGACCTATGATCGTTGAACATGCCCACGCCAAACTGAATCTGATGCTAGGGGTCACCGGCAAGCGCGAAGACGGGTATCATGAACTCGTCATGGTCAATCTTCCGCTGGCCCTTTCTGATACCCTGACCTTTGATGCATCAAAAACCATCATTCTTGAGTCCACGGTAGAAATTGAAGAAAACGTCATTTTGAAGACCGCCAACATGCTGAAGACCCGTTTCAATGTCAAAGAAGGGGCTAAGATCACGTTGGAGAAGCATATCCCGATCGGGGCCGGACTCGGTGGCGAAAGCGCGGATATCGCCGCGACCTTAAGAGGTTTGAACGCGCTCTGGTCTCTTGGCCTGGATGCCTTGGCCCTAGAAGAGATTGGGATCGAACTTGGCTCGGATGTGCCTTTTTGTCTTTACGAGAAGCCGGCCGTTGTCTTTGGCCGCGGCGAACAACTCATCGCCCTTGATTCACCACCGATCAAAGAGATTGTGTTGATTGTCCCAGATCTCAAAGTCAGTACCAAGACCGTGTTTCAGTCACACCGTTTGCGTCAAGGCACAAGAAAAGCGGTCAAGGTTGTCAAAGATTATCTCGAAGGGTCATATGAACGCTTCTTCAAGAAGGCATATAATGACCTTGAGAAGACCGCGATCAGATGTTATCCAGCGCTTCGTCAGGTACGACAACAAGCCAAGCGCATTGGCAGACAGGCTAGGATGACGGGAAGCGGTTCCGCCTATTTTGTGATCGACCCAGGAAAGAAAGAGGTTCAAAACATTCATAAAATAGGAAATATGAACATTCGAATTCTCAAAACAACCCTAAAAACTTAAGAAAACTTTCATAACAACCGCCTGTGTGTTATAATTTGGCTATAAATGGGACCATCTGGAGGGCAAAATGAAAATTACAGATGTGAGAGTAAAGCTTGTCAGCAGTGACAGCAGACTTAGAGGGGTTGCGACGATTACGTTTGACGATGACTTTGTGGTCCACGACATTCGTATCATTGAAGGCGAAAATGGTATTTTCGTCGCTATGCCAAGCAAAAAAACACCCAATGGCACATTCAGGGATATCGCTCATCCGATCAACGGGGAGACCCGCAAGATGATCGAAGACGCGATCAAGGTCGCTTACGACGAAGAGCTTCAGAAGCCACCCGTCGAAGAAGACAACGAGTAAGGCCGCAACTCAGACAAACCTCTTTGCCACGGATGGCGTGCGAAGGGGTTTTTTTTGTGGACCAAACGTGAAAACGAAGGTCGTTTGGTGTATAATGAAGCCGATGAAACGAAACGGAGGAACCCCCTAATATGCCCTTGGTCGAAGGTAAGAAGGTTAAACTGTTTGCGCTCAGTTCAAACAAGAAACTGGCAGAAGAGATTTCAGTCGCGTCAGGCATTGAAATCAGCAACGTCGATGTCGTCCAGTTTGCCGATGGTGAGATTTCAGTCAATATCGAGGAAAGTGTTCGCGGGCATGATGTCTTCGTAATCCAGTCAACATCGGCTCCCGCCAACGAACACCTGATGGAACTTCTGATCCTGACTGATGCCGTCAAACGGGCATCCGCCAGGACATTGACAGTCTTGATGCCTTATTATGGATATTCCAGGCAAGATCGGAAATCGAAGTCAAGACAACCGATCACCGCCAAACTGGTAGCCGACATGCTACAGATTGCTGGCATCAACCGCCTGATTTGTATCGACCTGCATGCGGCTCAGATCCAAGGGTTCTTCAACATCCCAATCGATAACTTTCCGGCCGGACCACTTTTGGCCGACTATTTCCTGAATACCAAGAAACTGAAAAATGTCGTTGTCGTCTCACCGGATCACGGGGGTGTCACGCGTGCCCGGGGATTCGCAAGGGTCTTGGATGCGCCACTGGCCATCATTGACAAGAGACGCCCGAAACCAAATCAGGCCGAGGTCGCGAACATCATCGGAGAAGTCAACGGCAAGATTGCCATCATGGTCGATGACATCATTGATACCGCCGGAACCCTCGCAGCCGGTGCGAAAGCGTTGATCAATGCCGGAGCCACTGAGGTCTATGCGGCCGCGACCCATCCTGTCTTTTCAGGCGATGCGCTTCAAAGGATTGATGAATCCCTGTTGAAAGAGGTTGTTGTGACGGATACCATCGCGCTACCGGTTGGATGTTGCTCAAACAAGATTGTGCAACTATCGATCGGACCACTTCTTGGCGAGTCGATCCTGCACATCATCAAGGATGAGCCCATCAGCCAGATCTTCGACCAGATCACCCACAAGGAAGATCAAGGCAAATGAAACTGATTGTCGGATTGGGCAATCCCGGCAAGGCCTACGACCAGACCAGACACAACGTCGGATTCATGACCATCGACCAGTGGCTTGAGAAGAGAAAGCAACCCATGACCTTCAGTCCCCGGTTCAATGCCTTCATCGCGACCATGAATGTGTCAAGCGAGAAAGTGATTGTGATCAAACCGACAACCTATATGAACTTATCCGGTGAAGCCATCAGGAAAACGATGGCATATCACAAGATTCCCATCGAAGATCTTCTGGTGGTGGTAGACGATGTCAACCTTGATACCGGACGCCTGAGACTGAGAGAAACCGGCGGACATGGTGGCCATAACGGACTCAGGAACATCATCGGGATCCTCAAGGATGACGCCTTCAAACGGATTAGGATCGGGGTCGGAAACAACACATCCTTACCACTCGACCGGTACGTGCTTGCCAAGTTCTCAAATGATGAGAAACCGGTCATTCAAAAAGCGATTGAGAAGGCATCGGAAGCGATCGAACGGTTTGTCACAAACGACGCATTCACTGATATCATGACATCCTACAACACCCAGACATGATGTTTGGGTGTTGTTGCCGAAAAGGACTCTTATGACGCCATTTTTGAGCACCAGACTCAGCCTGGGAAGGTTTCTTGGACAGCCTGGGAAGACAACTTATCTGAAGTCATCGAATGAAGCGTTCAACGCGACGCTTTTTGCCTATGACCATGAGGTAAAAAAACGGACCGTGTTCGTGGTCCTACCAAACCTTTATGACGCCCAGAAGACCTATGATCTCTTGAGTCGGATGGTTGACCCCGATGATCTTCTTTTTTATCCGGCTGACCAGACCTTGACAGCAATGATGGCATTGGGCAGTCCTGAGTTCAAGAGTGAACGGCTCTTCACCCTCAAACAGTTGATGACAAAAGATCCTTATGTCGTGGTCACGACGCCTCACGGTTTTGGTGCCAGACAGCTGAAACCTTTTGATTATGCCAATGGTGTCAGGATCGTGACCAAGGGCGCGTCCTATGCCATCGATGACCTTGTGAGTTTTATGGTCAACAGCGGTTATGTCAGGACCTATACGGTTGAGAAGCCTGGGGAATTCGCCCTGAGAGGACACATCCTTGATATCTTCACCCTGAACAACGACCAGCCATACCGACTCGACTTTTTCGATGTCGAGCTCGAACGGATCAAGATCTTTGATGTTGAGACCCAGCGCTCTTACGCTGACATTGAAAAACTTGAGATTGCTCCCATGAACGAGTTGTTCTATACCGACAGCATGAAAGAGAAAGCCATCAAGGATATTCGGGCCTTCTTTCAAACGATGTCTTTATCAGAAAGAGAAAAAGAAAAGCTTGAATCCGATCTATCCCACATTGAGTCCAGATCGAAAATGGATAGTCTCTCGATCTATATGCCTTTCTTCAATACGGACCCGACGACGCTTGCTGACTTCGCCGGTGAGCATGTGGTCTATATGGTTGATCCCCACAAGATGGTCATCAATGAGGATACTGCAGCAAGCGACCTTGAGACATATGCGACAACCATGAACGGGCATGCCTTCATCCGGATTCCTTTCCGGTTGCCTTTGCGTGACCTCTTTGAAAAACCCCATGTGGCCATCGATACGTTCGGTTTGAACAGTCCTGAGAAAGCCATCGACATGATGACCAGAGATGTCAATCATTATCAAGGAAACCTTGATCTGATGCTGCTTGACATCAAAGACGTGATGGATCGGCGAACCATTTTGTTCGCGATTGAAGATCGCATACGTGAGCAGGAACTCAAATCCTTCTTTGACAAGCAGAAGATTTCTTATGAGACAACCATGACCGATGAGATTGGGATCAAGATCACAGACACCAAAGTGGCAGGATCATTTGATGCCTATGGTGACGGTCTGATGGTCATTGATGAGGGACATCTTTTCAAGAGTCGCACGCGAGCGGCCATCAAGTACCGGAGTGTCTTGAATCAGGCCAAGAAGATCCGTAAGGCTGAGGATCTCGAGGTTGGTGACTTCGTTGTCCACTATGACTACGGCATCGGCCGTTATGTCGGGCTCAAGACCATGGAACTATCTGGAGACAAACGCGATTATCTCCATATTGTCTATGCCCAGGATGAAAACGCACATATTGCCCGCCGGATCAGATCATCGGTTTCAAATATATATACAGTTACGCCGCTGAACACCCAAAGGCTTTCAAAACTCGGTGGAAACGGTGGTCCAAGACCAAAGCAAGTGTCAGGATGAGGATCAAAGATCTCTGCGACCGCCTGATCAAATTGTATGCCGCGAGGCAACATAGTACAGGATATGCGTTTCAATGGATGATCGGTGCTTCCCCATCAGTTTGAAGGGATTTCCCACAGCAGACCGACCGGGGATCGGGCCGAAACCATTCTTGATGTCTATCATGACATGAAGACGCTCAGACCGATGGACCGGCTGATTTGCGGGGATGTCAGTTTGGAAAAACGGAAGTCGCGATGAGAGCGGCTTTCAAAGCCATCCTTGATGCCAAGCAAGTGCTCTATCTCTGCCCGACCACGGTGCTGGCCAGACAACACTACTACACGTTTAAGGAACGGTTCGAGAAGTATGGTGCGAATGTCGCGTTGATGAGCCGCTTTGTCACACCCAAAAGACAAAGAGAAACACTTTTCAAACTCAAGAAAGGCTACATCGATGTCATTATCGGAACACATCGTATGCTCTCTGAGGACATCAAGTTCAAGGATTTGGGGCTATTGATCGTCGATGAGGAACAACGCTTCGGCGTTGAGCATAAGGAAAAGATCAGGGAAATCAGGACAAATGTTGATACCCTCACCTTGAGTGCGACACCGATTCCAAGGACGTTGCAGATGTCGATGATGGGTCTGAAAGACCTATCGATGATCGAGACACCGCCGATGAACCGGTATCCGGTCCAGACGTATGTCGTCGAACGCCATGAAGCGCTTGTCAAAGAAGCCATCACCAGGGAATTGGCGCGTGGCGGACAGGTGTTTTACCTCTACAACCGGATCAAGGGCATCGAAGGGATGGTCGAACGTCTTTCGAAGCTCGTGCCAGAGGCAAGAATTCTCTACGCCCACGGCAAGATGCATCGCGACAATCTTGAACGGGTGTTATCTGATTTCATCGAACATAATGCCGATGTCCTGGTCTCGACCACGATTATTGAGACCGGGGTCGATATTCCCAACACCAACACGCTTGTCATCCACGATGCGGACAAACTCGGACTTGCCCAACTCTATCAGATCAGGGGACGAGTCGGACGAAGTGACCGGATCGCTTACGCCTATCTCCTTTATGATCCCCACAAACCGCTCAATGACGAAGCCACCAAGCGCTTGAATGCCATTCAGGACTTTACCGCTTTGGGCAGCGGTTTCAAGATTGCCATGCGTGATCTCTCAATCAGAGGGGCTGGTGATCTTTTGGGGCAGGAACAATCCGGATTCATTGATTCCGTGGGGATTGAGCTCTATATGAAACTGCTTGAGGAAGCCATCACCGGAGAACCGGTCGAAGGCGCAGCCGATCTCGCTCCCGATGAGATCTTCGCCCCTCGTCACGTCGATCCTGCCTATGTCTCAAAAGACGAGGTCAGAATTGAGATCCATAAACGGATCGGATCAGTCAACAGTCTTGCTGATGTCAATGACCTCAAAGATGAACTCACCGACCGATTCGGAGAGATTGATACTGATCTCATCCTCTACATGTATGAGAAACTATTCAAGAAACTCGCCAGTCGGATTGGTGTTCAAAAGACCATCCGTGAAGCGAAGAATGTGACCTTGATGCTCTCGCTTGAAGCATCTCAGACGGTTGATGGCAGAAGACTGTTCGAAGTCGCATCGGACTTCTTTGAACCAGTCCGTCTGAACTACCTGAAAGGGCACGTCAGGATTGATCTGGACATCTCCAAATCGAGTGCGCACTGGCTCTATGTCGCGGACCGATTCCTCGATGCCTATTTCCGGCATCCGGCCCAATCTGTGACCATGGCCACTGTGTAAGCGCTATCTTACTCATGCGTTATATGTTATCATAGAAGAGAAAAGGCACCTGATGTCAATATGAAACGGAGGTCATTATGGATACAAACATCACAAACGTCTGCTCAATGATGGGTATTCTACCCAGTGAGTGCATGCCCTATGGGAACAATAAGGCAAAAGTCCATCTGAACGCCCTGAAAAGAGTGGCTTCAAATGAAGATGGCAAACTGATTTTGGTCACCGCCATCAATCCCACACCAGCCGGTGAGGGAAAGACGACGGTCTCAATAGGACTTGCCCAAGGGTTAGCGAAAATCGGTAAGAAAGCCATCCTCGCTCTCAGAGAACCAAGTCTTGGACCCGTATTCGGTCTCAAAGGTGGCGCCACCGGCGGCGGTCTGTCCTCGGTTCATCCCTCTGATGAGATCAATTTACATTTCACCGGCGATCTACATGCCATCACCGCGGCAAACAATCTGCTATCCGCCTTGATTGACAATCACGTCTATCAGGGAAACGAGCTCGGAATCGAGTCGGTGGTCTGGCCAAGGGCCATGGATATGAATGACCGCAACCTAAGAGCCATCGAGACACCAGCCAGAAAAGACGGCTTTGTCATCACCGCTGCCAGTGAGATCATGGCTATTCTCGCCCTCGCGACCGGCATCAACGATTTGAAGCAAAGACTCAATAGGATCCTGATCGGATATACGGCTGATGAAAAGCCAGTCTTCGTCTCTGATCTTGGCGGCGCTGATGCGATGGCATTGCTTCTCAAAGAAGCCATCCATCCCAATCTGGTCCAGACGACAGAAGGTGTTCCGGCCTTCATCCACGCCGGACCGTTTGCCAATATCGCCCATGGCTGTAATTCCATTGTCGCCACCAGGATGGCACTCAAGTTTGGAGAATATGCTGTCACTGAAGCCGGCTTTGGTGCCGATCTCGGAATGGAGAAATTCCTTGATATCAAATCACCACTGCTCGGGAAAAAAGTGGACGCGATTGTCATCGTGACCACCCTTAGAGCGCTCAAATCACACGGGGGCGCGACCGATTTCGCAAGCCCGGATATGGATGCCTTGCAAAAAGGGATTCCGCATCTTGAGAAACACCTTAAAAACATTCGGATGTTCAAGGCCAACTATGTCATCGCCCTCAATCACTTCGACAGTGATCCCGAAGATGAGACAGCTTGGATCCTCAACTGGGCCAAAGAGAACGATCATCCGATCGCCTTCGCTGAAGGGTTTGCCAAAGGTGGCGACGGGATGAGAGATCTTGCCCGAAAAGTGGTTGAAGAGGCCGAAAAGCCCTCTGATGTCAAACCGCTTTACAATTCGGAAGATCGTCCTAGGGAAAAGATCAGGACCATCGCCCAGAAGATCTATGGGGCAACTGATGTCAGTTTCTCAAAAAAGGCTCTGCGGCAGTTGGCGACCTATGAAACCCTGGGTTGGAATTTCCCGGTTTGTATGGCCAAGACGCCGCTTTCAATGACCGGAGACCCGAAGATCAAAGGGTTGCCAGAACCATTCACACTAGAAATCAGAGAAGTCAGACCATCACTTGGCGCAGGATTCCTGGTGGCTTTGACCAAGGGGATCATGGTCATGCCAGGATTGAACAAGACCCCAAGAGCGTTCCAATTCAGAATTGACGATGACGGAAATGTCACCGAAGAGGATGAGTGACATGATTCTAATTGATGGTAAGGCGACTGCCAGACAATTGAATGAGGACATCAAAGCCAAAATTGATGGCTTTGTCCAAAAAGGAGAACGTCCGCCAGGGCTCGCCATCATTTTGATTGGTGAGAACCCGGCAAGTCTTTCCTATGTCAAAGGCAAGGGCAAAGCTTGCCTATCTGTCGGCATGACCCATGAACTGATCAGATTGCCAGAAGATGTCACATCAGAAGCGGTTGAGAAAGTCATCACCAGACTCAATCAGGATCCCTTGGTTGACGGGATGATCCTGCAACTTCCAATCCCTAGACATCTTGACGCTGACCGACTGATCGATCTGATCTCCAAAGACAAGGACGCCGATGGTTTCCATGTCATCAACCAAGGCTATATGTACCAAAAAAAGCCTTCCATCAAACCAGCAACCCCCAAAGGGATCATGACGTTACTCAAAGCCTATGATCTCGATGTTGCTGGTATGAATGCGGTCGTCATCGGTCGCAGCAACATCGTTGGCTTCCCGATTGCCCGCCTTTTGATGGACGCGAATGCGACCGTCACGATTTGTCATAGCCGGACCAGTGATCTGAAACAGCATACCAAAGAAGCGGATTTGCTCGTTGTCTCCGCCGGACGGCCAGGACTTGTCACCAAAGATATGGTCAAAAAAGGCGCCATTGTCATCGATGTCGGCGTCAACCGGGTTGATGGCAAACTGGTTGGTGATGTCGACTTCGAACAATTGAAGGATGTTGTCTCCTATATGACCCCTGTCCCAGGTGGCGTTGGTCCGATGACCATCCATACATTGATTCATAACACATTCGAACTCTATCAGGCCAACATCAAAACAAAAGACCAATTGAACACACCGGGCATCCTCTGATGTCCGGTTTTTTTCCTGTTTGTTGATATTTGTGTGAAAATCAGGATTAAAAGGTTTTTCTTGTTCCTGTTTTTTGATAGAATATGAGTGGACTTAAAAAGGAGACAACCATGAACATCTGGCATGATATCAGCAAATCTCGGATTACTCCGGACAAGTTTGTTGCCGTGATTGAGATTTCAAAAGGCAGCAAAAAGAAATATGAGCTCGATAAAGAGACCGGCATGATCATTTTGGACCGGATTCTTTTTACGTCGACCCATTACCCAGCGAATTATGGATTCATTCCCCGCACCTACGCTGATGACAATGACCCCTTGGACGTCTTGGTCCTTTGTCAGGAGGACATCGAACCACTCAGCCTGGTCGAATGTTTCCCGATTGGCGTCATGAAGATGATTGATTCCGATGAGATTGATGAGAAGATCATCGCCATTCCATTCGGTGATCCATCGCTTTCGATGTATCGGGACATCAGTGAGCTTCCGCATCATCTGCTGACTGAAATGGGCCATTTTTTTGAAGTCTACAAATCCCTTGAAGGCAAGAAAACATACATCCTCGATATCGAAGGTGCGGAAACCGCCAAATTGATCATCGATGGATCCATTGCCAGATATGAGGGTCTTTTTGAAAACCAGAAGGAAGAAGGAAAATAAACGATGGGAAGAGCGTTTGAAGTCCGCAAGGTCGCGATGGCGAAAACAGCGGCGGTCAAGAGCAAGGTCTACGCCAAGTATGGTAAAGAAATCTACATGGCAGCGAAGGCCGGCGTGCCCGATCCTGAACTGAATGGCCAGCTGAAACGGGTAATTGAACGGGCCAAGAAGGATCAGGTGCCATCTGATACCATCAAACGTGCCATCGAGAAGGCCAAAGGTGGAAGCGATGAGACCTATAGCGAAGCCCGTTATGAAGGATTTGGTCCCGGGAATTCGGTCTTTATTGTCGAGTGTCTGACAGACAATGTCAACCGCACCATCGCCGAGGTCAGAAACTGTTTCACGAAAACAGGTGGTAAGTTAGGCATCTCCGGATCCGTGATCCACCAGTTCAATCATAACGCTGTCTTTGAGTTGAATGGCACCACCGAGGATGCGGTTCTCGAATTACTTGTTGAAAACGATCTTGATGTCTCGGACATCGAAAGCGAGGAGGATTGTGTCACCATCCTCGCCGAGGCTTCTGAGTTCAATAACATCCGGACCGCGTTATCAGAGTCGGCGCCTGATCTTGAGGTCACGACCGAAGAGATCATGTGGCTTCCAATCATGACGGTTGAATTGACAGAGAGTCATGATCAAGAGACGTTTGAACGTCTGATGGGGATGCTTGAGGAACTAGATGATGTCCAGGATGTTTACCACAACATCAAAGCCGACTAAAAAGGCTTTAGGAGACCACTTATTTGGACAATATCCACGCAAGAAGATCCAGTTTATAAAAGACATGACATACGCCTTACAAAGGCGCATCACCCTGATCAAAGGACGTCCGTATTTTATACGGACTGTCTTTTTTTTCATGACGTCATGTGTTATAATGTGTTGGAACAAGACGAGGTGAAAAAAAATGAACCTGCTTAAACATGACCCGGTCATCGGCCGGATCATCGCCGACGAAATGACCCGTCAGGAGGATCACATCGAGCTGATCGCTTCTGAAAATTTCGTCTCAGATGCTGTGCTTCAGGCACAGGGCTCGATTTTTACCAACAAGTACGCCGAGGGATACCCGGGGAAACGGTATTATGGCGGTTGTGAATACGCGGATCAGGTCGAAACCGAAGCCAAAGAACGGTTGAAGACACTCTTTGATGCCGCTTACGTGAATGTTCAACCTCATTCGGGGTCGTCTGCGAACATGGAAGCCTATATGGCATTGCTCAAACCGGGCGATACGATTTTGGGGATGTCGCTTGCAGAAGGTGGACATCTGACCCATGGGTTCTCCCTGAACTTCTCAGGGAAGATCTATCAGTCCCATTTCTATGGTGTGAGCAAGGACTCAGAAACCATCGATTATGACGCTGTCATGGCGTTGGCAAAAGAGATCGAACCGAAGATGATTGTCTGTGGAGCGAGTGCGTACTCAAGAGTCATCGACTTCAAGAGATTCAGAGACATCGCGGATGCTGTTGGAGCTTATCTGATGGCAGATATCGCCCATATCGCCGGATTGGTCGCCGCGAAGATTCATCCGTCGCCTTTGCCGTATGCCCACGTCGTGACCTCGACAACCCATAAGACCCTCAGAGGTCCAAGGGGCGGCATCATCATGACCAATGACCCTGATATCGCGAAGAAAATCGATAAATCAGTGTTTCCAGGCGTTCAGGGCGGGCCGTTGATGCACGTGATTGCCGCCAAGGCGGTTGCCTTTGGAGAAGCCCTCAAGCCATCATTTGTGACCTATCAGAAACAAGTGGTCAAGAATGCCCAGGCCATGGCCGATGAACTCTCTCTTCTGGGCTACCGGATCATCAGTGGTGGGACTGACAATCACCTTTTCCTAGTGGATGTCAAAGGCAAGTATGGCATCACTGGCAAAGATGCCGAGGACCTGCTTCACAGTGTCAACATCACCTGCAACAAGAATGGCATTCCCTTCGATACCGAAAAACCGGCTTATACGAGTGGTTTGCGTCTGGGCTCTCCCGCCATCACGACGCGTGGCTTTGATGAGGATGATGCCAGAGAAGTTGCCAGGTTGGTCGATCGGACACTCAAGAATCAACACGACCCGGATCTGCTTCGGGCTGTCAAATCGGATGTGAAGGTCTTGACCGAGAAACATCCACTCTACATCAAGGAGGAGTGCGACACATGATCGCCAAGACGAAACACATCCCGGATGGGAAGACAGAACTCAAAAAGTTGCCAATCACCGAATGCCTTGATGCCGAGTTCCTTTACTACCCGGTCACCAGTCAACGGTGTCCGGAAGGGGAAACGTGCGTCATCGGTGGCCAGTACGTCAAAATTGGTGAGGTCATCGGTACCCGCAAAGGGGCGTTCTTCGAACAAAACATGCATGCCACCGTGAGCGGTGAGGTCATGGGCTTTGAAAAGCACGTCGACCAAAGCGGAAAACCGGTTGACTGCCTGATTGTCAAAAATGACATGAAGCATGACATCCATCCGTCCATCAAGGAACGCACAGATGAAGACATTGATGCTCTCGAAAGGGAAGACATCATCAAAATCATCAAGGATGCCGGGCTCGTCGGTCTTGGCGGTGGGGCATTCCCATCCTACATCAAACTCGAAACCAAGGACCCGATCAAAGTGGTCGTCGCCAACGGTGTCGAATGTGAGCCGATGCTGATCAGTGATTACGGTCTCATGATGGAAAAACCGAAGGAAGTCATCCAAGGTCTGATCTATGCGATGAAAGCATCAGGTGCGCCAAAAGGCGTCATCGCGATCAAGAAGAAGTATAAGGAACTCTATGAAAGTCTGATGTTTGCCCGTGGAGAGTTCTGTCCATATGATATCGACGTTGTCCGAGTGGGCAACCATTACCCCCAAGGTTGGGAAATCGAGACCATCAAGAACGCCGTTGGAATCACCATTCCCCAAGGCGAGTTGCTCTCAAAGTACGGTGTCATCAACTTCAATGTCTCAACATTATCCTCCATCTATAACGCGGTCAAGAAGGGACTCCCTGTCTTGGAGCGCTATATCACCCTCTCCGGAGACGGTGTCAAGAACAGAACGTTTAGAGCCAGAATCGGAACGATGATGACAAACCTGATTGAAAAAGCTGGCGGATATGTTGATCCGGACACCGAGAAAGTGCTGATTCTCGGAGGACCGATGATGGGCGTCAATGTCACTAGAGATGACATCGTCATGACTCATACAACAACGAGTCTGATCGTTCAAAACAATGTCCTGACCAAGGAAGAACCGTGTATCAGATGCGCCTCTTGTGTCTATTCGTGCCCGGTCTCCATCCAACCGGTCATGATCATGAATGCGTATAAGACCAGAAACAAGGATGCGCTTAAGGCCCTAGAGGTCAACAAGTGCATCGAATGCGGACTGTGCTCGTATGTCTGTCCGTCAAAAATCCATTTGACCGAATACATGCGTTTGGGCAAACGGTTGGCCAAATAACGGGAGGAACTTATGCAAGCAGTCAAAAAAACCAGTCCTTACATCCGCAAGGATGTGACCACCAACCGCATGATGACAGATGTCCTGATTGCCCTCATTCCGGTGGTGTTCTTCGCTGTTTTCAGATTTGGTGCTGATGCTTTATGGCGCGTGGTCATCGCGGTTGTCGTGATGGTCGGTCTTGAAGCTTTGGCGTTTGGAATGATGCATGCCCCTGATAAAAAGGCTGAATCATTCATTGACAAACTCAAATCACGATATACCTCATTTACCATCAACAACATCACGATCCCCGCGGTCAGCGCGGTCATCTTCGCGATGCTTGTTCCTTCGAAGCTTCCGCTTTACGCGGTCGCGGTCGGGGCTGCTTTCGGGATTGTCGTCGGCAAGATGCTTTTTGGTGGGACCGGATCGAATATTTTCAACCCGGCAGCGGTCGGAAGAATCTTCATCGCGCTTGCCCTCACCCAGATGTTTTCCGGCGCGTATACGGACGTTGACCTGATTGCCGGTGGGACCGCGTTAAGCGCGATTCGCACCGGACTACCATTTCCTGATGTCTTGAACAGCTATGCCTTGTCCGATCTCTTCTTCGGGTTTATCCCAGGGGCGATGGGAGAGGTCAGCTTCCTGGCCATCCTGATTGGCGGTATCTATCTCGTCGTGAGAAAATCGGCGGACTACCGGGTGATGCTTTCGGCTGTGCTGACATTTGTGTTGCTCATGACGGTCGCGGCTTTCGCACTTCATCCCGACCATGTGTTCACCTTTGTCCTTTATCAGCTCTTTTCGGGTGGTTTGTTGTTTGGGGTTGTCTTCATGATCACCGATCCGGTGACATCTCCCGTGACCCGTCCGGGACGCATCATCTTCGGGATGATGGTCGCGGCGATCACCGTTCTGATCCGCCTCTTTGGGGCGTATCCGGAAGGGGTTGCCTTCGCCCTTCTCTTCTCGAACATGTTTGTGCCACTCATTGATTTCCCGAAATGGTCGACCAATAAGATCAGACCGGCATTCCTCGGTGGTCTAGCCCTGGTCCTGGTCTTGCTTTCAGCCATCGTCTTCTTCGGAACAGGAGGGACATTCTGATGAAAAAATTGTTTGAGAAAGACATTGTCCGCTTCACCTTTGTCCTGACGGTTGTGTCTTTGGTCTGTGGCCTTCTGATTGGTGGGGTGAATGCCATCACCGCGCCAATCATTGCACAAAACCAATTGACAGCCAAACTGGAAGCGTATGAATCAGTGCTTCCGGGGATTCAGGATTTCACTGAACTCGATACAGCCGGTGACCCAAAGAGCATCCAAGACAAGATCGAAGGCAAAAACGCCGACGACGCGGTCTTGGGATATATCTTTGTTGCCAGTGGAAACAACAAATATGGCAGCATGACCATGGTGGTCAGTGTGGATGCCACCGGATTGATTCTAGGTGCGACATTCTCAGCCATTGAACAGACCTATCTGGTGGATGCCACCAGAAACAATCTGGCGTTGTTCATCGGAACAAACATCATGGATCTTTCACCGATTGGAGATATCGCAACCGGCGCGACCGGAAGCTTTCACACCCTTGAGGATCTGCTTGCTGATATCAAAGCATCGTTTGAAACGCTAGACATTCCGGAACCGGAGTTGCCAGAAGACCCATATGAGGTGATGTTCGACGAGAGTCTGGGTTTTGCCTACAGTGAGGAAGACACCACGTT
>JAGYLU010000230.1 GCA_018400755.1 Acholeplasmataceae bacterium
CTTGAAGGGCTGTGGATTTGACGACATACCATCCATTGACAAAATCAAACCAAGAGAGTTCGATTGTCTTTGGGGCTTGGGCCGATATATCGTAGATGATGTATTCGATGGTACGGACGATTTCGTCTGATGTGTAGGACATGGGATCATGCCAGTGCCAGCACATGTTTGAACGATACTCAAAGACTCGACTCTTACCATCGATGTCATAGATATAGTATCTTTCTTGGAACTGGGCGTCACCAAGCGAAACATCATACGTCGTCCCATCGACCAAGACTTCACCGCTGTATGTCGCGGGAAAATTGTCGGTGATGACATACTCGCTATTGACTATCAATGTGAAATTGGCGACAAACGTGATATCCGGCATCGCAATGGTATCAGAGGACTCAAAAAGTGTGATTGCAAACGTGGTGTTCAGTCCGGCATGATTGATGGTGATTGTATGCGTCCCCGGAGTGGAAATCAACGCAAGGCTTTGCGGATCCAGCATTTGGGTTGATAATGGCACGCGTGCTGTTGTTTGGTCCTCATACGTGATGATCAGTTCGATGTCAGACAAATCAAACACATCCAAGCTGATGGCTTGTGAAATCCCTGCTGTGTCGACCTCAATTGACACGATGGGATTGGTGTCATCATCCTTGCATGACGTCAGCAGAAAGAATGGCAAAAAGAGCATCAAAATCCAGGCGGTCTTTCTCATGTTTTCTCCTCTTTTCTGGGGCAGATTAGTCAGAACCTAGCCAATATGAAATGAAAAAACAACAACAATCGTCTGTCTGATGTGCGAACATGGTGTGTTGGTTCAATACATAATTATTATGATTTTTGATGAGTTAATGTCAGTATACCATAGGTCTATGGGGATGCAACCAGGAATGAGTGTTGTTAGGTGGCCGGTACAAACATCACATAAACCCATATTGAGCACCACAAATTGGTGTTGGCAAGGCAACCAAAAAAAGCCCTTTAAACTCTTTGACACGGGGGATCGAGATTGAGATACATGAATCTTCGTGCACCACAGATGAGTCATTGTGATGATATATGTGATTCCCCCAACAGGTTCTCTTCCATACTCAAGTTCGACTTCTTG
>JAGYLU010000231.1 GCA_018400755.1 Acholeplasmataceae bacterium
TCTTTTATATCGCCTCAACCATCATGAGCTACATCCTTGCTGTGACCATGATCAGGATTTCCAAAAATGTTGTCTACAAGATGAGAAAAGATCTCTTTGAGAAGCTGAACACAGTCCCTGTCTCCTATTTTGACCAGAATCAGACCGGAGATATCATTTCCAAGATGAGTTATGACATCGATACAATCAACACATCGCTCGCCTCCGACGTCGTCAGTGTCTTTACCGCCATCATCACGGTCACCATCTCGTTTGTGATGATGGTCGTGATGTCTCCAGTCCTGGTGTTGGTGTTTTTGCTGACGATTCCGATGTCAATCACACTGACCAAAGTGCTTTCCAAAATTGTCAAGAAGAAGTATCGTTTGAGAAACCAAAAACTTGGGGAACTCAATGGATACGCCGAGGAAATGATCACCGGCCAACGGACCATTCAGTCCTATGTCCAAGAACAAGCAGCCCTTGCAAAGTTTGATGAGATCAATGATGAGGCGACTGATGCCGCCTATAAGGCTGGGTATTACGCGACCACTGTTGGGCCATCAGTTGGTTTCATCAGCAATCTCTCAGTGGCACTGGTGGGTGTCTTTGGTGGCATTCTCTATTTCAATGGCAGTTTGAGCTTAGGCCAACTGACCAGTTTCACCCTCTACTCAAGACGGTTTTCCGGTCCGATCAACATGCTTTCAAACATCATGGCGGAAATCCAAAGTGCCTTGGCCGCTGCGGAACGTGTCTTCAATGTCCTTGATCAGGCAGACGAACCCGCTGACACCGCAGGTGCCATCGATATCGATGATGTCAAAGGTGATGTCCGGTTCAATGATGTGAGTTTCGCTTATGTGAAGGACCAGCCGGTCTTACACGAGGTCAGCTTCAAAGCGCCTCCCGGTCAAGTGATCGCCATCGTCGGACCGACCGGGGCCGGCAAGACGACGCTCGTCAACTTGCTGATGCGCTTCTATGATGTTGACAAGGGCATCATCGAACTTGATGGTCATAACACCAGGACGCTCACTAGAACGAGTCTCAGACGGTCATTCTCGATGGTGCTTCAAGACACCTGGATCTTTCATGGCACGGTCCATGAGAACA
>JAGYLU010000232.1 GCA_018400755.1 Acholeplasmataceae bacterium
GCATTTCAATGGCCTCAAAAAAATGTGCAAAAGAAAGAACCTGAACCAGGTTCATGACCAAAAATACAAGCCCAATACTTGCCTTTTGTGACTCCGGAAGTTTCGTCATGAGTCTCTCTAAACCGTATCGTGTCTTCGCGACACCGAAGACACCCTCGATCTCCTGTCTCTTCTTGAAGTCCTCTTTCATATCTGATGAAATTTGCTCTTCTGCATCTTTCTTCGGTCTTCCAAGCGGCTTGCCGCTGAGTCTGATCCCAAGCTTCGAACAGAATACCTTGTTCTCGCGTGTCTGATAGATTCGATCTGCCCTTACACTTTCAGGGTACACACCATGCGCCTTGTGATATGCATGAACGATTGTTTGGAGCGTCTTGCCCTCGTTGAAGTTATCAAACGACAGATCATCGATCTCGATGAATCCGTTCACCTTGCTGACGGCGATCTTCGGACCGAATTCAAACGGTTTCCCCGCTTTACCCCGAACGATGCACCGGATATGGGGCTGATACAAGTTGACAATCCGATTGTCATGCTGGTGCGTCTTCGTTTCCCACATTTTGTGTTGTTGATCGTGAATCGCTCTACATATTTCAAGTGCCTGTGCATCGGCTTCACTAAGGGTATAAATCCCTTTTTTTACCCGAGAATCAATGGCTTCCAAATTTCGTCTGATATATTGAATCTGCTTACGAGCGGCGGTCCATCGCTTGTTCGAACTCAGTCGTTTAGCTTTGGCGACCTTGAGATATTCCTTACGTGCTTCTACGCGTCGTGTTCGGGGTTTTGATTTTTCGTGGGATGCCTTATGACACGTGTCGATGATTGCTTCGGTCTTTTCCCGGACTTGATTGAGCAATTTCAGATCCGTTGGATACGTGATGTTCACAGGGACTACGGTGGCGTCAATGGATAGAGACCCCCGATGTGTTTCCTTGGTCTTCTCTGGTTTTGAGGGTTTGATTCTATGCTTCTTCAAGAGTAGGTCGATCATATCTTTGGAAAGATCAAGCCCGATCCTTTGACGATACTTGCATAGAAGCGTGTAGTCAAAAATAGGATCATGTGAAAAGTCATCCATGCCCAAGAAGTAT
>JAGYLU010000233.1 GCA_018400755.1 Acholeplasmataceae bacterium
AAAGCCGGCCCTTGACGCGGGGCGGCCGGTGCCGGACGCTGGCGCTCGACTTCTTCAAGCAAAGAGCCTGCGTTGACTGGTGGTATGGGGGGAACTTGGGCGCGGGCCGAGAACGAAATAACCAGCGAAGCGATCAGTGCCGCAGTGAAATGGAGCCGTTTAAAACCAAAAACAGTACCTTTACCATCCATTTTTAGTACGCTCCTTGAACGACGCTTCATTCCTGCACCGCACAAGAAAGCTCAATCGAATCGGAGGCCGAACTACAAAGTGCCGCATTAATGCTTGCATCACCGGTCTCACCGATTATTAACACCTCCCCTGAGGTGGCATTCAGGCTCGACATATCTACTAGCTCAACCCTACCAAATGGTTGACCTGAAACTTGGGTCGAGTCACCGACGATATTTACCCGTGACCCTTTGTAGGTAACACCGGATGGAAAATAATTGTCCGTGTGTGTCAGCATGATGGTGCCACTTCCCGCATCAAAACTCGCTTTCCCCTGTACTCGGACTGCACCTGTCTGAGTGATCGAACCGTTATTGGTGACTGAAGACATCGTGCCATCGACATCAATGTCGCCCAACTCCAACAAGCCAAATATCGTCACAGTAAGGTTGCCCGTTGCATCGATATCACCGAGTGCCAAATCGTTGATATCTGTAATCACGATGTTTCGACCGTTAATATTTACCAAACCGTTGAAATCGTTTTTAGTGCCAGAAAAAACAATGTCACCCTTTGCATCAAAACTTGATGGCCCAACCACAACAGTTACGGTACCACCTGTCTGATCAATCCCGCCATCAGTGGCGTTCAGATCCAGTATGTCAGCACTAACGTCGCCGTTCAGTATCAGGTCAGTACCTGCAGTGGCATCTAGGTTGTCGGTAGCCGTCACATCACCGAGTGTGAGGTCGTTGATATCAAACAGTTTGATATTTTTGCCGGTGCCACTCAACACGTCACTAAAGTCGTTATTCTCGCCATCAAGTGTGATGTTATACGTTGTGCCACCAGGATCAAGACCATCGGTCGCCTCAAGCGTCGTCTCATCGGTGACCGTAATCGTGGTGTCATCGG
>JAGYLU010000234.1 GCA_018400755.1 Acholeplasmataceae bacterium
ACCAAGCTCAGACATGCGTTTCTCAAAGAAGAAATCACGCAGAATCTTCAAGGAGCACAAGGGTCGCTACGGATCGCCTAGAATCGCTCTACAACTCTGTGACGAGGGTATCGAAACGAATAAGCGCGTTCTAGCAAAGCTGATGCAGGAGTTGAATCACTAAACTTTAAAAATGAAAACATGTCATTACCTCACATCCTCTTAATCATTCTAATAACTTCTTTTCCATGAAGCATCTTTGTTTTTCCATCAGCAACAAACCCTTGTCTTTCATAAAATCCTAAAGATTTCGTATTACATCCAAGCACCCATACTGATCGTTTGGAATACTTACTCAGTTCCTTATAACAAACTTCCATTAATTTCTTTCCTATTCCAAGATTTTGATATTCTTTTAAAATATATATTGCCATGATCTCACCTGTATCTTCTAAATCTTCATCACGTGATTCAAGATAACAACTGAATCCAATAATCTTACCATCAACAATGGCTACATACGTGTTTTCAGGATAATCTTTTGCCAATTTTACAGATCCTTCTAATGTTAAGGACTGCAAGGATTCATCTGGAAAAAGACCTGTATATGTTTCAATCCAACTTTGATAATGAACATACCCTTTTCCTTCAGCATCTTTAACTGAAGCTTTTCTAATTATTAATTTACCCATCAGTACCTCCATTCGCACTTTTGAATTGAACATTATTAATAGTCCAGCCCAACTTTTCCCAATAGAAAGTCAAACAAACCAATAGTTATTACTCCAAATTCATCACGTTTAGGCATCATAGTATTCTTAACTATAATAACTTTCTTGAACGAATCAGATATATTCAGCAATGATTTTTCTTCCTGGTTTCTTTTTTCTGAAGTACTCATTTCATATGCTGATTGAATATAGTATTTTTCATTCCCTTTTTGTGCTATGAAATCAACTTCTAATTTTTTCTTCAACGATTTTCCTTCTTGTTGCTCTCTTACTTCAACTACTCCAACATCAATATTGAAGCCGCGAACTCTCAGTTCGTTATATATTACATTTTCCATAATGTGATTTTCTTCTTGTTGTCTAAAATTCA
>JAGYLU010000235.1 GCA_018400755.1 Acholeplasmataceae bacterium
CGATGGGATATTTGTCATCACTTATGCCTATCGTCCGTTTCCTCCCGGACGCTATTGGCTCAAAGAGTCCTATGACCATGGGTGGGCGCTCCCCGGGAGCGCCCCCAAGGGACTTCTTGAAAACACGACCAATACCGGACTCATGATCACCAGGGATTTCAAGACATACAAGAAACTGGGACGCATCACCCCACATGATATTGATAACCGCGATGTCATCCTCTTTCCCGAGAAAATCAATGGTCGCTTCGTCATGCTTCACCGGCCGGTCGAATGGACTGGAAAAGCCTATGGCACACCTGTTCCAACAATGTGGCTGTCATTCTCTGATGACTTGATGAGGTGGACCGACGATGTCCTTCTGGCCGTTCCTGAACAACCTTGGGAAATGAAAAAGATGGGTGGGTCTACGCCACCTCTGAAGACCGATCAGGGCTGGCTTGTGATCTATCATGCGGTAAGCCCTACAGATGAGATGTACCGGGTCGGCGCCATGCTTCTAGACCTAGATGACCCAAGACGGATCATCGCCCGCACAAAAGACTTCCTGATGGCTCCGGAGTTTCCCTATGAGACCGATGGGTATTACACCGGATGTGTCTTTCCGACCGCGAACGTGATCAGGGAAGATACGCTTTACCTATATTATGGAGGGGCTGACAAACATGTTTGCCTGGCCACCTGTTCGGTTTCCAAACTCATAAGTGATCTGATGGAAAACCATCAGAGAACGACATAAGAAAAGAGGTATGACAATGAAAAAATCAATGACCTTTCTGCTGCTCTTGATCGTCTTGATGATGTTGGTATCCTGCGGGAACAAAGACAAGGATGATGACGATGATCCGATCATCGATCCTACTGATGAGTTTTGGGACACAGATGGAAATGGTGTTCCCGACTGGCAGGAAAAAGAGATCAATCTGACCTACGCCACTTGGCAGTATACGCAACCAGACATGGTCACGATTGATGTCCTCATGATTGAGGCATTCATGGACAAATATCCCAACATCAACGTCGAGATGCAAGTCGTCTCCGAA
>JAGYLU010000236.1 GCA_018400755.1 Acholeplasmataceae bacterium
GGTTCCTCCATCATGTCTTTGATGATCATCGGGGTCAACCGCTTTGAGACCGGATCCTTGGACTGCAGGCTGAGGGCCGCACAGGCACGTCCAAAAAGGAGTGGGTCCAACCCAGAAAGGATGCCATGAATGATCCCTGAGAAGAGTGCGTCTCCCGCGCCTGAGGCACTGATGATCTTGACCTCAAGGGGGGCTTCCTGACGGATCCCTTTGTCATCTGCCATCATCACCCCTTTGGAGCCAAGCGAGAGAATGACTTTTTTTGGACCCATCGCCAACAAAGCCTTGCACATCGCTTCTGGTGATGCCTGATCACCAAGGCCGGTGAGGGTCATCGCCTCAAGGCGGTTGACCTTGATGCCATCAAGATGATGAAGCGCCGGAATGAGCCTTTTGACTTTGATCGCAGAAATGCCATCGGCATAGACCGGAACTTTGTTCTCGGTCATCAAGAAGACAGTCTCAAGCACATCCGGCATCAGATTGGCATCAATTATCAGGATCTGGGCGTTCTTGATCAGATCCTGATGTGCCTTGATAAAGGTGCCATCAAGCATGGTTATCCCTTCCATGTCATTGACCGCGACAACAAGTTCTCCAGAGGCATCCATCACCGCGGCGTAGACCGGTGTTCTTGGGACTTGTTTAGTGATCACTCTCATCCCGATTGACTCAAGGTTGGCTTTGATCCTGATGCCTTCGGGATCACTTCCTAGAACCGTCAGAAACGTCACTTGATGTCCAAGCCTTTGCAGGTTTTCAGCGATATTTCTTCCGACACCACCGTCGGTGACAAAAACCGTCCCCGGGTTGGAGTCGCCTAGGATGACATCCTGATGGATATGGAGCATCATGTCATTGTTTGCCGCACCAATGACGACAATCCTAGACATGACCGGCAAGTCCTTTGAGCTTTGCGATCTGGGAAGCGTCACCAATCACGATCATATGATCGCCTTCACTGAGCACTTCGGTCGCTTTCGGATTGAAAAGGAACTCATCTTTCTCGATCCGTCTGATGGCCA
>JAGYLU010000237.1 GCA_018400755.1 Acholeplasmataceae bacterium
TCAACATGATTGCGACGAAAGTGACCGTGATCATCGTGCTGATCGCATTGATCACCACACAGGCCACTTACGTCGGTGTTGCGCTTATTTATGCGCTTCTCGGTTTCATCGCGACGATCGGTCTCGCGAAACTTCTCATGAAAGGAAAGTTGGGACAATGAGTGTATTGACTATCCTATATCAAAGTCTCATCTTACTCTTTTTGGCCAGCGGGTTGTTTTTCTTCTTCGTGGGCGTCGTTGGGCTGATCCGCATGCCGAATGTCTTCACGCGCATGCATGCGACCACCAAATGCGACACCATGGGCGCCGGTTTGGTGTTCATCGGTTTGATTCTTTGGCAGGGCTTCAGTTTCATCTCTCTTACCATTTTACTTATTTTGTTGTTCATCTGGCTCACGAATCCGACCGCGGCCCATGCCATCGCCAAGACCGCATACAAACGCACGGTCAAAGATTCCGGCAAAGAAGGTGACAGGTAATGGTTTTCCTTAATATTCTCATCATCGTGTTTTTGATCGTCTGTGCGATCGCGATCGGAAAAATCAAGGATCTGATCGGCGCCGTCATCCTTTTTTCGGCTTACAGCCTGATGATGTCTGTGCTTTGGCTGATTTTGAAAAGCCCCGACGTCGCCATCACGGAAGCGGCCATCGGCGCCGGTGTGACCGCAATTTTGTTTTTCGCGGTCATCTCAAAGACAAAGAGGTATGAAAAATGAAGAAGACATTGAGTAATCTGTTGTTTGTCGCTTTGTTCGTCATCCTTGTTTACGGGCTTTTCCAGATGCCGACCGAAAGCACCGTGTTGGCACCGTCTTTCAATGACGTGACCCGCCATTATCTCAATGAAGGCCCGGCCGAAACCAATGCATCAAATCTCATTGCGGCCATATTGGCCGACTACAGGGCATTTGACACGTTGGGTGAAACCATCGTGTTGTTCACATCGGTTGTTGCGGTGGGAAGCGTGCTCCGCTCAGCCAAATACGATAACAAGGGTGAGACACATGAATGACAT
>JAGYLU010000238.1 GCA_018400755.1 Acholeplasmataceae bacterium
TGACTGATCAAAAGCGAACACATCCCGATCAAGATAAGGCGAGGTGGATTTGTGAATCATCGAGCATACAGAGAAGAGGACATTTTATCAATCTATAAGGCGTATTATAAGCAAATTAATGGTGGTATTGACGGCTACTATGAAAGAACAATCCTTGATGCACAGATCTATGAAGTCCATACCCACGTCACATTGGCACTTTTTTCCGTCCACCCCATAAGAGGATTGACATCATTGGTCGTCTTGCCTGAGCACATCATCACATATGAAAACATTTTCTCATATGTGATAGGATTGCCTTTGTTCACGTCCATATTGTTTTCCGGTCAGGATCAACGTTTCTTGAGCCACATACAAAAGGCCAATATCCCTTATGAGATTCAGGCATATAATTTTGCGGCCAAGCAGCACACCGAGTCCTCATTGCTTATGACGCTCGTACAGAACACTGATATTGATCGGATTGAAAGAGAATTTGGCGAATTCATTCGGTATAATGGAATCTCTTTGGAATCAAACACGGCATTTTACTATGCGAAAGGTGATACATTGATCAGTTTTGGCGCACTGGAACCACTCAGACTCAACGACAAGCGCTTCTGCATGTCTATGGTTGTCAATGAATCGTTTCGAAGAAGGGGTTATGGTTCTGAGACCATCAAGTTCTTGGTTTCATATCTCGAATCACAGGGACAAGAGGCGAATGCCAGATGTTATGTTCATAATGAGGCATCGAGGAAAACATTGATCAGGAGTGGTTTGGTCATCACCAATGTTCTCTATAAGGCCAAGAAAACGGAGTGATTCGGCGGGTATGCATCATATCGGCGTGCAACGGATCATAGATCAGGTCAAAAATCGCGTAAAAATGAGAACAACACATGTCTGATAACGGAAACGTCTGGGGCATATCTGGTTGAACCAGGGATGCATCATGTTTGCGATGTCACTTTACCCACCCAATGACTTTCAACCCCGAACTTTTTTGTCTACAAGGCCAAAAAGTCAACGTT
>JAGYLU010000239.1 GCA_018400755.1 Acholeplasmataceae bacterium
GTCCACATCCCCTGAAGGCCAGGTTCTTGATGGTATGGACCGATTCCGGGATCACGATAGATGTCAAAGCCGCACAACCATCGAAGGCAGCACCGTTGATCACGGTCAAGGTTGAAGGGAGAACGACATGAGTGAGACTGGTGTTTCCAAAGAACGTATACGTGTTGATGATACTGACCCCTTCGGGAATGACAACGGAGGTCAACGATGTGTTCTCATAAAAGGCGTAACTGCCAATCGTCTGGACGGTTGCGGGTATGTTCACCGCGGCCAGAGCGGTCATCTTGTAGAAGGCTGATGTGCCGATGGTAACAAGGCCTTCCGGCAAGATCAATTCACTGATGTTGTCACACCAAGAGAAGGCGGCGAAGACGATGGTTGTAATGGTTTCCGGTAGGGTCACGGTTCCACTTAAAGAGGGGACCGCACGAATGAGTGTTTCAACAGCATCGTCATAGAGGATGCCATCCATCGCCTTGAAATACTCACTATCAGCATCCACCGTCAGGCTTGAAAGGGCCGTCATCCCTGAGAAAACGGTATCCCCTAGCGTCTGGACGCTTCCAGGCAGATGGATCGAGGTGACACTTGTCATGCTTTGAAGCGCATCTTTTCCAATTGATTGAAGACCATAGGCCATTGTGAAGTCCGTGACACCTGTGCAACTCTTGAAGGCCCCATCACCGATGGAGATGAGGGTTGAGGGCAGATGGACCTCAAGCATGCTCCGGCAATCAAAGAATGCACTGCTTCCAATTGTTGTCAAGCCTTCCGGGAAGACAAGCGAGGGCAGTTTGTAACACTCTCTGAAGGCATGGGTGCCAATCGTGGTCACGTTGGATGGAAGACTGAATGTCTCTAGCTGGCGGTTGCCTTGGAAAGCCGCATAACCGATGCTTGAAACGCTTTCCGGAAGGATCACTTCAGTGATGTAGTAGAAGAGGTAGAACGCATAGGATGGGAGTGCGGTGAGCTGATTGGTGATCTCAATGACGCGAAGGGAATTGGG
>JAGYLU010000024.1 GCA_018400755.1 Acholeplasmataceae bacterium
TGGGCATCACCGGCAATAACTGTGGTCTTCAAGCGAATCATACCCTTCTTATGAGACATCGGAATGCCTTTTTCGACTCAGATCCGCATTTGGATTTTTAGAATCATTTCAAATGATGAGGTGCTTCAGCCACTTCAATCCATGTTATACTATTGATATTGAGAAAGAAAATCTTAAGGATTGACATCTTTTTTAGAAACCGGACTGACTGGAGGTTTTTATGAAGCGCTTGTCCAAGAGATTGATCTATGGCTTGGTGATTGTCATCTATACGGGTTTGGCATATGTTTTCAAGTACAGCACGGATACCCACATACTGATCGTTCAGACGCAATATGTTTTCATTTTCCTGATTGCGCTCTACGATCGAAAGTCCTTGTTTTTAACCCTGTTCTTTTTGATTGCCGGTCATCTGACCGTTGACATCATCAATCAAGGCACCTTGCCATATCATGTGATGACCGAGTCCATTGTGCAATTATTGACGGCGGTTTTTTTGTATGTGATCATCACAGCCAAAGAAACACAGTCCAAACGCTATGCGAATGTCATTGAAGCCAGCAAAATTGGAACTTGGGAATGGAACCTGGAAACCAACGTTTGCATCTATAATGAGCGATGGGCCAACATCTGTGGATACACGCTTGATGAACTGAGACCACTGAGCATCGACACGTGGAAGCGGCTTGTCCATCCTGAGGACAACATTGAGTCGGACCGCAAATTTGAAGCCATCCTTTGCAAAGAGAGCGATGATTATACCCATCAGCTCAGGATGAGACATAAGGATGGACACTGGGTATGGGTCCAAGATAGAGGAAATGTTGTCTCATGGACCAAGGAGGGTAAGCCCAAAGTGATTGCAGGGACACATACCGATATCACGCATGAGATGGCATTGAAGGACCGGATCAAATATACAAGAGATCTGATGACATACATCATCGATCACGCGAATGCTGCGATTGCTGTCCATGATCGCGAGATGAACTATATTTTTGCCAGCCGGAAGTATTATACGGACTATCAGATTGAAGATGACAACATCATCGGTCGAAATCATTATGATGTTTTTCCTGATTTGCCTCAGGCATGGCGTGCTGTCCATCAGCGCGTCTTGAAAGGGGCGGTCGAACGTTCTGACCGCGATCCCTATCCGCGAATGGACGGCCGAGTCGACACGACCCGTTGGGAATGTCGCCCATGGTATGAGGATGATGGATCAATTGGAGGGTTAGTTGTTTATACGGAGGTCATCACTGATCTGGTTCAACGTGAACTTGACCTGGAGCGCTCAAAGAATTTGCTTCAAAACGTCATGGACAGCCTGCCGATAGGCATTGCAGTGAATTCGATTTTGCCGCATGTGGATTTCAACTATATGAATGAGAAGTTCCCCTTGACCTACCGGACAACGAGGGAAGCGCTTGAACAGCATGACCACTTCTTTGAAGCGGTTTATGAAGATCCAAAGTTTCGGGAAGTCATCAAAAAACAAGTGATGGAAGACATACAGTCAGGCGATCCCGATAGGATGGCCTGGAAAGACATTCCAATCACGAGAGAAGGACAGGAGACACGCTATATATCGGCGTATGCCACCCCAGTTTTGGGATCTGACATGCTGATCTCAACCGTGATTGACGTGACCGAGCAAAAATTGCGGGAAGACGAAGCGTTACGGATCGCATACACCGATGCTTTGACAGGATTGTGGAATCGTCTGTCATTCTCGGAGAGGCTCAATACCTCCGATCAGCAATTGGTTTATCCCTATGCCTTGTTGATCATGGACATCAACGGGTTGAAAATAATCAATGATGCCTTTGGAACAGAAAAGGGAAACGAAGCCCTCAAGAATGTCGGTGAGGTGTTGAAACAGGTGGTTGGAAGCCGAGATCGGATCTTTAGGATTGGCGGCGATGAGTTTGCCATTACTCTGGAGAATCTTGGCGATGAGGAAGCTGAGACGCTCCGTTTGAAGCTGATGGAGGCAATGAGAGATCTGACCATCGATGATGTCAGTTACTCTTTATCGATTGGTTTGGCATGCAAAGCGTCTATCGATGAACCATCGGCACAGATGCTCAAACGGGCAGAAGAAGATATGTATAAGAAGAAGGTTCTTGAAGGCCAAAGCGTCAGAAATCGGGCCATCATGAGTATTTTGAGCATGCTTGCAGACAAGTACGAGGAAGAACGGGTACACTCCGAGCGGGTCAGTGAGTTGTGCATGACGGTGGGGGCATCATTGGGAGTCACTGGTGAGGACCTTGAGGAACTCAGAATGGCGGGCATGCTTCATGATATCGGGAAAATCGCGATTCCGGACCGAATTCTTGATAAACCGGGAAAATTGGATGATGATGAGTGGGTCATCATGAAACAACATACGTTCTACGGATACAACATCTTGAAAGCGGCCGATGAATACACCAATCTTGCATTGTACGCACTCACTCATCATGAACGCTATGATGGAAACGGATACCCTAAAGGTTTGAAGGGCGAGGAAATTCCGCTCTATTCACGAATCATCAGTGTGGCTGATGCGTATGAGGCGATGACCTCGGACCGCATCTACCGTAAGCGCTTGTCTGATCAGGATGCTCTGAATGAACTTAAACGATGTTCAGGAAGTCAGTTTGATCCGAAGATCATTGATGTCTTCATGGACATCGTCATGCAGTTGTCCATGGGATAAATGAGAATCAGATGAAGCATGGGCGTGACAGAGTGTCATGCCTTATGGAAAAAAATGATGTCAAAAGCAGGCTATATGATTGCATCATGACGATTGGCGTGCTATAATCAGTTCAAATCAAGATGCAGGAGATACCCATGATCAACAAATCCTTGTTTACTCAGTCATTGGTACATGTCCATCATCATCACCATCATCAAGGGTCTCATCTATGATCTGACATCATGGATGCAAGCCCTTCTTATGTTGCATGAAAGGGACTTGTATCCGTCATCATGACATATTCTAGTTATATGGCCAGACGGATATCAATCCATCTATTTTTTATTTTGAAGGAGGCATTATGGAATTCTATGACATCAGGAAGAACTGAACTACTATCAGAAGCGCTCACGGATCATGTCCGTCATCGAAGGACGCGTCAAGCGTCTTGATATGTGCGGTTTGAACCGGATTATCTTGAGGATTACGATACTTGTGGAAGTGAACCAACGGTTCAACAAGCGACGATGGTGAAGACCATTGAAGCCGACGGGACCATCTCGTCCTGACCAGACATCACAAGGGCGTTGGTCAAACGGCTGATTCCTAAATGGGAAGATGGTCTTGTTTTGAAGCTCTTTCTATGCGAGCCGTAACGACTTCAAACGGGCGACATCCGGGAAACCGAGGAAATCCGTCAATTTGGAATCGAGCCTGGGGAGATATGAGGCAGGATGTGGATCTGAGATCTTAGGGCCTGATCCGTGCTTCTCGATGGGTTCGACTACCGTTTTTGATGGTGAGTGATAACTGCTCCCTAGTGGTCTGATCAGGACGGTTTGGGTCTTGATCAGAAGAATGAACGGACGTACGTGTCTCTGATGACGAAAGACGTTTGGGCTTCAAGCGTTTGCCAAAAAGAACAACATTGAAGATCCGTCTATGTTGGTATTCTTGATCTTGAAGGCATTTTGAAGAGATCAGAGGGCAGTTGTCAAATGAGAGTCTAGATGATCAGCTTATGGCCTCACTTTCATATCTTAGACGATTGAGAAGACCTTGACGCCAACGGGTCTTCAGGCAAGACGTTATGATCTCGCCCTTTTGACCCAGTATACTTCCATTATGATGGTATTGTTTTCAAAGGGTATCTGGAAGGACATGACCGAAGTGGTGTTGACCGGGGCAGGTGGCGACCCTCTGACCAGGCAATTTGGCATGAGCGTTCTTGCGGTTGGGTGTTCCATCAATATCCAGGATCTGATCAGGAGTGTGATCACATGAGACAAACACATTGATGATCGCGATTCCAAAGGACGGCTTGGGGATTCATGACGATGCTCAAGGCAACAGGTCTTGCCACAAAAGTGGATGAAAGCACAAGGAAACCGGGTGTTCATGAGGATGACCTCTCAGTTGGATACATGTTTGTCAAACCATCAGATGTCATCACCTATGTCGTTAATGGCGTCGCTGATCTTGGGATCATCGGGAAAAGACAGTCTCGCCGAAAGTGAGAAGCGCTATATGAACTGATGGATCTGGATTTGGGGCGTGTCACCTGCGGTCGCCGCACCAAAGGCAGACTTAAGCGATGAGACCATCAGGTCGCAACCAAATATCCGCGGTGGCCGCGGCCCACTTTGCCGCTAAAAACCAGAAGATCGAACTGATCCAACTGAATGGATCGGTTGAGTTGGCACCGATCGTCGGATTATCCGATGTCATTGCTGATATCGTTGAAACCGGAAACACGCTCAAGGCCAATGGTCTTGAGGTGATTGAGGCAGACCATGGGTATCAGCGCGAAGGATCACCAATCTCTCTTAGTTATGCCTTTAAGAGAAACGACCATCAAGCGTATGGTCCAAAGACTGTCAAGAGAACCGGTGCTGGAGGTGTCATGATCACAATCTATGATTTAGCGACTGAGTCAGAACAGGTTCTTCGTCGTCTGGAACAGGCCGATATGAATGAGGCATCGATCAGAAGCGATGAAAGCGATCTCTCGCAAACGTCAAAGACCAAGGCGATCGCGCTGCAGCGGTATACTGAGATGTTTGATGGCATCGCTTAAGTCATTCAGGGTCAGTGATGAGATGATCAGTGAGGCTCTGAATCACTCCGATCCAAGGCTCATTGATGACATGATGAAGGCGATTGGAAACATCAAAGCCTATCCTATGAAACAAAAAGTTGATGCTTTTTCGTTTGAACCTGAAGATGGCATCAGACTGATGCAAGTCGTCAGACCCATGAACTTAGTCGGTCTCTATGTGCCAGGGGGGACGGCGTCCTATCCCTCGACGGTCCTGATGAACGCGATACCAGCGAAACTGGCCGGCGTGAAGCGCTTGATCATGACAACGCCCCCCGGCAAGGACGGGAAAATCAAGGCCTCGGTGCTTGCGGCAGCATCTTTGGCTGGGGTGGATGAGATCCATATGGTAGGTGGTGCGCAGGCGATCGCGGCCATGGCGTATGGGACAGAATCGATTGCCAAGGTTGATCTGATCACGGGACCAGGAAACATCTATGTCGCCACGGCCAAAAGATTGGTCTATGGAACCGTTGGCATCGACAGTGTCGCCGGACCGACCGAGGTCGTCATTCTGGCCGATGAAGAGGCGAACCCGTCCTACATCGCCGCGGATCTGATGGCCCAAGCCGAACATGATGTGAAGGCCAGAAGCATCTTGGTCACGACCTCAAAGACGCTTTTGGATGATGTGGTCAAAGCGCTTGAGGCGATGATTGATGACATGACACGCAAAGGTATCATCAAAGAGGCACTTCTAACGTATGGCATGGGGATTGTCGTTGAAACCATGAAGGAAGGGATTGATCTTGTGAACCGGATCGCATCCGAACATCTGGAAATCATGACAAGAGATCCTTATGGGATTGTCCCCTTGATCGAAAATGCCGGAGCGATTTTCTTAGGGGACCATACACCAGAGCCGGTTGGTGACTATATGGCCGGACCCAATCATACGCTTCCAACCAACAAGACATCACGGTTCTCATCAATGCTTTCAACAGCGACCTTCCAGAAACGGATCTCAGTGATTGACTATGATCAGAAGGCTTTGAGAGAGTCAAAAGATGCGATTGTCCGTCTTGCAAATGAAGAAGGCCTTGAGGCACATGCGAAAGCGGTCGAGATCAGGTTCAAGGTGACATCATGACAAAACCTCTGGCAAAAGGTCAAGACATCAAACCTTATCAGGAAATGATGTCACATGCGACCACTCAACTCGATAAGAATGAAGGGACAATCACCCTCTTTAAGGATGCGTCATTCATCGAGGACATCGATTTGTCAAAATATCCTGAATCCTCTGGTCAATCGCTTAGGAAAGCCCTTGCCAACAGACATGGGATAAAGGAAACGACAATCATGATCGGAAACGGATCTTCGGAACTGATTGACCTTCTGATCAAAACCTATGCCAGTGAGGGACAATCCGTGATGGCCTTTGAACCGACGTTTTCGATGTATCGGATTTATGCCGAGACCCATGGTGTCTCATACGTGGGAATCGATACCAAAGACGATTTTGTGATGGATGTTGATCAGATGATTGAAGAGGCCAACAAGATCAGCCCTGCCATCATCTTTCTATGTTCTCCAAACAATCCGACCGGCGCAATCATCCCTGATGACATCCAAAGACTGGTCTCAAGCACAAAAGCCCTCGTGGTCTTGGATGAGGCGTATATCGAATTCTCAAAAGTTGGCCGGTCATTCTTAGCCGATGCCACCAAGGCATCCAATCTTGTGGTTCTAAGAACCTTCTCAAAAGCTTACGGGCTGGTGTAGTCCGTTTGGGATACATGGTGAGCTCAGAAGGTATCATCAACGATCTTTTCAAGATGAGCGCGCCATACTGGGTCAACAGCCTTTCACAAACCATCGGGATGCATGCGCTTGGGCTTGAGAAAGACGTCAAAGAAGCGGTTGAAGCGGTCATCCGGGCAAGGACATCGATGGTCAAGCGACTCATTGATCTGGGACTCAAGGTCTTCCCGACAGAAGGCAACTTCGTTTTCTTTCAGACAACCATCAGTCATCTGGGAAAACGGCTGATTGAAAAAGACGTCTTGATCAGGACCTGGAATGAGGTCCAAGGGACTTACCGGGTCACCATCGGAACAGACGATCAAAACAACACATTCCTAAGAACCATGGAGGAGATCATCAATGAAGGATAGAACAAAGACCATCACCAGGCAAACCAAAGAGACTTTTGTGAGACTGACACTTGGGCTTGATGGCCATCAGGAGATCAGCATCCAGACGGGCATTCCCTTTTTTGACCATATGCTCAAGGCCATGGCTTTCCATGCCGGCTTTGACCTCAGGATTGAGGTCAATGGTGACTTGGAAGTCGATACCCATCACACCGTCGAAGATGTCGGTCTTGTTTTCGGGAAAGCATTCATGGACGCGCTTGGTGACAAGCGCGGGATCAAGCGTTTCGGCTTTGCCTACGTGCCAATGGATGATGCCCTTTCGCGCGTGGTTGTCGATCTCTCAGGAAGACCATATCTTGTCTTTGATGCCAATTTTGACGTTCCTGTGATCGGAACGCTTGAAACCGAGACGATCGCTGAGTTCATGAAGTCATTCGCTTTTGAGGCGAAACTCAATCTTCATATCGAGACGCTTTACGGATCAAACAACCACCATATCGCCGAATCCATCTTCAAAGCCACTGGTTTGGCACTGAGACAAGCCGTATGTGTGGAGGGTGAAGAGATGCCATCGACCAAGGGTGTGCTCTGATGAACGTCATCATTGATTATGGCGTCGGTAACATCCTATCGGTCCGTCAGGGCTTCATGAGAGCGGGTATTGAGACCGTGCTATCAAAGGATTTCAAGGTCATCAGTGAAAGCAGCGTGCTGATCTTGCCCGGGGTTGGAGCATTCAAGGATGCGATTGATGCCTTGGCTTCGACCGGACTCATCCCACTGATCAAAGCCCATGTCGCCTCAGGCAAAGTGCTTCTAGGCATTTGTTTAGGAATGCAACTGCTCTTTGATGAAAGCCATGAGGATGGCATTCATCAGGGACTTGGTTTGTTGAAGGGGACTGTGAAGAAACTTCCGGATACGTTGAAAGTCCCTCATATGGGATGGAACAGTCTTGAGATCGATGATGAAAGTCATCCCTTGGTCACCAAAGACTTATCAGATGAGTATGTGTATTTTGTCCACTCCTATTACGCGGAAGCTGACCTGAAAGATCTTGTCGCAAGTGTCTCATATGGGGTGGTGTCCCTTGCCATCGTTGCTCATGGACCGGGTGATCGGCATGCAGTTTCGGCACCTCCCTGAGAAGTGGCGAAACCGGGCTTCAGTTGCTAAAAACCTTCAAGGAGGTGTACCTATGATTATATATCCCGCCATTGGATTCGAAAGAAGAGCAGTGTGTCAGGCTCGAACAAGGAGATGTCCGAAGGAAGACGGTCTAGAAAGTGATCCCGTCAAGGTCGCCTTGAGGTTTGTTGATGAAGGGGCCGAAGCCCTTCATATCATTGATCTTGATGGGGCGGTTGAAAACGTCAGAAAGAACAATGATGTCATCAGAAGAATCACCGAACAAGTCGCCATTCCGATCTCGGTGGGTGGCGGAATCAGGACCTTTGAGGATGCCGAAGCATTGATCGGTCTTGGTGTTGACAAGATCATCATCGGAACGGTCGCCTTGGAAAACCGGGCATTGTTGTTACGGATGATCAAGGCATTTTCGGACCAGCTCGTGGTCTCATTGGATGCCAAGAATGGTGAAGTCCTGACCAGAGGTTGGCTTCATAGCTCAAAGATTCGGATTTTGGAGGCGGCGATGGACCTGGAGTCGCTTGGGGTCAGGACGATCGTCGTGACAGACATATCGAAAGACGGGATGCTAAGGGGTCCAAACATTGGACTTTACCGTGAACTCCACGGAAAAACCGGTTTGAATATCATTGCCTCAGGCGGCATCGCAAGCTTGGAGGACATCAGAGCCCTTGGCCGTCTATCCCTTTATGGGGCGATCACCGGGAAAGCGTTGTATGAGAGACGATTCACATTGAAGGAGGCGATCACATGCTTGCAGTCAGAGTGATCCCGTGTCTGGATGTCAAAGACGGACGGGTTGTCAAAGGCACGCGTTTCACGGCCATCAAGGATGTTGATGATCCGGCGACCTTGGGACGGTTCTACAGTGAGGAAGGCGCGGATGAGTTGGTGTTCTATGACATCACCGCAACAAGTGAGGCGCGGATGGCCTCACTTGGTTTCGTTGAGGCAGTGGCCAAAGAGATCAATATCCCATTTTGTGTGGGCGGTGGTGTGAATGAGATTGGGGATTTTTCCTTGCTTCTTGATCAAGGCGCGGACAAGGTCTCGGTCAACTCCGGGGCGGTCAAACATCCTTCTTTGATCACCGAGGCTGCCAGAAAATTCGGATCTCAATGCGTGGTCCTTTCAATTGATGCCAAAAGAAATGCCAATGACAGATGGGATGTCTATGTCAAAGGGGGAAGAGAAAACACTGGAATCGATGCCATCTGGTGGGCGGAAGAAGGTGTTCGGCTTGGAGCCGGAGAGATTGTCATCAACTCCATCGATGAGGATGGCATGAAAACAGGGTATGACATCGCCTTGATAAAAGCCATTTCAAACGTTGTGAATGTGCCGGTGATCGCCTCGGGCGGTGCTGGAACCATTGACCATTTCGTGGATGCCATCAAGGAAGGTCGATCAGATGGCGTGTTGGCAGCCTCGGTCTTTCACTATAAGACCATCAGGATCAAAGACTTGAAGAAAAGACTCAATGAGGAAGGAATCAGGGTGAGACAGATATGAGCACAATACTCAATGAGACAACCCTCAAAGGGATGTCTGTCAGGTACAACGCAGACGGGTTGATTCCGGTTGTGGTCCAAGCAGAAGAGACAAATGAGGTCTTGATGCTTGCCTATATGAACCATGAAGCGCTTTTGAAGACCCTTGATGAGAAGGTGGCATGGTATTATAGTCGTAGCCGGCAAACACTTTGGAAAAAAGGTGAGACTTCGGGACATGTTCAACAGGTGGTTTCTCTGTCGTTGGACTGTGATCAGGATACGATCCTGATGCGCGTCATCCAAGATGGTGTGGCGTGCCACACCAACCGGATGAGTTGTTTCTTCAATGACGTGACGAGTGATGGGAAAAAGACCAACAAATGGATTGTTGATGAACTGTACGCGCTGATTGAGACGAGACAGAAGAACCCAGTCAAGGGGGCTTATACGACGTATCTCTTTGAAAAAGGGATTGACAAGATTTTAAAGAAAGTCGGTGAAGAGACCGCTGAGGTGATCATTGCCGCGAAGAACAGATCGAAAGACGAGATGGTCTATGAGATCAGCGATCTTGTCTATCATATGCTTGTGTTGATGGTTGAAAGTGGGGTATCCATAAATGACATCAGAAAAGAACTTGAAAAGCGTCGGGAGAAAAAGGATGAATCCAAATCTGATTGATGTGCATACACATACTGATTTTTCACCGGATGCTGATCCAAGAGCAACGATGATGCGGTATGTCGAAAAGGCCAAGGCCAATCAGGTCCATGGGGTGATGTTCACTGACCATGTTGATTTCGATAGTCCGATAGAGATTTTCGAAGATCAGATTGACTATGATGTCTATGTCAAAGAGCTCGAAGATGTGAGGAAACATGCCGGGATACCGGTTCTCTTTGGTGTTGAGATCGGATATCAATCGTTTTTGAATCAAAAGTATCATGATTTGTTGGCATCAAGACCTTTTGATTTTGTGATCTGTTCGATTCACGTGGCGGATGGGCTTGATTTCTATAATGGGGATTTCTTTGTCGGGAAGACTCAGCATGAGGCCTATCAGAGATACTTTGAGGTTCTTCTGGATGCTGTGAGACGTTATGATGATTATGATGTCATCGGTCATTTGGATTTCATCACCAGATATGGCGGTTTCGAAGACCGCGATTATGATTTCATGACGTTTCAGCCCATCATCGATGAGATTCTTATAACCATCATCAAAAAACAAAAAGGCATCGAACTCAACACATCAGGGCTTCGGTATGGACTTTCCAACATGCATCCCAAAATCGAAGTGCTGAGGCGTTACAAAGCGCTTGGCGGAACGATTGTCACCCTTGGATCGGATGCCCATAGAGTCTCTGATCTCTATGCCGGTTTCGAAGAGGGCATCGACATCCTTCGTGACGCCGGATTTGACAAGGTAGCCGTGTTCAAGGGTCGGATCCCGACATGGGTCTCGATTTAAGTGACCAGGATGATGGGAGAAGAGCAATCATCAAGATTGGACGCATATGACAAAAAACGCCCGTTCGTATTCACTAAAACAACCCGCTAAGATGTGGTGTGTTTAGGCAGCAGTGATACGATGATTGCTGTTAGGATCGTTTGTTCGACACAAAGCGTGAGACGCCTTTGAATATTGTAAGATTCAGAGTGAGGCGACACTCATGTCTTTGACAGAAACCTGATATGCTGATGATTTCAAGACGCAAATGATTGATACGTCCAATTTGTCATTTTCTTACTGTCCGAGGAACGCAACCGACATATGATGTTATGTGAATCAAAAAGCACCCCTGCCGATTTTGGCAGGGTGCTTGCGATATGAAGGGGAAGGCACAAAAGTGATCTGACAAGTCGAAATCCGAAGCTATTATCATTGAAGTAGGCATATGATCCTTGATGTAACCGATCCTGACATAAGCCGGATCTGAGTTGAAGAAACCACCCAAATGGTATGGGAAAGACTTTTCCATCATTGTCATGAAACCCATCTTGGCACCATTCACTGACATTGCCGCTCATGTCATGAATGAACAAATCATTTGGAACCAGTGTGCCAACTTTGACGGTCCCTGACGTATTCTGATTTGACCAAGCGACCAAGTTGGTTGCTTCCCTGTCTGTGTGGGGTGCGGTTGCTCCGGAGGCGTGGTTACCGGGTGTCCAATAGCGGTCACCAACCATGATCGAACCATCACCGCCGGTGTGTCGCCATCTGGCGGCCATTTTCCATTCACCGAGAGTCGGCAATCGGTAGCCACCCTCATTGAGGATCAGAAGATCATTGTCATAAAGCGTGGTATTTTTTGAGATTCTGAGGACAGAGCCATCAGGATGTCGATATAAGGGCGTCAGTCCTTTCATTTCCGACAAGGCATTGGTCCATATGATGGCATCCCACCAGTTGATTGACGTCACCGGTTGAAGTTTGTTTGACAAGGTTGGTTCCAAACCCACAGATCCTGAAGATCCCTCACGTCCGGGATTTTCAAACTCATACCCATTGGCATCAGCCCACGTTTTGACCAAGTGCCAAACCGCATAGGTGACTTCATAGTCACCGATTCTATATCCGCCTTCAACCTGAGATGTTTCGCTGTCAATGTCGCTTACGGGAACGGTATAGACGGTCTCAGAAACCCCGACTGTCCGGTAGGCATCCCTTATCAGCCATTTCGCATAAAGCGTCATGTTTTCCGCTGGAACGGTCATGACTTGGGATGTCAGGGCGTCATCTTCGAACCATCCGTAGAAGACATCTGTTTCCAAGGCGGTATCATAGTTGGATAGCGAGGATCCATAAGGAAGCGTTATCTCATCAAGAGGGCTGCCGCCACGGGCATCAAAGGTGACGGTATAGGTATTGATTTCCCATTTGGCATGGATGGTCGTATTTGAGTTTGGCATGACGCTGAAGACGAATTCCTCGGCATAGGCATCATCCGCATACCATCCCATGAAGGTGTGACCCTCTCTGATTGGGGTCTCCGGTTCAGCAATCTCAGTGCCAGCAAGAAGCGTGATGGGATCAATCTCAGATGCGCCATGGGTATTGAATGTGAGGGTGTTGTGCCAAATGGCTGTGAGGTAGACGCTTTCGTCTGGCATGAGATCAAAGACATAAGGGATTTCGGTATCCAAATCACGGGTCCATCCCATGAAGACATAACCTTCCCGGACAGGATCCAAAGGGGCTGTGAGTGCGGTGTTGTATCCGGTCATGATGGCGTCAACGGCACTGCCACCATTGGAATCAAAATGAATGCCATGGACGTTTAGGATCCAGTTGGCATAAAGGGTCAGCGTGCTGTTTGCGACATGGGAGGTGAATGACCATTTCTCATCGAGCGTCAACCCACCATCAAGGCTGGTGCATCAGCCCGAGGGTATGGCCAAAACCAAAAGCGGGTTCAGAACAGCCAATGGGGAAAGTTGCAGGTGACAACCTGTGACAGAGACAGCAGGCCATCTTGGGATCTGAAGTGAATTCATATCCGAAATCGGCAAGGACGATATCCTCTGAGCGGGCATGGTGTCAAATGATAACGGGTGACCAAGGACGGGTTCAATCTCCATCCCATGAAAGCATAATTTCCTTGTTTTTCAGTGAGGGGAAGATTGGTGATATCAGAATCATAAGGACTTCCATGGCACCGACGGCTGAACCACCGTTGGTGACAAACGTGATGGTGTAGAGGTTGACATCCTATTTTCGCATAAACGATTGTGTCCCCTTCTTCGGGGAGTTGGATTAGCAGAAAGGTGTGACCAATGTGCATCCTGATCCATATAACAACCGATGAAGGTATGACCCACTTTCTCGGGGTCTTTGTAACATGAAGTCTTGATCAGAATCGATGGTCATGCTTTCAACAGGATTGCCGCCATTGGTCTCAAAGGCAATGGTGATGGATTTGTCTTTACTGCAAGACATCATTGTGAACATGGAGACTGTGAGCACAAGGATGGCGATGAGATGATTGAGATGGCGTGATTGTTCTTGCTTTTTCATTGTCCTCACTTCCCTACCTATCCGATGATGACGGTGTCCCCAGGCATGTAGACCGTCACATCACCATCAGGAACAGTCTCAACCTTGCTCTCGATGTTGCCTAAGTCAAGCGGGAACCATCCATGGAAAATGAAATCACCATTAACGGGCACATAAGCGGAAAGACTCGTTCCACAATCAAGGGTGGCGGGGTCAAAAGTTGTGCCCGTTGGAATCAAAGGTGATGGTGTATTGGTTGACTTGCCACCCAACATGGATGACCGTGTTGTTCTCGGGCATGGTCGTGATGGCTTCGATGGTGAGTTCAGCATCCATATACCATCTGGTGAACGTGGCCTTCACGGACAGGGTTGGGTCAGGAGGAAACGAAAGAGATGATCCATCGAGATTGATGATGGGATTGATGGCGGGACCGCCATGGGTGTCAAAACTGATCATGGTGTGCCATAGGGCGTAGATCGTGACATCATGATCTGGCATAGAAACATCATCATATGGCGTTTCCAAGGCCTCATCACGATACCAACCCGCAAACACCTTGTTTGTCTTTGTCGGATGAGGTAGCGCGAGTGTCGTGCCGTAGAAAATGGACTCATCGGGCATGACATCACCACCATTGGTCTCAAAGCTCATCACATAGCTGTTGGTGGACCATCGCGGACGAAGCGTCAGGTGATACGCACCCATGATGGTTTCATCAAATATAATAGACTGCATGGTATCATGAAGCCAGTACAAGAATGTGAATCCGGTTTTGACGGGACTCTCAGGATAGTCGATGATCTCTCCAAATGGAGTCGTCACGACCTCGAGTACCGAGCCATCGCCATCAAGGAATGTCAAGGTGTAGTCATTGGCCTCATAAACAGCGACAAGTTCGTGATCCGAAGGGGTTTGGATGAGCGTCTCTTCGCTGACGAGGATGCCAGAAGGCAGGGCCCAACCAATGAAGGTATAGCCGGTCTTTTCAATCACGGGAAGGGCTCCGTAAGGCGCATCATAGGTAACAGTCTGTTCCACCAGGTCATCCCCCTCATCATGATTGTCGCCATCGAAGGTAAGGGTGTATGTGTTAGGGATCCACTTGGCATAAAGCGTCATGGCATGATGGACTACCATGGTGGCAAACGACCATCGTTCATCGAAGGTTCTTCCATCATTCAGACTGACGTACCAGCCATCAAAATTGTATCCGGGGCGTGAGACAGCAGGGACATATAGGCCACCACCAGCATTGACAAGCTGACGGTCAACAGGGATGCCCCCGTTTTCTTCGAATGTCACAGGAATCATCCATTTGGCATAGAGGGTGAGATCATGAGCGGGCATCAAAAGGAATGTGTAAGGAGATGAAAAAGTATCATCGGTGAACCATCCACCAAACGCGAACCCTTCTTTGGTCGGTGGGTATGGTTGTTGGATGGGGGTACCGTATGTGACGGTCTCTGGATTCATTGGGGTTCCTCCATTGGTCTCATAGGTGATGATGAAGTCCAGCGCTACCCATTTGGCATAAAGGGTGACATCCTGATCAAAGGTCATTCCGTTTTGAAGAGAATCGCCAGAGGCTTCAGAGTTAAGGAACCACCCTTGGAATGTGTGACCTTCCAAATTGGGGTCATCAGGGAGCACAAGGGGCGTTTTTGAGTCCATGGTCAAAGCCGCGACGGGTGATCCTTCCTGGGTATCAAACGTGATGGTAATGTCTTTTCGGAAACAACCGGTCAAGACCAACAACATGAGTAAAATGATGAGTCCATGTCGATAACGCATGAAAAAAGTCATGAATACTGCCTCCTAATCTTCAATGTGATACGCGGGTTAGGGGAGATTTCGGTATCATTGTTTTTATTATACACTTATTCTAAAAAAAACAGAGACAACTTTTTCGTGAAGACATCTGATTAGAACAAAAGTCTCCGACCGGATGACCGGTTCGGAGACTTCTTGTCAAAGGTTTCTGATGATGATGGCTGTTCCCATGCCGCCACCGATACATAGCGAGGCAAGGCCATAATCCTGTTGGCGTTTTTTCAGTTCATGAATCAATGTCACAAGAATTCTTGCACCACTTGCACCAACCGGATGACCGATGGCAATCGCCCCTCCGTTGACGTTCGTGATCGTCATGATGTCGTCATATGAGATGTTCAAATCGTGCGCGAGTTCTTTGACCACACCGATTGACTGGGCCGAGAACGCTTCATTCAATTCAATCAGATCGATGTCATTGATCGATAGTCCAGTACGGTCAAGCACGTCCTTGACGGCACCGACAGGCCCTAGTCCCATGACTTTGGGATCGACACCTGCCTGCCCGACACCGACGATTTCGGCCAGAGGCTTGAGTCCGTGACGTTTGAGGCTTTCCTCAGAAGCAAGCATCACATAAGCGGCACCATCATTGATGCCAGAGGCGTTACCCGCAGTCACGGTCCCGTCTTTGATGAACACCGGACGCAAGGTTGCGAGTTTGTCCAAGGTTGTCTTCCGGTTTGGATATTCATCTTTGGAAAAAAGGACTGTTTCTTTCCCGATGCGGACTTCAATGGGCACAACCTCATCATCGAAGCGACCGTCATCGACGGCTTTGATGGCTTTTTGCTGTGAATCATAGGCAAAAGCATCCTGAGCTTCTCTTGTGATGTCATGTTTCTTGGCGATGTTCTCGGCAGTGACGCCCATGTGGATACCGTCGTAGGCATCTGTCAAGGCATCAAAGACCATATGGTCAATCACTTCGAGATTACCCATTTTCATTCCTTTTCGGGCAGAAGCCGGAAGAAGCAAAGGGGCTTGACTCATGGATTCTGTGCCTCCAGCAATGACCAGATGGTCCCATCCAGCTTGGATCTTCAATGCGCCATCCATGATCGCTTTCATGCCGGAACCACAGACCATGTTGACGGCATAACCGACAACACTGTCCGGTATGCCGGCTTTGATGGCAACTTGTCTGCCAATGCCTTGGCCTTGGCCAGCAGGCAGGATGTTACCGGAGATCACTTCATCGATGGCCTTCGGATCCACTTTTGTATCAGAGATCAGTTGCTTGACCACGTGTGCGCCAAGCACACTTGGTGAGACGCCCGACAATGATCCTAGAAAGCTTCCGACAGCCGTGCGTTTGGCCGCGACAATGTAGACTTTTGACATGTCATGAAGCCTCTTCGATCAGGCCAATAGCAAGCCAATGCTGATGATGACGCCCGAATATAGCAAGACGACCAGACAGTAACCCATGATGTTTTTGGCACCGAGTTTGGCAATTCCAAGAACGGGTAATGCCCAGAATGGTTGAATCATGTTTGTCCAGGCATCGCCCCAGGCAATGGCCATCGCCGTTTTTGCGGGTTCAACACCAAGAGCAAGTCCAGCAGGCATCATGATTGGACCCTGAACAGCCCATTGTCCACCACCGGACGGAACAAAAATGTTGACCAGACCGGCACTTAAGAATGAGAAGAGCGGAAGCGTGGTCGCATTAGAGATGCTGACGAACATATCAGAGATCGCACCAGCCAAAGAAACACCAGCCGGTCCCACAGCAGTCATCATACCCATGATCCCAGCGTAGAACGGGAACTGAAGGATGATGCCACCAACATTCTTGGCCGCACTGTTGACAGCTCTGACGGTATTGATCGGGGTACCATGCAGCAGAATCGCAGCAAACAGGAAGATGAAGATGACGATGTTCAGGTTCAATTCGAACCCATTGTCAATAAAATATTTGATGATGAAGACAAAACCCATTGCGGCTAGGATGTAGTTCACAATCCTTGAGTTTTCCAATTTCTCAGCCGGTGTCATGTCTGCCTTGGCCACTTTTTCCGGTTCTGCATCGTCTTCAAGAAGGGCAGGATCGATCACTTTGGCTTTGTCATCTTTTGGATGCATCAGTGCAAGCAAGAAAGGCAAGGTGATCAAAATGACACCAAAGATCAACAGATTCCATGTTGAGAAGATGGTCAGGCTTGTTGAGATTGGCTCAGTGACAGCACCACCGGTGTTGGCTCCGCCAATCGCGAGCGCAAGCGGAATCGACCCAGACATACCCGCATGCCATACGAGGAATCCCGCATAAGCTGAGGCGACCAAAAGCGGATAGTCAACGTTCTTGACACGTTTGGCGACTTCTTTGGCGAAGACCGCACCGATGACAAGACCAAATCCCCAGTTGACAAAACAGGCGAGGATGGCAATGACGTTGACGAAGATGATTGCTTGGATCTTGTTCTTCGGAAGAGACGCGAGCTTGCCAAGCACCTTTTTGAAGGCAGGCGCGGTCGCTAGAATGGTTCCGGTGACAAGAATCAAGGCCATCTGCATCGAGAACGCCAAGAGATTCCAAAATCCACCATACCATGCTTCGACAATCCCGATTGGGGTTGTCCTGGTGACAATCATCGAGATGACGACAACCAAAAAGGTCAAGATGATCGCGAAGATAAACGGATCCGGCAAATACTTTTCAACGAGTTTCACTGACCCTTGTGTCAGCTTGTTAAACAATTTTTTCATGTGTCCTCCTAAATCTCCATTTCTTTTAGTTTTTCACTGATAATCAGTGTTGGTTCCGTCTGGCTTTGAATCTGTTCAACTGTCACTCCGGGGGCGAGTTCCTTGAGCAGGAGCCCCTTTTCTGTGACTTCCATGACGCCGAGTTCGGTGACGATCATGTTCACTTCTTTGACCGCGGTCAACGGCAGGGAACATGATTTGAGGATTTTGAGATTGCCTTTCTGGGTGTGGGTCATCGCGACAATCACTCTTTTTGCGCCAACGAGCAGATCCATTGCCCCACCCATACCGGGGATCATTTTTCCGGGGATGATCCAGTTGGCGATACTGCCTTCCTGGTCAACCTGCAGGGATCCGAGAACGGTGATATCGACATGACCGCCACGAATGATTCCAAAAGAGGTCGCGCTGTCAAAATAATTGCCACCAGTGATCATGGTCACTGGTTTTCCGCCGGCATTACTGAGGTCCCAGTCTTCATGCTCGGGATCAGGGGCAGGTCCAAGTCCTAGGAGTCCATTTTCTGACTGGAACGTCACATCCACCCCTTCGGGCACAAAATTGGATACCATGGTCGGTAGTCCGATACCAAGGTTCACGACATCACCATCTTTGAGTTCTTTGGCGACGCGTCTTGCGATCAGTTCTTTGTCCGTCATGATGGGTTGGCCTCCACAATGTAGTCGATGAAGATGTGCTGGGTGATCACTATGTCAGGATCGATCTCGCCAATCTCGACAATGGACCGGGCTTCGACCGCAACCAGATCACATGCGGTTGCCATGAGCGGGTTGAAGTTACGGATGGTCTTGTTGTAGACAACGTTGCCTTTTTTATCGACAATATGTCCAAGTAAAATGGCAACATCCGCTTTCAATGGTTTTTCAAGCAGATAATCGCGGCCATCGACTTGGATGAGTTCTTTGCCTTCAGCTGCGAGTGTTCCGACCCCGGTCGGTGTCAGAAACCCTCCGAGACCAGCACCACCAGCGCGGATTCTTTCAGCGAGTGTGCCCTGGGGAACAAGTTCGACTTCCATCTCTCCAGCTGTCATTTTCTGCCCGGCAATCGGGTTGAGTCCGATGTGTGAGGCAACGAGCTTTTTGACACGTCCCGCTTCAATCAATTTTCCGACCCCGATTCCGGGAAGCCCTGCGTCATTGCATATGATGGTCAGGTCTTTGAGCCCGGCATCAAGGATGCGATCGATGATTCCGACGGGGGTGCCGATATTCATGAATCCGCCGACCATGATGCTCGCACCATCCTTGATCAAAGCAACAAAGTCAGATCCTGACACGCATTTGTTTTTCATCTGATCAGTCCTCTCTTATTGTTATGTATGTAAGCAATTACTTACATTATACATATCATGAAAACGCTTTACAAGTGTTTGATTGAAAAATTAACAAAAAAAAAAGAACTGCGCGCCAATCACTTGACACAATGCAGTTCCTGAAGTTCGATGATGAACCGATCAATCAGTTCTCGGAAGTCGGTGTCCTCATAAATATCGGGCGCATAGACTTTCAAGGTGAAGATGCCCATGATCATCGAGACGATGCCAGTGGCGACCATGCGACTGTCGCCTTTGAAGCACCCTTCTTCGGCTTTCTTGGCGAAGTAGGTTTTCATGAACTCGGTGTAGTCGATGGTGTTGGTGAATTTTTGGCCTTCCTCACCGATTTCCCTGACTTGGATCTTATAAAGTTTGATGTTGTTTTCGAGAAACTTGTAATAGACATGCGTGAAGATCCTGATGTCATCATAGAGGTTTCCAGTAATCTCACTTTGGATTTTATGGATGATATTGCCTTCATAGGAAAAGTGGCGGATGACCGCTTGCAGTAGGTTGCTTTTCGTCTTGAAATGCCTGAAAATGGTGAGTTCATTGACCCCGGCGGCTTCAGCGATAGATCTGGTTGAGACGTTGGCGTATCCGAATTCTGAAAACAGGGCGGTTGCTGCTTGTAGGATGTTTCGCTCAGTTGTTTTCATGAATGGCCTCCTGAAAAAGGTGTCGGTGTATGACTATAAGTCGTTTTCACTGTCTATTATATCATGCCCATGATGATTGGATATCGCTTAGTGATGTGGCTTTGTGAGCCACTCATTAAGTTTCTCTGATGTCATTGGGTAAGCATAATAATAGCCTTGAGCGAAATCACAGTCATACGAAGCGATCAGATCAGAGACCTCTTTGGTCTCGATGCCTTCAACAACAACGCCATAGCCAAGGTTTTTAGAGAGATCAATGGTCGATTTGACGATGGTGAGCATCGCCGGATTGGTCATGACATCTTGCATGAAAAGACGGTCAATCTTGATGAAGTGAATCGGGAATTGCGTCAGGTAAGCCAATGATGAGTATCCGGATCCGAAGTCATCAATCGCGATTTTGATGCCGAGCTTGACAAATTTGGCCAAGATGGCTTTGCTGTCTTCAGGGTTTGCCATGAGGGTTGACTCGGTCAGTTCGAACTTAATCAGTTCATATGGAACGCCGGAATCTTTGATGATTTTGATGCTTCTATCAAAGAACAAGGGATCAAAGAGATTCTTGGCCGAGACATTGATGGCAACCGGTACCCGGTGGCCAGCATCAATCATTTTCCGACATTGAAGCAAGGCGTGTTTAAGGACCCAATCGGTCAAGGTATGGATGAGTTTGGTTTCTTCGATCAAGGGAATGAAGACGCTTGGAGAAATCAGGCCTTGACCAGGATGGTTCCACCGGATCAGGGCTTCGATACCATGGATACGACCGGTTTTCATGTTGATTTTGGGTTGGTAGACAAGGAATGTTTCCTGATTGTTGATGGCTTTCGCAAATGAGGCCAATAGATCATATTCAACCCGTTTTTGATAAGATGTCTTGTCACCTAGGACATAGACCAGGTTGTGACGTTGGGCGTAGCGGGCGGATGAGTCCGATTCGATGAAGACTTTGGGGCTGATTGTCTGACTGACACCATAGATCATGGCTGCGCCGATGGAGTAATCGATATATAGGGGAATGTCATTGATGATCTTGGATTGATTGAGAGATTCAATGATGATGTCTTTGCCGGCTTCAAGGCTTTCTATAGGCATTAGAACCCAAAGTCTGTTGGCATCCGATTGGACAACCAAAGATTGTTTGTTCAAGCCATTTGAAAGGTCTATGTAGATTTGGTGGATGAGCGTATGGTAGACATCAGTCCCTAGGACATCGATGATGCTGTGGTGATTGTTGATCAGAATGGTGAACGCTGTACAGTTTGGCGTGATGTGTTTCTGGTGAAATCGTTTCAGGGCATTCGTGTTAGGAATCCCTGTTTCCTGGTTGATAGACATCATGGTTTCAATTTTAATGGCATCACGTCTCAGTTTGGTCGAAGCGTAACCGATAATCGATCCGACCATGACGAAAATGAAGAGTCTGTAAATCCAGTTGACCGGGTCTTGTAGTTCTCCGGTGATGGTATCGATGGGCATCAATGGGCCTAAAAGGATGGCCGCTGCGAGGCCGATGGTCGCGCCAAAGGAAGCCCCATAGAATATCCCTGCCAGAATAATCGGGATGTACATGGTATGGGAATAGACAAATTTGATACCTCCAGTTGAATAGACAATGCCGTAGATGACAGGAAGCATCAGGACAATGATGACCATGATCATGGGATTCTTCTTCAAAGTGAGCCAATCAGCGATAAAGAACTTGATTGCCTTTGAATCAGGGTGTTTGTTCATCCTTTACAAGTCACATCCTTTCAATCACACATGTCTTAGAACAAGAAACACGTTGGTGAAAGATGATTGATGACTGACAGACACGGTTTTCATAACTTCATTTTAATCTTATTTGTAATAAATTTCAAGAAGACCGCAATGCTGGGCTTTTCCAAATGAATGATGATGACCGATGACATACTCAGGGACGAAGGAATGCTTTTCCTCGCCTACAATTCAGATGGTTCCATGATATGATGGAGATGACCATTATCAGGCAAGGAGGGACTCTGATGACACTGCTTCAGATGAAATATTTCATCGCCGTCTGTGAGAGCGGGTCTTTGACCGCGGCCGCGAGATCGCTTTATGTCACTCAGCCTGCGCTCTCGACTGCGATCAACCGATTGGAAAAAGAGTATAGCCTCAAACTCTTCGAGCGAAAAAATCACGGGTTGGTTCTAACCGAGGATGGGACATTTCTTTATGAGCGGGCAAAAGAACTGATTAGAAGCGTATCCGTTCTTGACAAAGATCTTAAAGATCTATCGATGAGAAAACACACCATCAGGATTGGTGTACCCCCGATGATCGGGTCATTTTTGTTTCCGAAGATCTATCACCGGTACATGATTGATCATCCTCGGACATCGTTCGAGATTTGGGAAGATGGCTCACTTTCGATCAGGAAAAAGATTGAGAACCAGTCACTTGACCTTGGCTTCGCGATCCTAAACGACAGTGCGAACGAACATTATGAGAAAGAGACCATTGTCGAGACTGAATTGCTGTTTGTCGCGAACAGACATCATCCTTTATCCGATCGGACATCGATTTCAATTGTTGATATCAAGGATGAACCGATCATCCTTTTCAAGGAAGGGTTCTTTCAAAACCAGCTGATCAACCGGATGTATCAGGATGTCAACAAAGATCCAAACATTGTCTTGGTGTCCTCACAGCTTTCGGTCATCAGAAATTTTGTCAGGATGAATGCCGGAAGCGCGTTTTTGATGAAAGAACTGATTGATCCTGATGACCCTGATATCAAGGGCATCCCATTCAAAGACCGGATCATGCTCAAGATCGGGCTGATCTGGCAGAAGGATGCGGGATTGCATGCTGGTGCGCTTGAGTTCATCAATGCACTGAAATCGATGGATAAGATATAAAAAATATTTATATCATATAAAATAATGGAAACAACGAAGGCGTTCGAACGCCTTTTTTTATGATAAGATGAACTCATAATAACGCTTACATTGAGGAGAACCCGTTATGGAGTCCCAAAAAAGTCCAATATTAAAAGAATTGATACGAAAAATAGGAAAATCGGGCGTCTGGGTCATCATTTTGACCCTTGTCATTTTGATATCTTCACTGTTTGCCTCGTTGATTCAAAGCGATTGGGGCAATGTCAAAATCGAGAAAGTGATTTTTGAAGCTCGTGACGGGCAGACTGTCGCCTATGATCTCTATGTGCCAGAGACGGCATCTATTGAGAACAAAGCACCATTGATGGTCGTGATCGCCGGATTCCAACGCAGTCGCGAAACCCAAGGTCATGTTGCCCTTGAGTTTGCCAGAAGAGGGTTTGTTGTCATCAACATCGATCCCTATAGCCAAGGGGACTCATCATCTAGTCAGGGGATACAAGGTCGGGCGATCGCAACCGTTGAAGGTTATGGCGCGTTTGACATCATTGATTATGTCTATGACAACGAGGATGTTTATCCTTTTGCCGACAAGGACAGGATTGGAGTCACCGGTCATTCCGCCGGAGGGAATGCCGCCTATCAGGCAGCCGTTTATTTCGGTCAGAAGTCGGTCAACAACAACGGCGTCAGTAAAGTCCATTCGGTCTTTATCAGTGGTTATGTGCTATCAATCACGTCTTCCATCACCTATTCAAAGAGCAACATGGGCATGGATTATGCCTTATATGATGAAGGGGCGTTTCGAAATCCTTTGAATGACAGTGCGCCGGATGGGACCACCAAGGCTGATATGACATGGGCGATCGAGTCTCATACGTTTGTCAATTCCGGGCTTGAGAAACAAGGGCTTCCGCTGATCTCTTTGTCATCAGAGGTCGAGATTGCAAAAATCTATGGGAATCCGAATTTTCGGACGATGAGAATGGTCTTCAATACGCCGACCATCCATGCCTTTCAGCCCTATGACAAAGATGCGACCAAGAATATGATCAGTTTCTTTGAGATTGCGATGGACTTTCGTCATGAGACGCTCAATGCCTCTGATCAGGTGTGGCAGATCAAAGAGACCTTGACAACCATCTCGCTTGTCGCCTCTTTGGCCATGATTGTGCCGGTGGCCTCATTGCTCTACCGAATCCCTTTCTTTAAGAAGACAAAGAAAGTGCCGGTGATTGACAGAACCAAACGGAATGTCTATGGCATCCTGAACTATCTGATTGTCTTTCTCTTGACGGCATCGTTTGCCGCACTGACGTACCTGCCTTCGGCGAAACTGTCGTTATCGCTTTTCCCTGAGGCCAGCAGGAGTGTCAACACCTGGTTCTTCCCGCAACGGATGACCAATGCGGTCATGATCTGGGCGGTCCTCTCAGGGACATTCTCGATGATTGTCTTCACGGTGTCAAGACTGATCGGACGCTTTTTCAAAAGTAAGAAGACAAAAGAGAGTATCTCGATCAGACAAGAGATCAGGACATGGGAACTTGCTGATGGCTTCAGGCATGGTGTGAAGACCATCGCTCTTGCGCTCATGGTAGTCACCATTTACTTCTTGCTTCTGATGATGGTTTACTGGATTTTCCATGTGGACTATAGGTTCATCTTTGTGATGGCGGCACGACCACTGAACTGGAAAGTGCTGATTCAGATCCTGATCTATTTCCCCTTCTTCTTCATCTTCTACTTATCGAATTCGATCAGGGTGAACAGTGGTCAGATGCACGGCAAGTCCCCGGAATGGGCGAAACTGCTCTTGTCCGGAGTGACCAATATGGCAGGACTTCTGATCATCTTGTTCATCCAGTATGTGGCGTTTGTGAGAACCGGGACGATTGCGTATACCGAACTCCCGGATGGCACCACGCAGTGGCTTTATGTCAATATTCTCTTCACCTTGATCCCGATCATCTTCCTGATGCCATTCTTCAACAGGTGGTTTTACAAGATTTCTGGAAACACGTTGCTTGGTCCAATTGTGATTTGTCTGATTTTTGTCATCATGAGTTTGAACAACTCGGTAGCATATATCCCATTATAGGAGGAGAATCCAAATGAAAAAATGGTTGTTGGTTTTGATGGTATTGTTTGCGATGGTCACGTTGATCTCATGCGATGGTGAAGATGACGTGATTGAGTATTTGGTTGTATTTGATACCGGTGATGGTGGCACAGAGGTGCCTGATCAAACCATCGAGAACGGTGGAAAGGTCACTCGTCCAGATGATCCTGTAAGAGACGGTTATGCGTTTACCGGCGAGTGGATGAATGGGACATTTCCTTGGGATTTCGATCTTGATATCGTGACCGAGAATCTGACCTTGGTCGCTGGTTGGTTGGAACTGACCTTTGAACCATCCGAGATTGAGATGTCTGATGAGGTTTTCTCATCAACCGTTGTCTGGAGACAGACGGATGCGGATCTGGCCGATTTCGAGGTTTCTTTGAAAGCAGACGGCGAATCAACATATGTGCCACTTGCTGGAACCGTTGAGATTGATGATGCCAATGTCATGAACATAGTGACATTCACTCCGGATCATGTTCCGACCGGTGGTATCTATACTGTCAAAGTCAATGCTTCAGGCATTGAAAGAGAAGCGGAAGGCTTGCTGTTTGGAGGAGAGGGCAGTGAGGCCAATCCTTATCTGGTCAGCAAAGTCAGCGATATGGTCGCGATTCTTGAGAATAACGCGTATCATCAAGCCCATTTTTTGCAGATCAATGACCTCCTTGGAACCGTCACTGATCCGCTTGAGATGAATGATGCCAGAAAGATCTCCTTTGGTGGCGTCTATGACGGCGGCAACCATGCTGTCCAATTCAGCGGCAATGGTGGCTTGTTCCACCACATCACCGAAGCGGGTGTTGTGAGAAATGTTGTTGTTGATGGCGCGACCGCATTGTTCGCATCAGAGACAAATCTTTATGCCATCGGCGCGATCGCCAATGAAAACGATGGTCTGATTGAGAATATCAGCTCAAGAGCATTGATTTCAAACGCTCGTATGCAGGGCGCACTCCCGGTCTATGATGGGGTTGATACCGAAGACCTCTCAACAGGTGCCGGATCGATCGTCGGATTGAATGGTCTGACTGGCACAGTTCGGAATGTCACTGTCGGTGGGGCAGGTGCGGTCAAAGCCGGACGTGGTTCCGGTGGCGTCGCGGCCTATAACTTCGGACTGATCGAAGGGGCTGTCGTGACAGCGACTCTGCCCGCGGGCAATCAGGCCAATAGTGGTAAGTCTTCAAACACGTATGCTTATGGTGGTGGGATTGCCGGATTCAACTTTGGTACCATCAGGGAAGCGTCTGTGACCGGACGGGTGTTCGCGCAAAGCGCATACTCTGAGGAAGGTGTTGGAAACGAAGGCAAGAATGTCGCATTTGGTGGAATCGCCGGATACAATGAAGGCACCATCATCGACAGCTCATTTTCAAGAAATCTCTCAATGAAGGAATTCATTGATAAGTCAAGATCGGCTGAACTAGGGGATTCTGCAAATAACCTAGGCGTCGCTTCCATCCATGGTGACCTTTATGTCGGCGGTATCGCCGGCATCAACAACGGCATGATCGAGAATGTCTATGTCGGTGGCGCATTGATTGCTGCCCGCGACTTTGCTGGCGGCATCACCGGGCTTTCCTTGGCAGAGGGCATGATCACGAATGCTTATGTGTTCGCGGAAGTCACGACCAAGGATGATGGTGGGCTTGTCACGACCGCAAACGCGAAGACAACCGCAACCACCTATGAGATTGCCCCTTCAGGATTTGATCCTGATTCCACAGTGTTCAAGCGCTTGTTGAACTCGGACTCAGAAGAGACTTGGGTGCCTGGTGACTTTGCTGAACCGAAGCTGCCGATGTTTGAAGCCGCTGATCTGGCCAAGGTCGGAAACGGGTTTGCCCTCTCTGGTGTGCTTCTATGGCAA
>JAGYLU010000025.1 GCA_018400755.1 Acholeplasmataceae bacterium
GCTAAATTGTATTGCTCCCGTTTAGATTAGACAGGTGGATCTTGATGTTTGATGCGGTGAGCACCATCATTCCCAGAGCCAGCAAACCTCATCACATAGAAAGCAACGCCAAAACATCCAGTCTTCCACCACTGACAAAGCATGAGATGGATCAAGTTCAAAAGATCTATGACGAGATGATCAAGAATCAGGTTCATCATCTGTGGTAGAGCGTGTCAGAGGATTTGATCAAGGCCATCCAGCGATGGTCTTTTTTCTTGAGCTCATCAGAATCTGGCGCGTATGGTGATGCCTTTGATGACATAAAAAGCGTCCTTCTTGCGCACTTGTTGTCCGCAAAAAGGACGCTCTTTGTGATCATGATTGATAAGGACAATCTGTCACGCAATGGTCTTCCTCTTGAAATTGCCGACCACACCTTTGACCGGTTTTGTTGTCATGAAGGCCTTGTCATCGACTTTCTTGACGAGTTCGATGATGCGGTCTAACTCATAGGAGGAAATGATCACATTCACGATGGTCTTGTCATTTTTTGAATAAGCCCCTTTGGCACCAATCAGGGTGACACCGCGGTAGACAATCTTCAGGATTTGTTCAACCAGTTCATCCGGGGTTTCAGTGATGATGTCAACGGCCAGAAACTGATAGGCTGTATGAAGTTTGTCGGTCACCACCGTTGTGATGATGATCCTGATCAATGTGTAGGAAATGATGACACCGCCAGCCACGACCTGTCCGCTTGGACCGACGACGCCGCCAAGCAAGATGCCACCAATCAAAGCAATGACCACGTTGATCGCCATCATGAAGAAACCGACGGACTTGCCGTTCCTAAAGGATAGATACTGGGCGAGGATGTCGATACCCCCAAGAGATGTACCGTATTTCAGAGCACCACCAGAGCCGACGCCAATCAGGAATCCCCCGATGACGGATGCTGCGAGGGCGTGTTCGACCCCGATCAGGCCCATGTCAAAAACAGGCATCCAGGCGAAGATGAGGGTTTGCAGGAGAACTGAGATGATGCTATAGACCGTGAAACGATGCGAGACCCCAAACCAGCCAATGACAAGGATTGGGATATTGACAAGTAGAATGAATATGGCGATGAATCCGGTCCCAAGATCTTTGCCCAAAAAGATATAGATCCCATCGCGGATCAGCTGGGCAATTCCGGTGATCCCACCTGTATACAAGGGAACATCAGAGGCTTCAAGAAACCAGAGCACACCGATGGCGAAGACAAAGGTGAAGAAGAGGAGGGCCAGGATTCTTCTTGTCTCCGGGATGACCTTGTCTTTGAAATAAGGTGAGTGAGTATTGAATAGGTTGTTCATGGGTATGGGTCATGTCTCCTTTGATGATGGATCCAAGGGTTTCTTGGTCTTGAATGAACCTTGTTTCGTGATGTGATGTTCAATCACTCTCATTATACGCAATTGTCTTGATTTGTGTATTGGATTGCTACAAGAAAATAGTACTTTGAGGGTTGAAGGAAAGACATGGTAAAATCAAAAGTGATGAAGATGACGATTGAGGTCAAGAAATCAATCGTCACAGGTGATAAACTGATGACGATGAAGGTAGAACAATCATGACAGAAGCACAGGTTCTAAGCATACAACGGGTTCAGGATCATATCCGAACGCATATCGATCAGCCTTTGACATTGATTGAGCTGTCGAGGGTTGCCGCGTATTCACCTTCCCAAACAGAACGGTTGTTTCGTGAGTTGACAGGAAAATCACTTTTTGAGACGATCCGGCTGATGCGACTGACGGCAGCGGCCAAAGTGATGAAGACAAAGAGGCATATCAAGATTGTTGATGTCAGCCTCGACTTTCTCTTTGACTCTCACGAAGGGTTTACGCGCGCATTCTCAAAAGCGTTCGGGGTATCGCCAAAAGCCTATCAAAAGAAGCCAAGACCTGTCCCCTACTTCTTGCCTTATGATGTCATGGCCATTTACCGTCATCGAAATCGAACGAAAGAAGGGATCACCATGGCGGAAAGAACGGTTTTCACGCAAGTCGTCCTAAGACCTAAACGGATGGCAATCATCAAACGGGCAACAACAGCCAAAGAGTATTTCAAGTATTGTGAAGAAGTTGGATGTGATGTTTGGGGCATTTTGGAAAGCATCCCGAACGCACTTTATGAACCGGTTGGTTTTTGGCTTCCCGAACATCTCATACCGGCTGGGACATCAACGTATGTCCAAGGGGTTGAAGTGCCGATGGACGATGACACCCCATTACCGGAAGGATTTGATCGGATTGTCTTGGAGCCATGTCAGGTGATGATCTTTCAGGGGAATCCTTATGATGATGAGTATTTCGCCGAAGAGATCAGTGCGCTGAGGAAAGCCATCGACCAGTACAATCCAGAAATCTATGGGTATCGTTTCGATGAGAGTCATCCGCGCTTTCAGTTGGCCCCTCAGGGATATCGGGGATACATTGAAGGCAAGCCTGTTCGAAAGATCTAATCTGATCAAGACAGCCAAATGAAACACACACTGACGGATGTGTGTGTTTATTGGTGGCGACAATGTCACCAAATGATGATATCATGAGTTCAAAGAGTGCATGAAATGATTATCATGCGTAGAAAGCGAGGTTGTGATGACAAAAGAGATGGTTTAGGCATGTTACAAGCCGCCAGCAAAACCGGATATCGTTGATATCGTCCCAGGGCATTTCATCACTTTGTCTGGTCAAGGAGATCCCAACGGTGAGGATTTCGCATTGGCGACCGCTGCGCTTTATGCGGTCGCGTATGCTGTGAAGATGTCATATAAGAAACCAAACCCGCCAGAAGGCGCTCATGATTACAAGGTCTTTCCCCTTGAAGGGGTATGGGATCTGGTTGATCGAAGTGTGACGTTGAAGGATAAGACCAATTATGCGTATACCCTGATGATCAGACAGCCGGAATTCCTGACGAAGGCGTTGTTTGACCGTTTTCTTGAGGATGTCATGACGAAGAAAAAGAATCCCAAGTTGAATCTGATCCGCTTTGAAGCCATTGATGAAGGGGTTTGTTGCCAGATGCTGCATATCGGACCATATGATGATGAACCGGCAACGTTTCAGGTCATGCATGAACACATTGCCTCAAAAGGGTTCAAACGGACGCACAAGCAACATAAGGAGATTTATCTGTCTGATCCCAGAAGGAGCGCGCCCGAGAAAATGAAAACCATCCTCCGTTTCAAGGTGGATGGCTCAGGCGATGAGTGATATCAATATCATATTGAGCAATACAAACCCTGAGTCTGATCGTCAAGACTCAGGGTTTTTGATTCATCTCGAAGGAAGGTTGATGAGATTGATGACTCAACTGACTTGGCCCTTTTGAAGAAGAATCTGTGATCAAGGTCATCACTAATGATTTTCTTCAACCGATTTGGGTGATAATTCATTATAATAGACGTATACGCACAAAAAATAGAGGAGACAACACGATGGCTAACAAGGATCTCAGGAGAAAACTGTCTTTCGCTGCCGCGGACATTTATGGCGGCGGTTCTTTCAATATTGTCAATTTCTTATATCCAGGGTTCTTGGCAATCACGGTCGGGATCAGTCCGTATTGGATTGGTATTGTAATGCTGGTTGCGAGGATTTGGGATGCTGTGACCGATCCCTTGATGGGTCACATCTCGGATCGGACCGAATCGAGGTTTGGAAAACGACGGGTCTATCTCATCTTCGCATCGCCGTTTGTGTTGTTGTCGATGTATCTGTTGTTCTTTCCTTATGGATTTTCGGCGACAGCATTAAGGGTGATTGCTGTATTGGTGTCCTATCTGATTTTCACGACGGTGCAGACATCGGTCATGATCCCATATTATTCACTCTCGAGTGAAATCTCTGGTGACTATCAGAAACGGGCATCATATAACTCCTATCGGTTAGGATTCTCCATCTTTGCCTCGATCCTTTGTGTCGCGGTTCCTGGTATCATCGTTGGTATGTTTGGTGATAAGGCGACTGGTTATCAGGTGATGAGTCTGTCATTTGGTTTGCTTTTTGGATTGTCAGTGCTCTTTACCGGACTGTTCGCAAGAGAAGAGATTCAAACACCGAAGGTGATGACGAAGCTATCGGTCAAGGATTTGGTCAAACCGCTCTCGCTTCGACCTTTCAGACAATATCTTGGTATGTTTCTGGTCCTTCAGATGTCAATGGCCATCATGAGCGGCATGTTCTTCTTCTATGTGGATTACTTCATCACCAAGGATCAGACCGCCCAAGGTGAGGCCACCATGGTCGGCATGATCGCGGCCGCACTGATGTTTTCGATGCAGATTGTCGCTTTGCCTGTCTATCTCAAGATGATTGAGAAGAAAGGGAAAACCTATGCTTACCGGTTTGGTGCCTATCTGTGGATCTTCACCGCAGTCTTTATCATTTTGATTCCGCAAAACGCCAACCCGATCATGATTTATCTTCTAGGAGCGTTGATGGGCTTTGGAATCAGCGGTCCTGGTTTGGTCCCGCATACGATGTATGGGGACGTGGTTGATGCCGGACAACTCAAGTTTGGGGAACGTCCTGACGGACAGATGAGTGGATTCACCAACTTCATCAACAAGATTGCCCAAGCTGTTGGCCTTGCCATCGTGATGTTTTTGATTGGGATGGCAGGCTTTCAGGAGCAGGTCCCAGGCGGAACACCAGTGGTGAGCCAACCGGATAGTGCGACTTTGATGATCAGGATCATCATGTCATTCGCACCGTTATTGTTCATGGGCATTGGGATTTTCATTTCTCATCGTTACAAGATTGATGCCTCAAAACAACACCTCATCGCCAAAGCGATCGAGGAGAACAGTCCGGACAAGGCATCGATCATCGATCAGCTCTAGATGAAACGGCCGAACATTGTTCTCTATGGTGTCCTTGGTCTTCTGATCAAGATGGTTGCGTTCATCAAAGGACAACGCGTCATCAGGAAAGTCAAGATCAAAGGACCTGCTGTCATCCTATCCAATCATACGTCATTTCATGACTTCATCTATACGACTGCGGCGATGTATCCCAGCAGGGTCAGTTACTTCGCCGCCAGCAAAATGTTCTATGAACCCGTGACAGGCTTCTTTTTAAGGCTTGCCAGAGCCATTCCGAAGAGTTTGATGCAGGCTGATCCGGTGGCTACATTGAAGGCATTCAGGGTGTTGCGCAAGGATGGCATCATCTCGGTTTTCCCAGAAGGCCAGATTTCCCCAACCGGAGCATTCATGACCCCGGCCTTTGCGATAGCGAAATTCTTGAAGAAAGCCAAAGCGGACGTCTATATCGTCAAACACATGAACGCCTATTGTGCGAACCCGCCATGGTCCAAGCACACCTTCAGAGGTAGGGTGGAAACCGAAAAACGGCTGATCATCAGAAAGAATGAGTTGTTGACGATGTCATTGGAGGCTATTTATGAGACCGTCTGCGAAGCACTCGATTTTGTCACATCAGCTTATAACATGGAAAAGCGGTATAGGTATCGCTTGAAGGATATCAGCAATCTCGAAAACGTGGTCTATCAATGCCCGTCCTGTCTTTTCGAGGGACTGGTTTCAAAAGGTGATCATCTGGCATGCCCATCTTGTGGGCACCGCATGGATTATGACCAATACGGTCTTTTGGCAGAACGCGGGATTGATCAATGGTTTAAGGAACAAGAGACCCGCTTAAGGACAGAGATAAAAGCAAACCCTGACTTTGAACTCTCAGCCAAAACACGTCTTCAGTCCTTTAGAAACAACCGTCTCGTTGATGTCGGCGAAGGCATGCTCACGCTCAGACGATATGCGTACCACTATGAGGGTACCGTTGATGGAAAGCATCAGCATCTGTCATTTTTGGTCAAAAGCACACCAACCCTTCCTTCTGATATCGGAAGGAACATCCAGATCTATGAAGGTGACCAGATCTTCCAGTTTGAGATGGATACCCCTTGGCTTCCCACCAAGTTTGTGCATGCCGGGGAAGCACTCTATGAAGAAGTCCATCGTTCTACCCGATGATCTCTACATTCAACCGTCCATGGACGTCAATCAAAGCATGATCATCGCTTTGTTTTTTTGGATATGCTAGGATGAATATGGGCACATCATCAATTGATATTGATGGCCAAACATAACCGAAGACCAATGGGAGGGCAACAGACGTGAGTCAGTTAAATGAGCACACATGGATTGATCGGTCGATGTATCCGTTTGAATCACATACTTTCAAGACGGATGTCGGCATGATGCATTACGTTGATGAGGGCAACGGAGACCCCATCATCTTTGTCCACGGGAACCCTTCGTGGTCGTTTGAATTCAGGGATATGGTCAAAGCATTATCGAAGACAAATCGTTGTATCGCACCGGATCACATTGGATTTGGGTTGTCTGAGAAACCTTATGATTGGTCATATCTGCCAGAGGGTCATGCCAAGCATCTTGAAGATCTGATCTTGTCTTTGGACCTTGACAACATCACTTTGGTTGTGGGCGACTGGGGCGGTCCGATTGGCTTGTGGTTCGCGACCAGACATCCAGATAGGATCAAAGCGTTGCTCATCACCAATACGTGGGCATGGTCTGTCAAAGGGGATTTCTACTATCACCTGTTCAGTGGGATGGTCGGAGGGTTCTTTGGCCGGTTTTTGATCAGAAAGAGAAACTTTTTCGCGAAGACCATTGTAAGAATGGCTTTTGGAGACAAAAGCAAACTCACCAATGACATCCACCGTCACTATCTGATGCCAGTTGGTCAGGTCCGTGACCGGAAAGGGACATGGGTCTTTCCCAAACAGATTATCAAGTCAACCCCTTGGCTGAAGACCATCTGGGCACAGATGGACGTCCTGGAGGACAAGGAAATCGCAATCCTTTGGGGTATGAAAGACATTGCGTTCAGAGAGAAGGAACTGATCCGTTTTGAAAAGACCTTTCCAAATGCTGTTGTCAGACGCTTTCGAGAATCTGGTCATTATCTTGCGGAAGAGAATCCGAATGAGATGATTGAGACATTGCGCGAACTGACACGGCAAACCAACCTATAAGAAATAATTGGACCCATGATTTGCGTCATGGGTTTTCCTTATTGTTGATGCTTCTGGAATCATATGAATCAAGCGTTGTGGACATGCTATAATGAAACTAAGAAGGGATCAATGATTCTCCCTTGAAGATTGTTAGGAGTGACATCATGGAACTGAACCGTCTGCAGTGGACAGAAGCCGACAAACCTCGATTTTTGTCATATCTTGAGACCTTTAGGCAGTCTTCGAAAGAAGCATGGGCAAGGTCGATTTTGAATACAACGTTGGATGTTTTATGTGTTCCATCCAAAACCATTGATGCCATCATCAAAGATATCCGAAAAGGTGACTTTTTGTCATTTCTTGATCTTATGATCTTTGATCACTATGAGGCGATTGTGATCTATGGGAAAATCATGTCTGGGATCACCGATTTCGATGTCATGACAAAGTATCTGAATCGGTATCTTGATACCATGGAGAACTGGGCTCACGTGGATGTCTTGTCCTTCCAGATCAGAAAAGACAATCAGGCACAATTCATCCATCTGGTAGATCACTACCTTCTGGATCAACGTCTTTTCGTCAGAAGATTGGCTCTGATGATCTTGTTTCAGATGGTCAAGGACGACCATGTCTTGGACACGATTTTTGATCGGATCAAACGACTCAAGGATGAAAAGGCCTACTATGTCATCATGATGGCCGGATGGCTCCTTTGTGAGTGTCTGATCTTGTATCCAAATAGGACAAGGGTGTTTCTAGGGTCAACGAAAGATTTGAATGCGAGAATTGTGAACAAGGCCATCCAGAAATGCCGGGAGAGCAGAAGGCTCTCAGCTGAAGAGAAAGAACAGTTGCTCGTCTATAAGAGGAAGATCACCAAGAAGTGATCAGGTGTCCTCATTGATATGAAAAAGAACTTGGGAGAATGGATATGAGTCAATCGACATGGGTTCAAAAAAGAGAAGGAAACGCTGATCATGTGGTTTATCTGGATAAGAAAGCACGAGAGCTTGACCTTTTGCTCAGTGGAGAAAAAACCATGATCATCAGAGGTGCCGCTGGAAAAAAAGTGCCTCTGGGCGGCCGTGTCAAAGAGGGTGATGTCCTCTATTTTGTCGAAACCGGAGCGGATCAGGAGATCTCATTTTCGGCCGTGGTCAAACATGTCATCGAGACCGATCGGATGAATGAAGCCATGTCAACAGCGTTTGTCAGTCGGCATCAAGACAGATTGAGGCTCGCCCCTCACCAAATCAAACGGTGGGCCGGAAAGAAGTTTTTGTGTGTGATTGAAGTCCATCCGCTTGAAGCCATTGAGCCATTTCGGTATCGTCGTGAACAAAATATGGATGATTGGATCATCGCCGGTGATATCGAGTCCGTCAAAATCTAAGAAAGGTAGGCTTTGGAGATATGATCTATCACGAGGACAACCATCTTCTGATCAGAGACATGACTGAGGATGACATTCATTTGATTGATCAGGCGTTATTGGCACAAGGATGGGAAAAACGGACAATGGTTTTGACCAAACGGCTTGAACTCGCCCATCAAGGTGAGGTGATTGCCATGGTGGCGATTATCAAACCATGGATGGCAGGGATGATCTTCCTCTATCCCAATACATCGTCAGGACCTTTTCGTGACATGCCATTCATCGAGGATCTTCTTGTTTTCAAGCCATATCAAGGACAGCACATCGCGTCTTGTCTGATGGATGTGGCAGAAGATCTGGCCAAAAGGTATCATGACCGAGTCGGACTCGCGGTTGGTCTTCATGAAGGCTATGGAAAAGCACAAGTCCTTTATGCCAAGCGAGGGTATGTCCCTTCTGGAGACGGAATATGGTATCAAGACAAGGTCGCCCTCGCCTATGACGTCGTCACCAATGATGATCATCTTGTGTTATACCTTTCGAAACAGTTGGGATCGAAATGATAAAAAGACGGATATGAAGGTTGCCTGAAAGGTGACCGTCTTTTTATTGAAGCCAATCGATTGACAAAACATGGCCCATCATATATCATAATGATATATCATAATGATATAAAAGGAGTGAGGTTTATGCCTGCAGGAAACAAGATCCAATATATCATTCTTGGACTTCTGATTGATTATCCCTTGAATGGATACACGTTGAAGAAAATGATGGATGATAGCACATCGAACTTCCTGAAACCATCCTACGGAAACATCTATCCGACACTGAAGGCGTTATCTGATGAGGGTTTGATCGAACCGCTTGAGATGAATGAGACAAAGAGACACTCGACCACTTACCAGGTCACAGCTACTGGCCACGAGGTCTTTAGGTCATGGTTGTTGAAACCAGTCGATGATCTCCAGTTTGGACACAACCATCTGCTTCACATGTTTTTCTTCAGACATCTCGACGAGACAGAGAGAGCATTGAAAATCGACCAGCTCATTGGTTTTTACCAAGGTGAGATCAATCGCCTGAAGACACTGAAGACACATATCGGACCGATCGCGGATGACTTCCAGATCGAAACCCTTCATTATGGGATTGAAGTCTATGAACTGAACATCAGGTTTTACCAGAGTTTGAGAACATCGAAGGAGGCAATGAACAATGACTAATGAACTGAATGTGATCCTCGGCGGTACCAGGAATGTCGGATACTATGTGGTGAAAGCATTAAGGGAAAGAAAACGCCCAGTTCGCATCGTCGCAAGACAGCCAGTTGATGATAAAGACTTTATGCAAGCCGACATGGAACATCTTGAAGACATTCAAAAAGCGCTAGACAAAGCGACAACCGTCTATGTTTGCTCGAGCTTTCCCTACAAGACCAAAGTGTGGGAGAGAAAGTGGCCTCAATTCATCGATCGATTGATTGACACGGTCAAAGGCAAAGGTGTCAAAATTGTCTTCTTGGACAACACCTATCTCTATGGACCGGCACCACTTCAAAATCCGGTGAGAGAAGATCACCCTGCGTATCCCGCAAGTCAAAAAGGAAAAATCCGGAAACAGATTCTAGAGACACTTTTTGACGCTCAAAAGCGTGGGGAGATTGACTTGGTTGTCGGCCGGAGTGCGAACTTCGTCAGTCCGGTCTTCAAGACGGGACTCCTCTATCATTCGTTTCTTGAAAACATGTTGAATGGGAAAGACCCTGATTATCTTGGTGATCCTTTGGCAATCCAGACATTCAGTTATGTGCCTGATGTCGCTCGGGCAATGGTCTGCTTAGGTGAGTCTGACATGCATCAGGGCGAGGTGTTCCACTTACCGGTTTTGGATCCGATGACACCATCGGAGATCCTTCTGATCTTCAACCGATTGTTTGATAAGACCTATCAGATCCGGCCTCTTACCAAGAGGATGCACCGTGTTCTTGGGTTGTTCTCATCGATTCTAAAAGAACTCATTGAGACAAGATATCAGACGGATGCGGATTTTATCGTGGATGACCATGCGTTTAGGAACGCTTTTCCGGAGTTCAAGGTGACGCCTACCAAAGCGGCCTATTTGAAGGTTGCTGCATCGTTTGTCGAGCAACAAGAACAGAAGTCGTTTGAAGATTGATCACATCACGTCATGAAACAAAAGACCCACATGCCATGAAACATCCGGCATGTGGGTCTTTGTTATTGATTGACAGGTTGACGCTTCCTGAACCTTGGCGGTACGAGGATGAGGGTGATCAAAACGATACTGGCAAATCCGACATGAAGAATGGTGAAGAACCAAGGCGGGAAATCAAAGAAAATCAGCAGTCTCAAAAGTCTTCCGATGAATGAGATGTCCCACTCGGCGGTTTGTCCACCGAGTTCTCTGAGCTGATACTCCCAAATCGTCAATGGACAAGGCATCTTCAGGATGGCTTGGGCCGCGACGATGAGAATCGATAGAAAATGAATGACCCTGAAGTAGGGGTTTCTGATGAACGGCCATTTGAAAATCCATCCCAGGATAATCACAACTTGGCCAAAGATCACAAACATCACATAACTGAAATGGAAACCGACAATCAGATCAGCGAACAGCGTATAATGCTTGGAAAGGTCTATGGCCATGTCCTCACCACCTAGGGGGATTTATAACTATTTTATCATAGAGATCATCCAATACAACCCCTTAAGTGGAAGAGACCTAGAAAAAGATTTGACCAAATGAGAAGACCATTGTCCTGTTCGACTGAGTCAATCAGGGGTTTTTCGTGTGTGGCCCTTTGATTGTCCGTGATCAGGATCCATGCTTTCGGTGAGTCTTATACAAACTCCAAATCGACTTCGTGTCGATGTCAACCGGTCCAAACCGGATGAACATCCACATTTCCTCAAGACAGCCAAGAATGAATGTGATCAAGATGATGGTGATCACATGGGTGGTATCAAACATATAGGAGAGGATGACCAAGGCATAGACGAGGGTCGCTCCGAGTCTGAGTATCGTGGTATGGACCTGAACGGGTCTTTTGTAGTAGACAATTGATAACAAATAAGCACATAAATAGACCCCTAGAAACACCAGCAACAAGACAGTGTTGGGAGATAGATACTCAGGATAAAGGAGAAAAATGAAGTACGCGGTTGAGAAGTAGAAGAACATGTCAGCAACCGTATCCAAGGCTTTTCCAAGGGGCGTGACCTGATTCAGTTTTCTTGCCAGATAGCCATCCAGAAAATCAGTTGAGCCAAGAATGATGAATGCGATCAGAAAAGCAAACGGCATGTCCGAGAAGACAAAGACATATAAGATGGGCAGAAATACGATTCTTGATAGTGACAAAAGGTTCGGAAGATTGAGATTTCTAGACATCATGGGTCACCTGTTTTTTGAAGCGTAACACCATGATAACACAAAACAATCAGGATTGATACCCTTATACCTTGAACATCAAACAATCAGGAGAGGGTTCATCTGATCTTGATTTGCCTAAAACCATAGGAACCCTATGAAGTTTAGAGGTTCGTTGGTATAATACCAATGGTTATGGATGGTTGTTGCTTGTGGCAGCTTCGCCATGACCATCATCACGCAAGACGGTAGGGGAGAACACTCATGAAACAGGCACTGATCAGTGTGTATGACAAAACCGGGCTCGTCTCATTTGCCAAAAATCTCATCGGAAAGAACTATCAGATCATCTCAACCGGAAAGACATATGATCACCTGCGAGATGCCGGGATCAGGTGCAAGAGAATCGATGAGGTGACGGGTTTCCCAGAGATTTTTGAGGGGAGAGTCAAAACCCTCCATCCCCTGATCCACGGGGGGCTTCTCGGAAAAAGGGATGAAGAGACGCACATCCATGAAGCCATCACCCATCACATCAGCTGGATTGATCTGCTTGTTGTCAATCTCTACCCCTTTTTTGAGATAAAGGCCTCTGATGAAGCCTCCGATGCTGACATCATCGAGATGATCGATATCGGCGGACCGGCCATGCTCAGAAGTGCGGCGAAGAATCACCGGTTTGTCACGGTGGTCTCTGATTTCGGTGATTATGACCAAGTGATTGGAAAGATGAACGATCAAGGCGAGGTGCCTTTGAAGCTCAGACGCGATCTCGCCGCGAAGGCGTTTAGGCTCAGTGCATCCTATGATGCCGAGATCGCCTCATATCTCACAAAAGAGCCCTATCCCGAGACATTGACATTGTCATTTCAGAAGAAAGAGGCACTTCGCTACGGTGAGAACCCACATCAGAGTGCGGCTTACTACATATCGAAGACGACGACGCCTTACTCGATCGCCTCAAGCACACAACGTCACGGGAAAGCACTGTCTTATAACAATATCCAGGACGCCGAAGCGGCCCTATCGATTCTAAGGGCGTTTACGGGTCATACCGCTGTGGCTGTCAAACACAAGAATCCATGCGGCATCGGATGTGCCAATGACATCCATGAGGCCTTTCAGAAAGCCTATGATGCGGATCCGGTCTCTATTTTCGGAGGCATCGTGGCTTTGAGTGATCCGGTTGACCTCAAATTGGCTCTAAAGCTTTATGATCTCTTTCTGGAAGTCATCCTCGCCCCTGGTTATGACGAAGATGCCATGTCTGTCCTTACCCGCAAGAAGCACCTTCGGATCATCTCATTTGAAACAGGTGACGTGACATATGGGAAGACCATGGTTGGCGTCAACGGAGGATTGCTCATTCAAGACCAGGACCAGGATCTGATTGATACCTTGACGGTTGTGTCCAAAAACAAACCGTCGGATGATGATTTGAAGAATCTGTTGTTTGCGTTTCAGGCGGTCAAGTTTGTGACATCCAATGCGATTGTCATCGCCAAGGATCATCAGACCATCGGTATCGGTGCTGGCCAGATGAGCCGGATCAGCGCAGCCAAGATCGCCCTTGATCAGGCCGGCGATCAGGCACAAGATGCCTATCTGGCATCGGATGCGTTCATTCCGATGACAGATACGGTTGAACTGGCCATCGAAAGAGGCATCAAAGCGATCATTCAGCCCGGGGGAAGCATCAAAGATCAAGCCGTGATCGACCTAGGTGATGCCCATGATATGATCATGGTGATGACATCGATGAGGCATTTCAAGCATTGAGTGATCACAGAGATCTGCACGATCCAATAAGAGGAAAGAAGGAGACCTATGACCCAACCATCAAGACAAGTGATGGAGACCTATCATCAGATGATCCAAGAGAAGACGAAGACCGTCATCAGGATATTGGTCATCATCATGACCGTTTTTATAGTGAACGCCGGACTTATGGTGGTGATCAGAGACCGGCTTAATGATGCGTTTTTGGTTCTATTTCTCATATCCACAGGGATATCCTTGGCGCTTGCCGTAGCCGCCTTGATTGTAAGAAAGACCTTTGTGAGTGAAAAACCGCTTTACCGGTTCCTGATGCCTAAAATGATTGAGGAACTCCTATACCATGAGGATCTGAAAATCTCATATGAACCATACCCCAAACCGTCGAAGGTCATCGCCGAATCCAAACTGTTTTGGAAACATGCCGGAAACAGCGCTCGGGCCGGATATGCCTTTGATTCAAAGCAATCCTTTCCAGTGACTGTTTATGACACCTATTGTTACACACAGACATCAGAGAGCACAGTTGTTCACTTCAATGGTTTCTTTATCGCCATCGAAGGCGTCCATACGACACCGATCCAGATCAGGACCAAAGGCAGACCCTCAAGAAGCAAAGTCCACAGTATCAAGACTCAAAATGAGAAGCGTCTGAAGGTCTATTGTCAGAATGAGCATGCTGCGTCAAACCATCAGGTCATGGCCTTATACAAGGTGTTTGACCAAACGTTCGCACCCAAGAACCTTTTCGTAAGCACCCTTGACCGTGTCATTTATGTCGCATTGGACCTGAAGAAACCGCTCAGGAAAATCAGGGTGTTGAACACACAAAGCTATCAAGCGCTGAAAGATGGTCTCATCCGTCTGATTGAGACGATTGATCTGGCCATCGAAAAAGTGAGCGAGTGATTTTAAATCATTCAAACAGGATTGGAATTCATCTCTTTGACATGATTGTCACGATGAAACGATTAAAGCTGTGATAGAATCAATGTATCAGACATACCATCTGTGACATGGTCTAACAAGTCCTTGATTTGGCAGAATTGAAGGAGGAAGCGATGATCACAAAAAAGATATTCAATGATTTGGCGATTTTTATGATTGGCTTTGGGATTGTGGTAGGGATTGCTTTTCCCTTCTTTGTCCTTATCACCGGCACACCAAGTTCGTATGTTTTGACCCCTTTGTTCTTTGCCCTTTGTATTCTTGCCGGCAGTGTTGTCGGGTTGTTCAACATCTATCTTTCGAGACGGATTGTCGGAACGAGAATCTCAGAGTTGGCCAAGCATATGAGCCGAGTCGAACAGCGCATCATGCAACGGGGATCGGCCTCAACCCCGGAGACGTGTCTGGCTGAGGATTGTTATGTTTCGGTCAGGTCTGAAGATGAGATCGGCGATAGTGCCAAGGCGTTCAATTCATTGGTCGGCTCATTGGCCAAATCGTTTCACACGGAAGCGACCGTCAAGGCCTTTACAGAGCTCTTGTCAAGCTATTTGGAACTTGATAAGTTGGCGGAGGAAGCCTTGGACAGTTTGCGGGTGAACATGAATGCCGAAGGCGGCGCGATCATCATTGAAAAAGAGGGTGACTTGGAGATTCTGACATCCTTTAGGATTCAGAGTCCGGAAGCGCTTTTGAAGAATGAGATCATATGGAAAGTGGTCACGAAACAAAAAAGGATCATCATGGATTTTCCTGATGATCTCACACTGAGTGGTCTGGTGGCCGATTTCAAACCAAGAAATGTCATCGTCGATCCGATTTTGTACAAAGATGTCGCTTTGGGGGTTTTGATTCTTGCGGGAACAAAACCATTTGATTCAGATGCCCAGAGTCTCATGGAGTTGTTTGGTCATGGTCTTGCCTTGGCGTTTAGAAACGCCATCACGTACAACCAGCTGCAACGTTTGGCCGCCAATGATCCGCTCACGGGTATCTACAATCGAAGGTTCGGTCAGTTAAGACTCAAAGAGGAATTCTCAAGGTCAATCCGGTATAAGATTCCTTTGGGATTGATCATGTTTGACATCGACCATTTCAAGAGCATCAATGACACCTATGGTCATATCATCGGGGACAAGGTTTTGATCAACCTGACAGAGATGATCAAAGCCAACTTACGTGAAGGTGATATCTTCTTCCGGTATGGCGGTGAGGAATTCGTGATTGTTCTTCCGGGTGCGTCCATGAAGGATGTCTCCAAGACGGCTGAACAGATGAGACATATTGTTGAGGATATGGAAACAAGGTTCAATTCACAAGTCTTGAGGATCACCATCAGCTTGGGAGGCACCTCTTTCCCGGAACATCCTTTTGATCATTGTGACGAGATGCTCAAGATCGCCGATACCAAATTGTATCAGGCCAAGGATCAAGGCAGGAATATGTCATTGATTGACTAGACCGGTTTTGATGTTGTCAGACAATCATCAATCAATAAATGCTCATCCTAGGTATGATCCCCTTAAAGTAAACACTGCAAATAAAGATATGCAGTTGTTTATGGAAAGGGGATCTTTGTCTTTATGGGATGTTAGTCAAAGGTTCGCAAGGAATAGAAACTGTTGGTTTTGTGGATGATGTCGTTTTGGTCTATTAGATCAGGTCATTGAATTTGATTTGATCCAATCTGAGACTTGGTTGGACGCCTGATACCTATCCTTATGACACGGTTCTATCTATCGGGTCCCGATTGGTTAGATCACGATAAATGAAGCCAGCTTGCCTGTGGGTAAAGCTGTCTTCTTTTTTAGCGATATTGATATGATAGGAGTCAACTCTTACTTGTTCAAATCCTTTTGTCATGCGGTTTATGGTGGGTGTGGCATATGATATAAAAACATGGTATGATGGTCATAACATTTAAAGATATGTCATGAGTTATTTGATTGTCATCATGAAAGGATGGGAAACATGAACAAACGATTGTTATTCTATGGCAGTATGATATTGCTGGTTTTGGTTGGATTGGTTCTGTTCATGCCAAAAGATATTCTGACAGACCCTTTGATGAGCCCGCTTGAGTATCTGTCAATCAAGCCTTATGTGATGATCTTTGGAACGTGGGTGTTGCTTGTACCGAGTTCGACCATCATCGTTTACGCCTTGGGCATCCAGATCATTTTCCTTGGAATATTGCTAGGCCGACATGAGAAAAAGACCTGGGCTTGGAGCCTGATCTTTTGGGGGATTGGAACGATTTTGGCGGGGACGAGTTACCAGGCTTTCGGATATGAGCTCAAGTGTGCGGGACGGGAGTTTTGTCTATTCACGAGTTGGTTTGAACTGGCATATCTTTTTTCAACGGCGATCAGCATTGCCTTGATGGGATTCGCGTTCGCTTCTGACCTGATGTCAAAGACCTTAGGCCATTGGGTCAAGAGAGTGGTTGGTGTCGCTCTCGTGCTTTATACAGTTCTTCTGCTTTCCGGAGCGGCATTCAGTGTCAGGTTTCTCATCTCCTATGAGCTCTTCACCCTCTTTTGGATGCCGTTCTTCGTGTTCTATTTTATCAGAAATATCATCAACGTCCGTCAATCGCAAGACCGCATTGACAAACTGTTCATTGTGTTCTGGCTGTTCTTCCTAGGTGTGAATGTCGGCTATTACATCTATTATTTCTTAGGCGCGACCGAGTGGTTTTATACCACTACTGGTCTCTGGTTCAGTGACAACGATGTCTTGCACGTAGGCCTGGTCCTATGGTTTCTATACTTTCAGTTCAAGATCATACCCGAACTGAAGATGATCAAAGAGTGACGAACAGGTGATTGAACACGATTTAGAAGGGCAGAATCATCTCAAGATGTTTTTGGGTTTCATGAATGAAGGCCTCAAATGTCCAATCAAGGTAGAGATAGGCTTCATAGATCCCTTCGATCTGCCTTTTGATCACCATAAACCACAGGTCGTGACCATCTGACCCGGCACAAACTCTGATCGCTTCGTAGATGATTTGGTATAGTGGTGCCGTGATGGCCTCTAGGGCATCATAAGGGGTTTGATCTCCTTCAAGGAGTTGTCCCTTCTGGTGATGATAAAAGGACTTGAACACACGAGAGAGCCTGTCATCATCCATCCTCAAATAGACATCAAGCGCGCTTATGATGATTTCAATGGCTTCATCCCTATTGCTCGGGACCTGATAGGGAGGCGGAGATTTATCTATGACGACAGCCTTTTGGAAAGCCGATAGGAACAAGGTGGTCTTGTCTTTGAAATAGTTGTATAATGTCCCTTCGGCGATCCCGACCTCTTTTGAGATCATGGCAAGATTGACATCACGATAGGGCATGTTTAGAAAATGATTGGAAGCGACCGCGAGAATCCTTTCCGCAGTCGCTTTTTTCTTGGTTTCCCTTACGCCCATAAGAATGTCCAAGTGTGGATGAAGAACTGAACGTGAATGAAGATCCCAAAAAGCACAATCACACTCATCACGATCTTTTCAAGGCGTGTGCCTAAGAGCTGCATGACAAATCCCAAGATCCAAAAGAGACTGATGACACCAAAGATGATGAGTCCTAGCCAGTGTCTTGTCAACCCGGTATTGAAGACTATAAGACCCATGAAGAGGGTTCCGATGATGGCGATCATGATATTGGCCTTCGACAGTTTTGCCTGGGCTTCAAAGGAAACACTTCGACCCCCGTTGACAAGGGTATAAGGAATCACTTTGAGCAGGATCAAAACGTGGGTGATGATGGCAGCAACATAAAACGTGATGCCCATCAATGACAGGGTTTCAAGTGAAAGCATGTTTTTGATTCCTCCGCAAGAAGATGTGTATAAAAAATGAGTTCACTCATAAATTAGCATGGCCGATGATCAATGTCAAGCAATTGATGCTCTTTTCGACTGATGTCTCTAAGCGATGAAGAAGATGAAATAGGGGCTTCGAGTTGATCAAATGGATCATAATTGAAAACCACCATGACAAAATGAAAAAATTTGTGTAAATTATTCATGAAAGTGTCAAAGGTGATTGACAAAACCGGGTATTGTTTATACAATCATTTAAAACCGAGGACAAACAATGAAAGCGATGAGCCGTGCCGAGATTTTAAGAAGTGCCGAAGAGAACAACGTCAAGTACGTCAGATTGCAGTTCACGGATATGCTGGGTACCGTCAAGAATGTCGAGATTCCAATCTCGAATTTGAACAAGGCCCTTGCCAACGATGTGATGTTTGATGGATCAAGTGTTTTGGGATTTGTCAGAATCGACGAAGCCGACATGTATCTGTATCCTGATCTCTCGACGTGGCTGATCCTTGAATGGGAAAGCATTGGAACCGGCAAAGTCGCGAGACTGATCTGTGATGTCTATACGGCGGAGCGGAAACCCTTTGAAGGTGATCCCCGTTTTATCATGAAACGAAACCTTGAAGAGATGAGAAAGACGGGCTTTGAGATCTTCAATATCGGGGTCGAACCGGAATTTTTCCTCTTCAAGATTGATGAGAAACATCATCCGACGCTTGAATTCAGCGACCGTGGTGGTTATTTCGATATGGCGCCAATCGATGGTTCTGAGGATGTCCGAAGAGATATTGTCCTAGAACTTGAGAAGATGGGCTTCGATATGGAGGTCTCCCATCACGAGGTGGCCTTTGGCCAACACGAGATCAATTTCCATTTTGACAACGCCTTGGAGGCGTGTGACAACATCCAGACCTTCAAGATTGTGGTGAAAAACGTCGCCAGAAGACATGGCTATCACGCCACCTTCATGCCCAAGCCGATCCAAGGGATCAATGGCTCGGGCATGCATACCAACTGTTCGCTATCAGATGGAAAGGGAAACAATCTCTTCTATGATCCCACGACCGAGAACCAACTGAGCCAGACCGCGCTTCATTTCATCGCCGGGGTGATGAAACATGCCCAGGCATTCACGATGATCACCAATCCGACGGTCAACTCCTATAAGCGGTTGGTTCCAGGATATGAGGCACCATCCTATATCTCATGGAGTGACCTGAACCGGTCGACGATGATCAGGATTCCGGCTTCCAAAGGAAGCGCGACCAGAATCGAGGTCCGTTCTGTGGATCCTTCGAGCAATCCTTATCTGGCCATGAGTGTGCTTCTGGCCTCAGGGCTTGATGGGATCAGGCATCAGATGACAGCCTTGAATCCAGTCCGTAAGAATCTCTTCAAGATGAGCGACAAGGAACGCACCAGACTAGGGATCAGGAATCTTCCGGAAACGCTCTATGAGGCGATTGCTTACTTCTCGGGAAGCGATCTGATGAAGCAAACGATCGGTGATGATCTTTATTCCAAACTGATCGAAGCCAAACAACATGAATGGGATGAATACAAGGTCATCGTGACCGCATGGGAGTTGGAGAAGTACCTGCCAATCATTTGAATGGAATCCATTCGATTGACACATATGGATGAAAGCGAGGTTGACGCATGGTCAAAATCAGGTGTTTGGAAGAAGGCGATGCGGTGCTCTACCGATCGATCAGATTGAAAGCACTCCAAGAGCATCCTGAATTCTATGGCAGTAGCATCGAAGAAGAGGAAACGCGGACCATCACGATTTTTGTTTTTGGTCTGATTCTTTCGCTCTTTGGATTTGTCACCCCTTCCAATGAGACGATAGAGTTACTGGTTCAGGCGCGCTTGGCGATTCATGGTATCCGGATTGCCATGATTGGTACCATGGTCATTCTGATGATTTTGGGATATATCGCTGCCCGTCGGTTTGTCATGACAGATCAGGACGTTGATCTTAAAAAGAAGCTGATGCCTGATGATCAGTTGCCCAGCGTCGAACCTTGTCCAAGTTTGAACATCGGGATCATCACGATTAAAACGGGCGTATGACGATCTTGTTGATGAGGGTTTTTAATCAGTCATCCAGGAAAGGTTACTTTATCGAAGTGTTGATCTCAAACGGTTAAGACCATCTATGAAAACGGATCAAAGCGTCCATCAAGGAATTCTCAAACTGAAGAAGAGAGTCAATGATGAGACCATTGAACAGCTATGGAGACATAAAGAGAGGACCACTTATGAATGGCATCAGGTAAGGGCGTCAGTGCAAGGCTTGGGACATTTGAACTCAAGAGATCAATGCGGAGGGTCCCGAAAGGGTCCATTCTTGGTGTGCTTGGACGAAGCAGGGCGGGCAAGACGACGTTGTTCAAGACGATCAATGGGACTTATCGAAGACCGAAGGACTCTTGAGAGTCAATGGATTGACTTATGAGCAAGATGAGAAGGCGATCAGGGAAAGTCTTGCCATTGTCTATGATGTCTACAATGTCAATCCTTTTACAAGGGTAAGCGATTGAAGAAATACCACCGAATGCGGCATGCCCGATTCGATGAGACGATGTTTGATGATTGATCAACCGGTTTGGGATTGATATGGATAAACACATCCAAAGCTATCGCTTGGGATGCAAAAGTGTGTTATCCCTCGCTTTATCCATCCATCCCAAAGTGCTCCTCCTTGATGAACCGATGATTGGAATTGATCCGGTTGACAAGCAGATGATGTTCGAGCAGATTCAAGGGTATATGGAAGATGAGACCAACACATTGGTGATCTCTCTAGCCATTATGTCGAAGACATTGAACGGATCGCGGATCACATCGCGATCATGATGGGGACAGATCCTTCATGTCACCAACAAGGAGTCACTTTTGGATGCCTATGTCTATGTGAATGTGGATCATGAGAGCGATGTATGCAAAGACATCATCCATCCGATCAAAAAGTCCTTTGGGACAGAGGGTATCATGAAGAGTAGAGATTGCCAAAGACATGGGATTGAATCCAAACGGGCGACCCTTGAGCGAGATTTTCATTCATCTGTCACAAGCGGAGGTGGTTTGAATGCGCTTCTTCAGTACTGCACCGGTTATTGACCATCACCCATCCGACCAAAAGGGGTTTCGGATACATGATTGTCTTCGTCATTCTCTACATGATTCAATGGAACCTCTTTTTCAGTGAGAAGATACGACAAGCATCAGATTTAATCCTTTTATCTAGCCGTCTTTGCGATGTCGGTTTATGCCTATCAGGCACGGACCGAACAAACAACCCAATCTATCAGTTTCCGATCACTGCCAAAAGAACGGACCCGGATATGACTATGAAAACGTCTTGATTGTCTTTTGTTGGAACGATTGTCTTCGCATTGCTGTTTTTGGATCGATCATTGGTTTGATCGCCTTGCTTGAAACGCTGAGTTTACTGAGGGTGAAGAGACGGTCATGACCATCCTAGGTGATCTCTTCGGATTTTCTCATCTCTTGTTCGTTTTTGGCTTGGTGATGCCATTGTCTTATGTGATTGATACCAAGAGACGATACCTTCTTGGCGGACTCTTTGTCATGATTTCAAGCGTGATGCCAATCATCGTATCGGTATCGATGACCGGTAAGATCTTACCGAAACTGGACCTTAGAATGGTGATTCATGAGATGCCTTACAGTTTTGTGATCATTCCAATCCTCTTTGTTTTGAGCGTGATCAGTGTTCTGGTCTCATGCCGGATCTCAGAACGCATGAATGCGTACCGATGACGTTTGATGACAAGAAAATGAGATCGATCGACCATTTTGGTGGTATCATCAAAAAGGATGAGAAACATCATCCATCATGTCAGACCAAGATAGAGGCGAACTCATGAAAGAGCAATCACAATCAGCAGCCAAAAAGCAAGCGTTTCAACACACCATGTTCTGGATTGGAACCGGGGCATTGGCCATTACCCTGATCAAGGTTCTTGTGCAAGACATGCGATCAGAAGATTTGCTGGTCGAGATCTTTGTACTGGCAACCACGTCCCTCTACTTGATTGTTGGACAGATCACCAGACATCGAACCGGTGAATCTGGTTTGAATCCACTTCAATATGGACTCATCTGGCTTCTTCTCTTTGGTGGCTTCTTCGTTCATTTCGTGAGCGTCTCCATCGCTTATCACGGAATCAGCACGCTCTATCAGGCAACCAATCTCTTGTTGTCGTTTGCGATGATCATCCTGATCATCCAGTTCAGGAAACGTCATCTCTATATTCACGAAAAACTGCTTGGAAGAGAGTATTATGTCTTAAACATCTTCAAAAGGATCGCTTTGTTTGGGGTCATCTTTTCCATCAACCTGATTCCGATCTTTTATTATGAGGCGAGACCACTGATGATGGCAGTGATCTTTTCCTATCTCTCTTTGAGTCTGACCTACCTGCTCTTTGCCTTGTATGAGATGTATGACCATCAGGACATGATTCTCCTCAGCCAGCATAAGATGGCCCATATGAGCAAGACGATTGTTTTGATTCTCTTCATTCCGGTCTTGTATACGTTTGTAGAGTACGCCATACAACATGCGATCACCTATGATGTGTTCTTCAAAGATCATCATCTCAGCAACTGGATCAGGATCCAAATGCTCATCAAATGGATCGGGATCAATGTGTTCATTTATGTCATATTGGCATGGAGCCTGATGATTCTTCATCTCAGGAAACTTCCGATCAACCGGATGATTTCCAAGCTGGTCCTCTTCCATCTGATATTGACCGTGATATCATTTGTTTATGGAACCACCATCAATCTGTTCATGGATCAGATCATCGAACGGTACATGGACCAGATCGAAAACATTGGTTTATTCGTTTCTAGACGGAGCTATATCAGTCTGTCGCCCATGTTTGCGGGATTGCTGTGTAGTGTTGATTGGTTGCTTCTCTACCGGTACCGGCTCAAAGGGCGGATCTTGTTGTTGTTGTCGGCCGTGATCCCGCTCGTTCTATACTTTGCGAAATCTTTCCATGGCCCATCCTTAACGTCCTCTGTTTATGGTTGTGAACATCATTGGCTTTCTCGCGATTCACTTTGTTCTACATCTTTTGATCATCCAGACAAGATCTTTGTTGATGCGATCATCATGAGAATGAGCTGACTGACTGGAATCAAGTTGAGGTTCGCACAGGTCAGTAGAAGGATGATCGGATAGGCATGAGACTGTCCCGGCCAGGGTTTGAAGCAAGAAAGGCATAAGCCCGTATGACGATCAGGATGTGTGTCCTGTTCGTCATACGGGCGCTTTGTCATACTCGGCATGATGGCTATCACACGTCATTTGATTTGCTTCTCCATGAATCATAACCATGGCTGTGGCAGCAAATAACTTGGTTGTTTATTAATTGCCGCTGATAAGGTAAAATAAGGTATATGATCCCTTTTAGTATAGAGTCGATCAATCCAACAAAGGAGCTGATGGTATGAACAAAGCACCGTCAGGCTACGCGATGAAGACCGGGTCGTCACAATCAAAATCGGGGAAGGTTCAAACTAGAGGAGATCCAGTGAGGATGTCAAAAACAAATGGCAAGCCTTGATTGATTTGGTCGCTGAGGTCTTTGATGTGCCAGCGGGCCTGATCATGAAGGTCAATCCCAAGGATATCGAGGTATTCGCCGAAGTGAGAACCCAGGAAACCCCTATGAGCCTCAAGCCAGCGAACGATGCGGGAATCGGGCTTTATTGTGGCAATCATGGGGCCGAAGCAAAAGAACTTACGGTCGCCAATGCGCTTGCTGATCCAGTATAGACAGACAATCCTGATGTTGGACTGGATATGATCTCATATTATGGCTTACCGCTCCAAGTGGGCTGATGAATCACTCTTTAGGACCTTGATTTGTATCCTAGATAGCAAAGAACGATCCTATGATGTCAGGAAAGCTAGATTACGATGACGATGTTCCAAAGACATCATCGAGACGGATCTCCAAGTTGATTGAAGCCAATCACAGTTTGAAGATTGTCGCGAATACCGATCCCCTGACAGGTGCAACCCATCAACATCGTATTGATGTCGTTGAAATTGAGATGACAAGACACATTGAGAATATAACGGATGTGTTCGATTGCCATGATTGATCTTGATGGTTTTAAAACGATCAATGACCTTTATGGTCATCGGCAAGGTGATTTGGTCTTGACCAGGTTTGTATCGTTTTGAAAGCGAACCTGTCCAAAGAAGGTCTTGATTGTAGGTATGGTGGTGATGAGTTTGTGGTCTTTTTCCTGATACAGGAAAGATCAAGCACAAACCATGTTGACGACATCAATCAATTGATGGAAAGGATGAACCCTTCTTCAAATCATTGCTTTGACCTTCACTTTCGGCATCACCAGTATCCTGAGATGACTTTGATGATGAGATGGATGTGTGATGCTGCGGATAAGATGTGATGGCGGAAAATCCCAACAAAGTCATCACATAGACAGTCATGAGTCTAGAAGATGTCAACTCTTGATCGAGAGGCCATCAAAGGATTCAATCGAAGGTCATCGAGACCTTCGTTTCTTTGACCATGAAGAATCGATCGAGACTCATCAGGATATGAGTCAAAGACCCCGGGTGAGACATGCGATACTTAGTGATTGGAACCAGTGCCTATGACACATTGATCCATACACGGGCCAGTTTGGATCATATCAGCGAGGATATGATGATTTGGGCCGACAACGTGGTTCATACCATCGGGAGTACCGGTGCGGGCAAAGCGCTCGCTCTTGACGCACTTGGGCTGATGTCGATCTCATGTCGGTCTCATAGATGATGAGGCCGGCAAGTGGATCGTCTTACCTGTTATCAGCCAACATCGGGTCTTATTCGGTCCTTGTTGAGAAGACCACGACCCATACCAACATCATCATGGCGACCGCAAGCGGATTAGCATCGCGACATCGACGCCTTCGCTGGTTGCCAATCTTCATCGGGATGCCGAGTCATTGAATTGCAGCAGCGGATTTAGTCTTTTTGAATACCTTATCAACCAGTATTGCCGTACATATATCCCAATCATCAAGGCGAAAAACAAAGGCCTTGGTCGACATCCGCGACTATGAACCAACGAATCCTTATCACCAGGCGTTTATCGAAGCCGCTGACATTCCTGGTTTCCAGTGGCGTGAACATCCCTGATCATGAAGGGTTTTTAAAGAAACGAATCGAAAGAGGAAAGCAGTTGGTGGTCATCACCAAAGGCAAAGATGGTCTTGTTGCACTGGACCATGAGAAGAAGAGGGTTGAGCTCCCGGGATATAACAGCTTACCTTATGTTGATGGCAATGGTGCTGGCGATAGTTTCTGTGCCGGACTTGGTATGATGCTATCAGAAGGGAAATCCAATCTTGAAGCGCTTTTGTTCGCAACCATCTGCGGTGGTGTGGCCTGTACGGACTATCCGCTCTTCAATCGGAGTTATGACCGAAAAGCGATTGAAACCATTTTTGATGAGTTTCAGGTGATGGTCAAAGGCCAAAGCGACTAAGGTAAGAAGATTCAAACATCATGACCATTCACATCTGAGGAGGCTTAGCGAATGCCATTCAAGCGTCTGACCATCTTGGCCTATGCGATTTTCGGTTTTTTCATCATGAGCATGAGTATTCATGTCAGTTTTGAGTTTTTGGTTGCTACCAACAAGTGGATGGGTCTGATCATTGGTGTTTTGTTCATGGTTCTTGGCTGGATCATCTACCGATTCGGTAGGCAGATGCCCTTGTTTTACGTCCTTGCTTTTCTGCTCAACATGATTGGGGTCGGGGCATCAATCACTGCTTATTATGTGTTCAAGGCATACGCCCTTCAATTGGAAGACTATCTGACGGCGGTTGTCATCGCGATGACGGTCTTGTCAGGATTTGGCTTGCTCACGGGCCTTAAAGGCGTCAAAGAGCATGTCAGGCTGGTGATCAGCCTGACCATTTTGATCGCTTTTGTCTCGTCATTGATTCTATGGCTTTCGGTTGAGGCGTTTACAGGATTGTCGTTTTACTTCTTGAATATCAGTTACTTCTTTATGATTGGAATGATCAATGTCTCTGACTCACTTAAGGACTTGAGCAAAGAGATGGCGGTTGTGAGTTTTGGCTCATTCATCCTGATCAGCATCATCGTGTTGATTGTCTTGAGTGAGGGTGAAGCGCTAGAAGGGGTCGGAGACGGAGTCGGTGAGCTTTTTGTTCCCGGAAGAGAGAAGAAAAAGAACGTTGGCTGATCAAAGG
>JAGYLU010000026.1 GCA_018400755.1 Acholeplasmataceae bacterium
ATCCCTCACGAACCGGAATTGGTTCGATGATGACCCGGTTGTAACTTCTGGTCATGTCCTCAACAGCGCTTCCACCATTGGAGACGAAGCTGATGGTGTAGGGATTAACGGACCAATCAGCATAGAGTGTGAAGTCATCTGCCGACATCGTGATCAAATCAAATGATTCTTCAAACTGAGGATCGAAATACCATCCAGCAAAGGTGAAACCAGACTTCACTGGCTCAGGAAGAGGTTCGATTTGTGCATCGTATTGATACTCTATTGGAGAAACAAAAGTTCCACCAGCAGCATCAAATGTGATCATATATGAATTGATCTGCCACTTCGCATAAAGCAACTGATCGAATGCTGGCATAGTTCCAAACGCATATGGGGTGTCGAACGTTTCATCGTCTTCATACCATCCAGCAAATGTGTAACCTTCACGAACTGGTTCGGTCGGTGCATCAATATTTCCAAGATAATCCGAAACGAGTGGATCAACCGCACTTCCCTCATTTGAATTGAAAGTGATCGAGTATTGGTTAACGTCCCATTTCGCATAAAGTGTGTCATCATATGCTGGCATTGTTCCAAAAGTATATGGATTAGAGAAGGTCGTATCATCTTCATACCATCCGGCGAAAGTATATCCCTCACGTTCCGGATCAAGCGGTGAACCAATTACCTCTGGATAATTCTCCATCAATGGTTCAACGATGCTTCCACCATTCGTATCAAACGAAATTGTATACTGATTGGGTACCCACTGCGCATAAAGCGTGTGGTTGCCCAACGGCATGATGTCAAAGACAAATGCCTCTTCCCAAACGTTGTTGTCTTCATACCATCCACCAAATGTGTATCCGGTCTTTGACGGATCTGTTGGTCTTAACCCACTGATATCAGCTTCATACTCTGAAGCAACTGGTGTAATTGATCCTGCCCCATTCGTTTCAAAAACGATGTAATATGAAACTGGCTTCCATGTGGCATAAAGCGTCAAATCCGAGGCTTCCATCGGTCGATTGAAGAAGAACTCACTGCCGTCTTCTCTCTCCCACTTGTCAAAGACCATGCCTTCCCGTTCAGGGCTCTCAGGTTCACTGACACTTTGTCCATAGATAACACTCATTGAAGCAACCGGTGTTCCCATAATGGAATCAAAAGTAATGGTGTATTCATTGATGCTATATGTCGCGGTAATCACAACATCATCAGCAGGCATGCTGAAAGGAAGACCTTGATCCCATCCATCAAACGTGTATCCTGTTCTCGCAGGATCAATAGGAGGAACATGTCCGCTCAAGCTTGCAGCAAAGTCGTATGTTGTTGTTTGAAGTTCATTGCCATTATAGTCCACATAACTCAATCTATATGTGTTGATCACATAACGGGCTTCAACCACGACGTCATAAGACGGCATGGTTTGACCTAGAGGTGTGTCCCATCCATCAAAGGTATAACCCATTTGTATTGGATCAGTCGGCTGGATGTGACCGCTGATGTCAACATCATAGTCATAAACCGTTCTTTGCAACTCACTGCCATCGTGATCTGTATAAATCAGTGCATATTGGTTCACTGACCATGATGCATAGAGGGTGAAATCATTGGCAGGCATTGTTTCAAAGACATAGATCTCTGTCAGTTCAGCATCAACATACCATCCCGTGAAGGTATATCCCTCACGAACCGGAATTGGTTCGATGATGACCCGGTTGTAACTTCTGGTCATATCCTCAACAGCGCTTCCATCATTGGAGACAAAATTGATGGTGTAATTGTTGATTGACCAGTCGGCATAAAGGGTAAACCCAGTGGCTGGCATGGTGACCAAATCAAAGGGACTATCGAAGGCGGGGTCCATATACCATCCGGCAAAGGTGTAGCCGGTCTTGTCGGTTATGGCATCCAAGAGAATCTCTTGTCCATAGCTGATGTGCATCGGTGGAACGTATGTGCCACCTCTCGTGTCAAATGCAATCATGTAGCTATTGACACTCCATTTCGCATAAAGAATCAGATCGGATGCGGCCATCGTGGTTCCGACATAAGGTTGTGAGAAAGCCTCATCTATGAACCATGCGACAAAACTGTGTCCTTCCCTGATGGGTGTCGGAAGCACTGGAATGGGTGATTGGAAATCAAGGATGATCTCATCAATTGCAGATCCCTCATTAGAAACAAACGAGATCGCATAAGCGTTGATGTCCCATTTGGCATAGATGGTCCGGTCTTCGGCTGGCATCAGATCAAAGACATAAAGGGCTTCGAATGTCAGATCGTCCTCATACCAACCAGCAAAGCTGTAACCTTCACGAACAGGTTCTGCCGGTTCATTCACCACAGATGCATAGTCCAATGTGATTGAAGAGACCACACTGCCTTCATTGGCATCAAAGGTAATCGTGTATTGGTTGATGTCCCATTTGGCATAAAGGATATCATCAAAGGCTGGCATCAGGTCAAAGACGTATGGGACTGCAAATGTCTCGTCATCTTCGAACCAACCGGCAAAGGTGTACCCTTCGCGGGTTGGCTGAGCAGGTTCAACAATGGTTGCCTGATAATCTTCGATGATGGGCTGAATGGCAAATCCTTCATTCACATCAAAGGTGATTGTGTATTGATTGATTTGCCACTTGGCATAGACGGTCTGGTCCGCGCCTGGCATTCTTGTATCTGAAAATGCCCGAGACAACGTATCATCTTCAAACCAGCCAACAAAGGTATGACCTTCCAATGTTGGGGTCTCAGACAAATCAAGAAGCGTATTGAAATCCGCTGTGACCGGCTCAATGAATGAGCCACCCATAGGATCGAAAGAAAGCGTGTACTGGTTGATTTCCCACTTGGCAAAGAGCGTGAGGTTGTTTGGTGGCATGGTCTCAAAGACAAACATGTTCTCGAGAGCAGCTTCAAGATACCAACCATCAAAGGTATATCCTTCTTTGGTCGGAGCAGTTGGTTCTTCAATCACCGAATCAAAGGGTGCTGGCATGGGTGATACCGCGGTCCCACCATTGCTTTCAAAGGCAATGACATAGGAGTTCGCCTGCCATTTCGCATAAAGTGTGATGTTTTCAGCTGGCATGAGCGTGAACTGATATTGAGTCGTCAGTTCAGCATCGATGTACCAATCTTCAAAGATCATTCCTTGCTTCGTCGGGTTGATCGGTTTGAACACAAGGGTGTTGTAATCCTGAACAAGCGGACTCACAGGACTTCCGCCATCTGATTCAAAGCTGATGCTGTACTGATTGATGTCCCACTTGGCATAAAGCGTCAGATTGACCGCAGGCATCTCTTCAAGCACAAAGCCCTGCGAGAGGCCGGAATCAAGATACCATCCGGCAAACTCATGACCGGTCCTAGTCGTATCCTGGAATGTCAGGGAATCACTATAAAGAACGTATTGGACTTGAAGTGCCGTCCCACCGTTCGTTATGAAGGTGACAGAATAGGTGTTGACGTCCCAAGCGGCGTAGACTGTGACATCATTTGCTGGCATGGTCTCAAACACATAAGCGGTTAGGAGATTCTGGTCTTCATACCAACCAGCAAAGGTATGACCTTCCTTGGTCGGTGCCGTTGGTGCTTGCAGTGACGATTGGAAGTCCTGAATGAGCGGAACGATATCAGTGCCACCGTTGGCATCAAAGGTCAACGTGTATTGGTTGATCTCCCATGCGGCGTAAAGCGAGAAGCTCTTGCCGGGCATGGTATCAAAGACATAAAGGGTCTCAAGACTTTCATCCTCATACCAACCGGCAAATGTATATCCGGTCTTTGAAGGATCAGCTGGTGGAACGATGTTGCTTTCAAAGAAATACTGTCTGACAATTGGGTCAGCACCGTCGATATTCAGGATGTAGTCGATATAATAAGACCCAATCCGCCATTTGGCATAAATCAGGGTGTCTTCAGCTGGCATGGTATCAAAGACATAAGGGGTTGAAAATGCCTGATCAACGTACCATCCATCAAATGTATGGCCAGTCTTTGACGGATTGACGGGTTCTGTCAGTTCGAACATGTAATCCCTTGTCATCGGGCTCACGGCAGATCCGCCATTGGATTCGAATGACAGGGTGTATTGGTTGATAGACCACTTGGCATACAAGGTGATGCCTTCTGCGGGCATGGTGTCAAAAACATAAGGATTGGGATCAGTAAGCGACTCAAACCAACCCGCAAACGTATAACCCAGGCGTTCAGGGTCTTCGGGTGCGAAGACCGGACTTTCATAATCCTGTTCGATGGCAGTCACTGGGGTGCCTCCCATCGAATTGAACCCGATGGTATAGGGATTGACCATCCATTTGGCATAGATTGAGACATCAGTGGCTGGCATCAGGCCGAACTGATGTTGCTGGTCAAATGACTGATTCGTGAACCATCCTTGGAACTGATACCCAGCCTTGACTGGGTCAACAGGATTCGATGTTTGTGTCCGATAGTCATAAGTGACTGGTTCAATGAGGTTACCGCCATTGGTCTCAAAGGTCAGAACGTATGGGTTGGCGACCCATCTGGCATAGAGTGTATATGAGGACGCTGGCATTGTCTCATAATCAAATGCGGTCAAAAACTGGTTGTCTTCATACCAATTCTCAAGAGAATACCCTTCTCTTGACGTCATCGGAAGGTCGATAGGATGACCGTAAGTGACAATAATAGGTGAAATCGGAGTGCCTTGATTGGTGTCGAATGCGATGACATAATCCCTTGGTGCCCATTTGGCATATACCGTGAGATCGTTAGGTGGCATGACTGTCGGAATAAAAGGATTCTCATGTTCGACATCAAGATACCAACCATCAAACACATTGCCTTCCTTTGTCGGATTCGCAAAATCAATGATGACTCGTTCGTTATAAAGATCAACAATCGGGTCAACTTCTGATCCGCCCATGCTGTCGAATGAAATTGTATATGTGTTGATTGTCCATTTGGCATAAAGAGTCTTGTTTTCCGCAGGCATGAGGAAGAACACAAACGCATCTGTCAAAGCGGAATCCTTGAACCAACCCGCGAAACTGTATCCGGATTTGGTCGGTGAGATTGGACTGAAGATCTGGGCATTGTAATAGGCATCAAGATCACCCACTGGTGAACCACCATTGGACTCAAATGAGAGTCTGTATTCATTGATTTGCCACTTGGCATACAAAACCATCGATTCCGTGACTTCAGTCAAGGCATCATACGGCTCTGTCAATCCCTCATCGATATACCAGTCAACAAAACTATGTCCGACTTTGGTCGGATCAGCAGGATACTCTAACGTCTGTCCATGATCAACATAGACGTCTTCGACATCAGTGTCACCATTGGACTCAAATGATATCTGATAGGCATCGGTAATCCATTTGGCATAAAGCGTGGTATGATCAAGAATCAGAGATCCCGATTCAAAGGGGGTCTCCAGGGCTTCATCCAAATACCAGCCATCAAATGTGTGATAGAGATAATCGGCAGGATCGAAAGGTCTGATCACACTGCCATATGGCAAGTCTTCGGGGTCAATGACCTCATCATTGTTGGTAACATATGAAAGTTGATATGAATTGACATCCCACCCGGCGTAGATTGTCAGCGGAGATGCTGGCAACGTTGTGAACATATAAGGCATGAGCATGCCCGGATCAAGATACCATCCCGCAAAGTTATAGCCATCTTTGACAGGATCCTCAGGCGCGATAACCTCATCTCCGTATTGTCCAACGATTGGATCGATGGGTTCACCACCCATGGTGTTCAAGGTGATCGCTGAATCGCCTAATGTCCATCCGGCATAAATCGTGGTGTTTGAAGCAGGTGTAGACTGAAAGTTGAACGCTCTGGTCGTTTGTTGGTCTTCAAACCATCCGGTAAACACAAAGCCCGCTCTGGTGGGATCAGCTGGTCTTGAAATAGTCTGTCCATAGGTGATGCTTAAAGGACTGACGGCTGAGCCCCCTCGGGAATCAAAAACAATGAGATACTCTTTGGCCACCCATTTGGCGTAGAGTGTCAGTTGTTCGGATATTTGTGAAAACCGATTGAAAGGAATATTCAGGTTTGAATCCTGATACCATCCCGCAAACTCAAAACCGACTCGAATCGGTTCTTCAAGATGGGCGATGGCTTCCCCTTCTACGACATTGATCTCGGTCAATGTCGTACCACCATTGGTAACAAAAGTGACCGCCACCTCCTCTGGTCCTGCGACCTCGGTGTGGGCAATTGTATCCGCCCAGACCGGCGACCGATACGGAAAAGAAGTGAGATGATGATGCGCATCATTTTCAATTTAGACCTCATACGACGTTGCCTCACCGTTCAATAATATGAATGTGACTAATGGTTTACTATCAGAAATAAATGTGAAAATCACATGATGGGGCTTGATGGTGATGGTTAGATCCTCTGAGACACATGAGAATCGATGGTTCGACCACCGCTAAATCCAGTTCATGATTTTCAAAAACGACGGATTGGCCGTCGATTTTAAAAGAACGGTACTGTCTGTCAGGTCAATGGTGCACTTGATACCGTTGTGTTCTTGCCATAGGTTCGTGATGAAGCCTTGCATGGCGATGGTTCTTCGATGTGGCGTTGTTGATTCACTTTAGGCAGTGATCATGAAATAAGTTATCTAACAGTTCATGACATTGACTACTTAAATCGCATGGTGGCATCGATATCTTAATCTCAAATCAGGTAAAACCATGTTCATTATTACAAGTTTTACCTCGTTCGAAAGAGTTTTTTGCGACATGTGCAATATAATATTAAGAAATAGACTTTCAGGTGGCAGATAACAAGAGACATATCCATGCGCAAGAAGTGATGGTTTTTGTCATAACTACAGTCTTGAACTGCATATTTATTTGAATCCTAATGATGGGTCTTCAGTCATCTCTACCATAGCGTACAAATCGTTTGTCTAGATGGATTGTAATGGCCTCCCCCTTATCTATCTTTAATGAACATGATACCGCCATCAATCAAAGACAATGCAATCATCAGGAAAACGAATAGAAACCCTTTAGGGCTGAGTGCAGTTGTGCCTAGAGGTTCATTCAGCAAACTATTGAGGTTGTTCATGTTTGAATGATTTGGCTTCTTGGTCGAGCAAACACGATCCAGAAGGGTGATGATCTTGGAATTGGATGAGAGAGCGAGCCTTCATGAGTTGGCAACATGGTGTCTTTGATAGAGGAGAGAATAATGATACCGATATTCGAGTTTATTGGTCTTGAGAACGGTAAACTAAAGTTATAAAAAAGTCACGAAGAAAGTTGATCTTAAACAGTAATCATAAGATGATTGAATCAAAACATCTGCCTTTATACGCCTTTATAAAGCGATATATTGATTTTTTGTTTCCTCTGTTTGACAACCGATACTCTTCATTTGTTTTACAAAGTAAAGAAATATCAAATCGCCAGATAACAAACAAATACAGTGATTTATAGGTATTATGGATATCTCTGTCTTTTGCCGTCAATAGTGACAATGAAATAAAATCGTTCGGTTCATCCTTGCTGTCAGTCTTCACCATATTGATACCAGAGGCATTGATTGAGCGAGCTTTGGACCTAGAAGGGCATATCGTGATTGACAAGGACTTTAAGTGTTAACGATTTTAATCCAAAGATAAGCCCACTATATTGAGGAAGAGATCAGTCGCGCAAGTTTTGATCTGACTGAGCATATGATTGTGTTCTACAGTTCGGACTATGACAAGAAGCCAAGCTTGCCGTGAGCGGTTAACCCGAAGGACTACCATACTAGATTGACAAAGCCAACCCTCTTAAGGTGGCCAAGTAAAAGTAGCGCAGATATTTTGACCTGATTAAATATGATGAAGACCAGGTTGGTCATCATCAAGGTCACTTCTTCACCTGTTCATGGATTGATGATTGAAAGGATCTAGAACACCGTTTGCCAACTATCCTTAAAAAAAAACACGATCTGTTAGTGATTCCAGGAAGCCTTTGAGTATGGTGTCATCGATAAGGACTATATCCGAAAGGAACAGCTGATTCAGGCAGTTAAAAAGTATAGGGTTTCAAAACTTAACGAACAAGATACAGAACGAGATAAAGGCCTTAACAAAGCCATCATCTCTTTACTTCATGAATGAGCTGCAAACATCACATCCAATTCCCCTTGATCAGTCCCACACAAGGAATATCACTTACCATAGATTTTACGAGACCATTAATCAGAGCATTGTTAGTTGACTCTTGGTATAGGATAGACAAGATCACAAAGCAACCATCCGAAGGCTCATGAGATCAAGAAAGTCAATCACCATTTCCAAGGAGAACAGATGATGAACATGAAAGATGTTGATCAACTGATCGACCTCATCATCCTTGAACGGGGTCAAACCACTCTCGAAAATAACGAACTAAGTGATGTTACATGGGGAAACCGGACAATCATGATGATCACACATCGGACCAAGGACTATCAGTTCAGTCCCTGACTGAGTTGATGACAGCCGGTCGCTTCTCTTTTATGAATTGATATCATTCCCTGTATCATCCTATGGATCTCGAATCGACAAATCTGACCATGAGACACAACAAAAGCCCGGTCGAAACCCGAACCGGGCTTTGACAAACAACACGAGAACTGTCGAACATCACCTGTGAGCGATCAGATGAAGATTCATCTCAACGGATGGAATCTCAGTCGTCCACCACTTCGAAGTATTGTCCGTATGTCGCGTGGTCGCCAGAAATCCGATGATGGCAAATCCCGCTGACTTCATAATTGTAAGGGAACGACACCGGGTATTGTCTTGAGAAGCTGGGCGATGTTCTCATCATCAATCAGAGGTGAGAGAAGTCCCGGTGGCTTTGTGTTCAGCGTCTTGTCAGGGTTGCATGTGTCCCCAAACAGGAGTTGTCCGTTGGCGGTCAACGGACACGAGGACACTGTAGTTCGGATGGAGGAGCACCGCCGCTCCACCATTGAAGAGCGCGTCATAGATATCCGCGAAGGTCTTCGATTGGATAAGGATCAAAGTCTGTCCTTGGCTGAAACCCGCTCCCGGATGGGCCATGTGCGTCATCGCGCCTTCATACCATAGGTCGAGCATGTTCAGACCCATGACATCCCAGTCGACAACCTCCGAAGGTTTCCTCGTCCAGACTTTCGAAGAGCAGGTCGAGATAATCGGACGCGGCATAACCGATAACAGTCGTGAAGAAACGACGCTTTTGATGATACGTAGGCCTGATAAGCGTTTTCGAAGATGCCTCCGTCAAGTTCGTCTTTCGTATACTGGACCGAAGTACGTCCGGCAAGGAGATGGGTGGTGATGGTCTCGAAATGAGACTAGACCCATCTTGGTCAGAAACACGGCATCATTGATGATGGTGTTCAAAGCGCTTCTGTCAGCGGCGCTGTTCAACGCATTCCTGAGCGTGTCATCATCGACGAAGTACTCAAAGGATACCGTGAACCCCTCATAGTGGATGTTCACGTCATATGCGCCGACATAGCGTCGTTCCAGATACTTCTGTTCACCGGAGACGAACACACCGTTTCCCGTGTACGTGATGTCAGAAGACGACAGGTCTTTGGTCTGGGTCGAATTGTCATCAAGCGTCACAGTGATGGTCTTTCCGGCAAATGGTGTGCCTCCGTTGAGGTTGTCATCGATTCGGTCATACCATTCCTGTGGCACCCAGTTCAAAGCGACACTTTTGACTTCCTGGATCGTGATGCATGACAAAAGCACGAATGACAGGAGAAGCATGGTCATGGCGATTATTGTTTTTTTCATAGGAACCTCCCTTTTCATGGTTACGTCTCACAGAACTCGATGGTCTTCGTGCCAAGAAGACCCCGCTCCGTGTAGACACGCACGATATATGCGTTGTTTTTAAGCGTTCCGGTCATGGTCGTGATCGCACTTCTGTCGATCGCCTGGATATTGAACGAGAGAAGGTTCTCGGAACTGACCGAACTTCTATCGACACATGTGTCTTCCGGGACTAGGACACCACCGAGCATGACAGTGATGTCGAGTTCAGGAACCGGCCAGTCGAAAGTGATGGATCCGGTTGACTGGAGTGCGCTTCTCTGCACGGTGCTGAACGCACCTTCCTCGACCATGATCGATGTTTCCTCGGGGAAGACAATCGAAAGCGTCCGGCTGGGATGGTTTCTAAACAGGGCGAAAGCGTCAGCTTCGATGGTCTTTACGGTACGGGGAATCGTGATGTCGTTCAGAATCGTCGTGCGTGGTCCATCATAACTCCTGATGTTCGCGATGCCCTCAGACATGACAACACGGTCTGCGTACCATCCGACATGGTCCGATTCCGTCGTTTGGAAACGCCACGCGGTGTCATCCGCGAAGAGCGTATGAGCAGGATCGAACACATCCAGAAGCGACTCGAGCCTTTCCTTGTGGGTATCATCGGAGAAGAGTCCCTCTCCCATCGATGATACCCTCTCCACGAGGTCGTCATAGTCATCTTCAAAGGTGACAGACATCCCAAGATTTCTGATCCCGGACACGATCTCAGAAACGATATGTCCTTCCGTCGACAGAAGCGTCGTCCCTTCCCCGAAGATTTCCTCAGGCATCACACCAACAGTCGTGTCTCTTTCAAGACGTGCGGTTGATGAAAGAAGCGAGGTCTCTCGTGATATGCCTAGGGCGAACGTCGGATCAGCGACATCCTCGAAAAGGGCGACGATAATCCTTCCATCGACACAGAAGAAGCCAGCGTCCGGTGTCTGGGGTGTGAAATCAAATGCTCCTCCATGGTTGTCTTCGATGATCGTCCGGATGTCATAGGCATCCAGGACGACGTTGTCATGACCGACCATATGGTAAGCGATGATGTCATCCATCTGGGCTGCTGTGTTCGTGTCGTTGCTCCAGCGAGCGCTTGCGATGTACTTGGAAAATCCGACAATCGAGACAGATGCCAAAATCGCAACGATCGCGATCACGACGATGAGTTCTACAAGCGTGAAACCTTTGACTTTCATTCTCACAATGCTGCATATCCCCTTTCATTCACAATCTGGCAAACAGGTGATCACCTCATACGTTCGATGGTGATTGTCGTCTTGAAGCATGCATAAATGACACGTTCATTGTAACAGGCAAATATGAGCCAATAAACCCGTGTGACGAGACGTATAATGGTTTTCGGATTACAATTATGATAAATGACGCGAACATAGGCCGAAGGCTTGTATAATGGAAATGTGTCATCAAGATGTCCATTTTGATCCTGACTGGGGGTGAAAGACATCAACGAGACATATATTGGCCACAAACTCAAAAGCCTTAGAACCGAGCATGGCCTGAAACAATGCGAGCTCGCAGACGCGCTCGCTGTTTCGACGAGCACAATCTCGCATTGGGAAAAAGGACGACGCATTCCATCCCTGATAGAGATTGGACGGATTGCGGATCACTTCGGAATCGCCATGCATGCACTAATCGAACCTCCGGAGACAACACTGGCAGAAACACACAAACACCATTCCCTGAAGGTTTCAGAACACGCGCCTGTCATCAGACGAATCAGTTCCAAGCAGGTCACTGTGTTGTCCTTATCCGCTCTTTTCCTTGTCCTTGGAAACTGTACGGGAGAGATCCTTGGAAAAGTCCTGTTCGTCTTTGGAATCACAAGTCTTTCATATGCCTTCCTGCCTGCGTTGGTCCAGGCAGTAAGAATCTTATTGAAAGGAAACGGCCATACTTTCGACCGTCAACTTGGAAATCTTGCTGTCCACGTCGCCAAAGAGGGCACCGACACCCGGCAAGTGCGGTCCAAAGTTCTCTTTCTATCGACTATCGGAGGCATATTTCTCATTCTCTCGGTGCTTTTACATGTCGTCGCCCTTCTCTATGAGAAAGACCAGATCACCGCACCGCTCGTCATGTCTCTTGCCGGGTTCATCCTTCTTTGGGTCAGGATCAAGGTTCCGGCGACTCTCGACGCGGTCAATCCGTTTGTCGGAAGGGTCTCATCTGAGGACAGAAGACTCGCCAAAGGCCAAAAGCTTCTTCTTGGAGCGATTCTCTTGGATTCCCTGTTTGCGATTGCCTTCTTCATCACATCCGGAAGCCATCCATCGTTCATGGGGGACGTATCTTTCGCATTTGTCGCACTCTTGTCGATGTCAGCGGCGATTGTCACAGATATTGTCAACCTGTGTCTGAACCAGAAATTTCTGGACGGATTCCATGTTGATGATCGCGACAAAGGGAAAGGGGCTGACGACTGATGGGAAGTCTCCTCAAAAAATGGTCACCAATCAAAACACGACGTCTCCTCCAGTTGATCCTTGTCCTGATATTCGGATCCCTTTCCGTCCGTTCCCTACTCCAGATCACGGATCACCAGTCTCTTCTTGATGACCTCGCAAAAGATGACGTTTTATGCGCATTATCGTTTGAAGACGACCAACTTCTGGTCAATCCTGATGACTGGTCTGTCATCAGAAGCCAGATCGACACATTCGTCGCAGATGGCGCGGGTCTTGACCTGAAAAGCGCGAACACAGGTCTATTCTATGACCGAGAGGAACATGAGCTCAGAGTTTTCATGATCCGTGACCTAGTCATCAGGGAACATGATGATCTTTTGGAAGTCATCGATGGCACGGAGTATCTCATCCAAAGGACACCGGAAGCGCTCTTCGGCTCTGACCTGCTTCTGGTTTCAGGGGGATCTGGCGTTCTTGAAGATGCCCTTGGGATGGTCAGAGGTTATGCCAGGGGAGAGGTCACGATTGAAGCCTATGACAAACTTCACTCCGCTCTCTCAACATCCTCTTTTCTTCATGTGCTCATCCATCGTTATGACATCGACGTGAGAAATGCTGCGAGAATCCTCCTTGAGCGTTTTCATCCGGACAAAACGCTTTATGTGAACGAAATGTCATGGATCACGATGGCGAAAGACATCAAAGATATCGAAGGAATCGTCTTTGACACGAATATCACCACGATTCCCTCATTTGATTGTCTGGATCTTGAAAACAGTGACGGCACACGCATCCGTTTGTCCGAACTCACGATTCCCTCATCTGTGAGGCGAATCGCCTCACAGGCTTTCCCGTCTGATGTCTTTGACATCCATACGATGAGACTGAACTGTCTTAATGGACTCTACATGGAAGAGGGTTCGCTTGACGGCGTCAACTCCATTGTCTATGGTATCCCCCTTTTCAAGGATGCAAGCACGATCGACTTCTCCGACGAGGTCGGATTCGAGATTGGTACCGGTGGAGAGGTCACGTTCGGATTTGACAACCTGACACCGTATATCCATCAGTACGGGTTGAACGGATACACCCTCAAAAGAGAGAAGAACATCATGGTTCTCTATCTTTACACAAACGACTTTCTGATCGGATGCGCAAGAAACACGTATCTCACGACATATTATGTCCGCGAAGGCGATCTTCATCCATACCATGTCAGGATTTCTCATTTGAATACATTTGCTGAGATAGAATCGCCGATGCCAGTCTATGGAGGCACATTTCTCGGATGGTTCCGGGAAGGTGACATGATGGAAGAAGGGGATGAACTTGCGTTCAAAAGCACCACCGTCTATGGGACGTGGCTGGATCATTCGTGATAAACGGAATGTGGACATGGACGCACGTTTTGTTTACTGATACAAATCAAAGGAAGCATCATCACCAGTCAAGTGATATGGTCACTGACAAAGAGACACGAAACGAAGCTGTAAAGAAGAAAAGACAGCCCACTCTTGAAACAAGAGAAGTCATCAATCCTTCGCTCGCCCTCTCGATTGACGATGACAAGGTACAAGCGGACAGTATGTTGAATGGTTACTATCTGATCTCAAGCAGCGAACTTGATCGGACAGCAAGTGAGATCATCGAGTAGTACCTGTGATTATGGCAGATCGAGACATCACTTAGGATCATCAAGAGCGATCTTGAAGGTAGACCGATTGTTGTTTCGACTGATGAACAAATCAAAGAACATTTTTTCATTTGCTTCCTGGCCTTGTTGGTGAGCCGGATCCTTGAGAGGAAACTTGAGGGTGTGTATTCGATTGAGGCCATCCAAGAAGGGCTTAAGGGCATGCAGGTGATGGAGATTGAGCAGGACATCTTCAAAATCGCAAAATACTCTAGAGGGGAAAAAATCGATTCAGGATCTGATGGGTGGCGTGATTGACAAGACGTATATGGAAACTAGAGAAACTGAACAAACTGTAGGAAAAGTAGACCTATGACTACATTTTAATGCGCATAGAAAAGACACACTTGTTCCCTTTGTTGGGCTATCAAGTGTGTTTTCATTTATCATGTTGATTACTCAATTTTTAGAAGTTTGTTCGATACCGGACATCTCTATAAAGAAGGCTTATCGATCGCATTAACCGAATCCATTACTAAGCATGTGACAATCCCATCGCATCGACAAAGGCTGACGTCTTGATCAGATCACTAGACTCACTTTATTTTTTTATCTGAGTGTCGTTTCGTCAATCAAGCGCCAATCACAAAACTGCCTCAACACAATGCTTCATCCTAACAACGAGCACCCATACGATCATGGAAGCAAGATCTTGCTCTCAATAAGACTCATGTCTTTGAATCAATGGGCACTTCGGCCAATTTGACATCTAGACCAAGCCCAAGATATCAGCTTCTTGGTTTGCACCAATCATCTGTTCCTATATGGTACATTTCATTCAAGAGGAAGTCTTCGATGTTCAAGTGGATGATACCGTCTTCTGAAAAGTTGATTTTATCATGGAAATCACATAAGCTTCGGAAATGATCCGTATGCCGATAAACACCGAATGCTCTTTCTCTGGTCGCTCTTGTCTCCATCAGATAAGATACTTGGAAATATCTAGTTTCATAACCTTTACGGGCGATGAAATCAATTTCAAGATCATTGACCTTTCCAATCTGGACCTCATACCCTCTTCGTAAGAGTTCGATATAAACGATGTTTTCAAAACGGACTCGATGACCGCTTGATTGTTACCGGAGATTGCTTCACGGATGCCGTGATCCGCAATATAATATTTTTCTTCGGTCTGAGCACTCTTTTTTCAATCACGTCATGCCTTCCTACCTTATGAATCAGAAACGCTTCTTTGATCATCGTCAGATAACTGAGGATGGTATCGACGGAGATATTCATTCTCAGAGATTTGAAGTATTTGGATATGGACAAAGCGGAAAATGTTTTCCGACATTCGTGAAAACATACTGTATGAGTTTTTCGAGGATATGGGCATTTCTGATCTGATACCTGGATATGACATCTGCAAGATGGCTGATTTAAAGAGTCCTAAGCGCATTCATGGAAAAATCATAGTGCAGATCGAAGGAATGAATGGAGGGAGTATGCCACCGAATGTCACGTAGTCGCTAAACGTTGAATCTGGGTATTGTTTTTGAATTCAGCAAATGAAAAAGGGTGAACAAGAGTATCTCCATAGCGTCCCGCCAAAAAGGGTTGACAATTCAGAAGAAAGCATATCGGCATTTCGATCGGTCAATATGAGATCGAATATTCCCATGGCATGAAATCCATTGATTGCTCTTTCCCATTCTTTGATACGTCCGACTTCGTCCAAAAACAGATATAAAGGACCTTTTTTGTTTTCCGACCATCTAAGTACATGGTCCGTTAATGATTTGTAGTCATCCAATTGAAAACTATCTGGCAACTCCGAAGTTGATTTGAGTATCTGAGTTCGGTCAACACCCGTTTGAACAAGGTGTCGGGTGAATAAGTCGATAAGAGTCGACTTGCCGACTCGTCTCATGCCTGTCAGAACTTTGATGAAAGGCTTGTCCCTGTAGCCATTCAATTGTTCGAAATATATGGTTCTCTCGATCATGGGTATCACTCCTATTTCGATTATAGTCTAAATATATCGGAATGTCAATGAGTATTTCGACTATAATCGAAACATTGGTCGAGAAGATTGTTTTTAGTTTCTAGCTGGGCACTAAACGTCTTTGAAATCAAAGGAGCTAGGTTTGTCTTAAGAACAGATATCACTTTTCAAAGATGACAACGAGACCATTGATCAGAGCATAGTTAGTCGATTCTTGGTATACTATAGACAAGCTCACAAAAAACAATCCGAAGGATCATGAGATAAAGAAAGTCAATCGCTTTTTTCCAAGGAGAACAGATGATGAACATGACAGATTTTGACCAACTGATCGACCCCATCATCCTAAAACGGGGTCAAACCATTCTTGCAAATGACGAACTAAGCGAAGTCACATGGGAAAACCGGACAATCATGATGATCGCACATGGAACCAAGGACTATCGTGTCAGTGTCACCCTTGATGACAACATGGAAATCATAAGTCATTCATGCACTTGTCCATATGATCATGGACCTATATGCAAACACGTTGCCGCTTTGCTTCTTTTAATCAGGGAGGACAGACTTGAAGATTTTCTTGAAGAGGATGAGGAAGAAGATATCCCCGTGATCAAAGACCGGATCAAGGCCATCCTTTCATCACTGGACCGCGAAACCCTTGAAAGGATCATCATCAAGGAAGCACAGGACAATCCCGACCTGTTCAAGACATTGACCTATCGCTATGATGAGGATGACAATAAAATCAACCTGGCCCAAAGAACCGTTCGGGCCGCGATTGATGATGTCGAATCATATGGATACAGTGATGAGATATTGGAACAGGCAAACGATGAGATCTATGCGATCTTTTATGAAGCTGAACATGCCAACTCGATGTCCTATGCCATAAGACTTCTTCAAGCCATCATAATCGAAGCCCTTGAATTCGAAGCCAACGAAGCGGATTACGTTTCCTTCGTTGTTTTTGACACACTCTCTGTTTTCAAGACCTTGATTGAAAAGCATCAAGATGATGAGTCCATCAGATGTGAGATCTATCATGGACTGGAACAGATCATCACTGATCAAATAGAACTGATCGATGACGACATCAAAGCCGATTTGCTCTCATCCATGCAGGCGTCTTCCTGCAAAGCCACAAGCCATGCTTTCCAGAAACGTCTTAATGATATTTTGGACAATCCCGAAACCACCCTATCTCTTCGTACGAAGATCGAGATTGCCAAGTACCAGCACTTATCCGTCTTCGCATCACCTATGGAAGCCAAGGACTATTTGCACCTTCATCTTGATAACGACGCCTTGCTTGAGATCTCCTATGACCTCGCCATGAAGGATGAAGACTATACCATGGCTGTCCGCTGTGCGAAGATGGTACTTGAGAAACAGAAACCTTGGTGGAACAAAGGTCCCTATGAAAGCAAACTAATTGATGCCCTCATGGGTCTTGGGGCATATGAAGAAGCAAAACCATTGCTTCGAAGTCATGTCATGAAAGACGACGTGAAGGCTTATCACATGTTTGTCAGACTACTTTCAGAAGAAGAACTGAGATCTGAGATCGATGCTTTTCTAGAAGCCTTCATGAAAGAACCTCACCATACCCGGGTCTTCAAATTGATTGCCACGGCGTTTGGCGAACACGAGCGTCTCATGGGATACGCTGAGAGATTCCCGCAAATCATCGAATACGTCTATGATGTCTTGGTTGACACATACCGGGAACGGGTATCCAAAGTGTTTCGAAGGATGATCTTAGCCCGCGCTGAGTCAGCAAGCAACCGTAAGGCATACCGCGATGTTTCCAGGACCATAGAGAATGCGAGAACTGCCATTGGTGAGGATGTCGATGCATTCATCTTTGAACTGGTCGAACTCTATCGCCGGTCCGCCTTGAAGGATGAGTTATGGAAACTGCACGGTGTGAGACTTCGTACTCAAAAAAAGTCATTTTAGAATCAGTCAAAATCAAACCTCCCCTTTTGGACGAGTCAATTTAATCGCCCTTCTAGCCTTGGGCAAGATTGAATCTCATCAAATATAACAAGTGTTTCTTTTTTTACTAAAGGTCCTAGTCCTAATGCCTTCTCATTCATGACATCTTGATCCGAATCGAGTGACTCAGCGAATATGTCTTTATACAACAGATGAGTCTCTAAATTCAACTCAACAAATGATTGTAATTGGGATTGCCAAACATTTGGATTGAGCTACTTTTACCGACTTGCCTAAATCCCTTTATCAACAAGGCCTTTTTCTGATCCCCAATATTCCAATTTGAAAGCATGAATTCAGTTTTTTTTTGCATGTTAAGGCCTCCTGTCATTTCACTACACCTTTTTCTTGTATTTTGGGCAATTGAATCACACCTTTTTCTGTAGTGTCATAACGTTTGCATCATGGAATCTCTCGAGCAACTCGCTAACACCAATATATGTCTGATCAAAGCCATTGATCGCCAACGGCGAGCTTTAAGTCAAAGCGAATGTTGTTTCGACTGATGAACTTATCATAGGGTATTTATGAACTTTCTTCTTGGCCTTGTTGGTCAGGCGGATCCTTGAGAAGAAACTTGAGGGTGTGTATTCGATTGCGGTCATCCAAGAAGGGCTTAAGGACATGCAGGTGATGGAGATTGAAAATGTCATTTTCGGATTTCACATGACTTTGATATCGAAAAGCGATTCATGATCTGATTGATGGTGTGATTGACTGAAGTATATGAACAATATGAAACTGTACCTCACATGACTATATTTGTGCTTGCATAGAAAAATACTCTACCTAGAACACCACATCATAAAGAAACACACGGATGTCATCATCGATCGATGCGAATAAAGCGCATTATGTTGGAAAATTCGGTAGCGTCAAGGTCTTAGGACTTTCAATTGAGTTTCAAAATGACATACGCATATGGTTCACATGGTGAAACAGAAGAACTGAACAAGATGCCTTCCTCACCGATGATTTCATCGGAGTAGAGCATGAAATTGTCACTCATGTCGACGACTGACACATTGAACCCGACAAAATCAGGCACCTTCCATGATTCGAAGTTGTTGTTTTCATGTGTGTCGATGAACACATAGAGATCGTTTCCGCTTCGTACTGTATACGCATCTGTGAGCGTTTCAGATTGGTTATCAGAAGACAGATAATTCCTGTACGCGATGACAGAGAAATAATCTCCTTGGTCAAGTGCCATTCCACCTCCACCCAAAGCGACCGGATACATTTTACGGGTCGATCTCAGATCCCAAAGCATGTCATTGACATTGTGAGTTCTCACATCATCTCTCGTATCCGATTTGTCAGGAAGATAGCCCATGACAAACCCGATATTTTTCTTTGATGTCGCGTCATCGATCAACCAAGAGACGATTCTGTCCGGAAGTCTTCCTTCCTCAAGAAGATCAGCGCTTCGTCTGAATGAGAGCGATATATCATACGTGCTGATGTCTGTAAGATAACTGAAGTCATACCCTTCATTTTCTTTGACATGAGGCAAATACCTAAATGGTGAATGACCTGTCAATTGGGGAATGACCGCCTGAACAAAGCCACAGTTTCCGATGTTCACATCCTTGAGTGCCCTGAATGTTGACGTGACTGTTTGGTTCAGTCCTTTCCTGAATTCATATGTGATGGTGATCCTGACGATTCCGTCAATCTGATTTCTCGCATGATCAAGTCCGGGCTCGGCCCGGACTGTGTCAAGCAAATCTTTGTAGTCCATGACATCATAGGTCTCCATGACCTTGATGACATCGCCATGGCTTGTTTCGTCTTCGCTTACTCTGAGGCCGTCGACATAGATCTCTGTCGTGACGTTGTTGACGGAAGGGTAGAGTTGTGCCCATGAAACCTCAGTAACGGCGATGTCATCCTGATTGACCGCATTGCTGACATGTATCATGGTGCTTCCGTCTGGAACGCCACCCAAATACCCGTTGACGATACCCCGCGAATCAAGACTGTAATCCCTTCCGAAGACAAGGATGTTGTCAGACTCGATCTTGAGAAGTGTGAACGTTGTTGTCCCGTCCGTCCAAATCGAACCGACATCAAGGATTGTCTTACCGTGCGAGCCCTGTGTGGTGATTGCCGGCAACGCATATCCATGGTTCGCTCCGACAGTGGTGTAGGTCCTGATCGGTGCGATGTCGTCACTGTTGTTGTGTATGCTTGTATAATTGTCTTGACCCTTTGATGCAATCGACGTGTTCAGGTAGTTGAAGATGCCGTTTTTGCTGTTGAGAGTTGCACGAATCCTGATCATGCGATTCTCATCGAATGCGCTTGTCAATGTGATATTGCCATCATCTAAGTCGAGACGGACGTCATACATGTCTTCAAGAACGATCGTTTTGATGTGGTCTTCAGTGAGGAGCGCCGGATCGAAATCCAGAATGAATTCCTGAAGGATGAACGCTCCGAAAGGCTCATAGTCTGTCCGCTCTGTGCCTTTTTCGATCTGGAGGGTGTCAAGGTCAGATGATCTGAACGAGATCCTCACGTAACACGCTTGTTCAACCGTGACCGTCACACCGGTACCGGTCGGGGAGACATTTTGTGCGCTTCCTTCCAAATAAAGGTTGTCCATACCAAACAATGCCAACCCGATCCGGGTCGACTGACTTTCTGCGGATATGACATAGGTTCCTTCTTCGGGAAGAAGGATGAAGTCGCTCGTCTTGTAGGCGGCATAAGCGCCATCGGTCGAAACTGTACCAGGACTGATGACAAAGCCATCTGTCAGTTCAAGTGTCTTGTCGAACAGATTCTTCGATCTGTGGATGAACGGGAGCACTTGATCGACATGGTCCCTGATGTCCTGATCGAAGGGCACAAGGATGGTTCCGATGTCTTCCCATGTCCCGTCTCCGTTTGACATGTGCCCGCTCCCATCTTCCCTGACAAGATAGAGTTCTCCTTGAACCGAAGCGTCCGGAAGATCATCATACGTCATGACGATGCCTTTGATCAGAACACCTGAGCCGTCTTCGCCTTTTGGTCCTTGGACTTGAATACCGGTATCGGTCCCGCCTATGACCCAAGTGCCATGGTCGCCGATAGATGGCGTCTGGCCGTCTGATCCTTTCGGACCGACAAGCGATGACATCTCGATCAGATTGTTCCAGTTTTGGTCACCGACATGCCGCCACTGGATGAAACCTGACGATACCTGAAGCACGATTTCTCTCCCGTCTTCCCCACGGATCGACTCCAGCCACTCCTCATAGGTCAAATCGATCACGCCGGCCTCGACGCCGAGCTGATGGATCAGACTCAGTGTCTCGGACAGAGGGGGATCGATCACGACCGTGAACGTGACAACGCGTCCTTCGTAGGTGACAGTCACAATGTGCGTGCCTTGGGATTTCAGATTGGCGATGTCCGTATCCGCGACCATCGAGCAGTTGATGTGAAGACTTGTGGTGCTGCCGTCACGATACGTGACATCAAGCTTCACCGTCGATATGTCAAATGTCCCATAAGCATAGGACTCCATCACACTGTCCTCATCGATGGCAATCCTCAGAACATCCAATTTGATCACCTTGTCACAAAAACTCATCATACAAAGTGATGTGATCAGCATGATGGTGACGACACATCTGAGCACTTGTTTCATTGATTCCCCTCCTCATAAGGATCGGTTCATTTTTGTTTCGCAATAAGGAATCTTGTGACCTGCCTGCCCCCCCAAAAAACCGATCAGTCAAGCATTCCTACTTCAGGCATACACGAGTCAATGCATGTCGATTCTACCACTAGGTACAATAAAATGGAAAAATTCCAGTGATTTCAATCGTGGGATGTGTTATTGCAGCGTCTTGATGACAAAAGCATACCTTTATTTGAACTGTCCCATATCAAACGTAAGCTTTCTTTCAAAGTGTCCGTTTTATAGGGTACAGTTCTGCTTGTTATCTGTTCTTACGGTCAATCATTCGGACATCGACTTAAAAGCCAAGAATCCTTATATCTTTTTAGGTAAAGACAAAATCAAACTCAAAGTCCTAGAGATTGATCATGATGGGGTATGGGTCTAGTTTAAGAGAACGCACGTCGAGGCGTACCTGTGGTCCAAAACCATGAACAGAAACTGATCAATTCTTTGATGAAAGGCTTGTCTCTGTAGCCATTCAATTGTTCGAAATAAATGGTTCTCTCGATCATCGACATCACCCCTATTTCGACTATAGTCTAAATACAACGGAATGTAATGAATGAATCGACTATAATCGAAACATGAAGCGGGAGGGTTGCTTTCTGTTCTTAGTTGTAAAGATTGAACGTCTTTGAAATCCAGAGCTGGAGAGTTTTCGATGCAATTTGATGTCTCTTCTTATTATGATTAGTTAAAAATATTTCTAGGTACTGTCATACAGTGTCAAAGAGACATACTTGATAAATAATCGAGAAACGTATATACTTGATATATCAAAAACATGGACATATAAGCGATCGGAGTTGAATGCCTTTTGGATCCAAAGACATCAAAACCCATCAAGGGATATGCGTTGATTCAAGTGCTCTTATGGTTTACTGTCACTGCGTCATTGGCTTTGGTCTCAACCGTTGCATTGACCAGATATCTTGATTCAGTTCACTTTGAAGAAGACCTTTTGATGGCAGAGACCCTGAACGATCGTCACTTTGATCACAATCCTCTGGAAAATGAGTACTATAGTGCCTATGACATCAGGAAGTTCATCATGTATCATAGCGGCCAAACCTATGATTTTGAGCCAAAGACTTCAAATGCCGGGTTCTTCTATATCAGAAGTCAGAATAAGATCATTGCCTCAAAGTTTTCAGAAATTGATCAGATCGTGATCGATCTTGGATTGGATCAGGCACACCTGCTCTCAGATGACCCTGCGGAAGAACGTCACTTCAGTTCTCCTGAAGAACTCTTCAAAGATGGTTTGGTTCTCTTGTCCACCAGTGGATCGCTTGTAGCAGAAACCGTCAATGCCATCAGAATACTGCCAGAAACACCATTCCCATCAGAGACATATCAAAGACTCAATAGGGAATTGAACAAAACATTCAAACATCTGATCCACGGTAATCAAGATGAGATTCCCCTGCTAAAAGACCTTGCCAAAGCTTATGATCCATCAAAAACCCTTTATGCCAACAACACTTACTGGTCAACAACCGCAACTGCGGGATCAAATATCAAAAGGATCCTATTCGCCAACGGCATCGGTAACATCCTGCTTATGATCTTGGCTTAGTGACCAAGATGACGGATCTGACACTGCCCATCAGTGTCAGAACGATTGAGAAAAACGCCTTGACCAAAGCCCTTTCTGACACCCTGGAGAGGATCATCATCACCTCACCATCAACGGTTCAACTTCTTGAAGGGGCCGTGGAAAACGGTGTTGATATCCTTCATGGTGACTTTGTTGAGATCACCTTGGATGCCTTGACTGATTACAGTGACTCAATTGATTTCTCAGTTGATGACTATGGGACATTCAAGGTCGACTTCTCAAGGCTTTCCATTCGCGCCACCGTGACAGAATACCGAGTCGTAAGAATTGGGGCGAAGTACTTCTTGTATATCTTCAGCAATGAAGGCCTGATTGGATACGCTGAAGGTGTTCTCACATACGACTGATCAAATTGACAATGAAACCATTCAAGCACGTGACCCTATCACGTGCTTTTTTTGGTATTCAATCTATGAAAGAAATCCCTTTGTCTTTGGGACAAAGGGATCACAAATCGATCAGTTTCATTTCTATCATGTAGGTCTCAAACGTGTTCTTTGGATAGGATAGTCAATCGGCCACTGCCATCGATGCTACAAAGATCATAGTCTCGAATCGCGATCTTGAAACGGATATAGATGACTAGGTTGATCGCAAAGTGTCCTGAGACTGCTAACAGTCTAGAAACCGATAAAAGGAAGAGCGCTGATATCCTCCGTCAAAGAGGAGGAATGAGAACATCAGGAGCAAGATAGACAAACTCATGATCACAGAAATCATGAACGTAGGATAGCGATAGCCTTGCTTGAAATCATCGAAGGCAATCTCCTTGTTCATCAAGAAGCCATTTTTGAAAGTGAAAAGACGGTGATGTCGAAAGCAAACATGCCTAGCGTCATGAAGATCATCAAGATGATGCCCAAGTAGAAAGACTTGACCATAGGAAAGGAGTCAGAACAGTCATCGAAACAAGATCTCCAAGATGATTGTATTGATCATCATCTTCGAATACCCTGACTTCTCTTTGGTCAACTGCTCAACATCTCTTTGATGACGATAGACCAATACTGTGAGCCCCTTCAGGATAGGTCACGGTCTCAATCAACGATTGACGGTTGCCTTCTCTTCGGATCAATGTGGAAATCAAATGGACCAGAATCGAATACAATCCGAAGAACCACAGGAAGATTTGAACCTGCCCTGAAAACATGCCACTCCAAGAAAAGCATCAATGCCGCACCAATCAAGTATGTGCAGTCCTCACAACATGGTCCTAGATGTCTGATCGTCACAGACGCCATCTTAGGTGAGCGATGATACTGGACATGTTCTTCCGAGAACTCAAAGTTTGGTGACTCAGCAAAGTAGTCCAAAGGCACATCAAAAAACAGACAGATTTTCTTCAATTCCTCAATTGAAGGCAATCGCCGATTTGTCTCCCAGTTCGAGATCGCGCCATTGGTCACACTCAAGTGATCCGCGAGATCGGATTGGAGCAATCCTTTTCTGGTTCTGAGTTGTTTGATCTTCTCTCCGACAGTTATTCCGTTCATAGGATTCCTTTGTTATTTATTCGTGAATGAACTGCTTACATTTCCACTCATACACCAATTCAATCACTTATGTTTCAATAGTGTCCATTGATTCAGAACATCGGACGCTTATATTTCTTATATATTTCTTATTCTACCATAGACTTATATATAATCCTTCATCATTGAACATCTCGTCGATTGACTAAACGCATTGAATATTCACATTGTATTCACTCTTTTGAGAGAGTAATATAGGAACATCACAAACAGCCTGACGTCATTGCATGGCATCATCAACCACATCATCACGTCATCTGCCTTGACGCATCAAAGGAGGGATCATATTCAACAACTTTATGTGATGAAACACTGCATTAAGATGCATAAGCAAGACATAGAAAGGGGAACAATTTGTGTTAAATCGTTTTAATGGAAAGAAAGGCTTCACACTTGTAGAACTTATTGTCGTCATCGCAATCGTCGCGATTCTCGCAGCTGTCTCGATTGTCGGATTCTCAAGTTACATTGACAATGCCAGACTCAGCAATGACACCCAGGTTGCTAAATCCATGACAACCATCGTTCAAAACCACTTGATCTTGAACCCTGATGATTCATTCAATGCCAATGATGTCAGGGATCTGATTGAGGAGTATCACGGTGGTGAATTCGATTTCACCCCTGAATCAAGTGATGCTGGCTTCTTCTTCATTCAAAGCACTGAAGAAGTCATTGTTGCCAAATATGAAGAGATTGAGGAAATGCCTGAGTTCTCTGAACTGAGTCTCCCAGTCACCAAACTCTTATCAGATCCAGTTGAGATTGATTTCTCAGCTGAACCATACAAGAGCAGTCCTGAAGAACTCTTCGGACTTGGCACGTACCTTCTGACTACCGAAGGCACACCACTGGCATATGCCGTGAATATCATCAGTAACACATTGGCGACTGTCGCTGATATCGGTGCGGCTTATGGTGAATTGGAATCATATGTCGATGGTGATGGTTTGGTTGGATGGTTCCAAGGACTCTTTGGAGCCGGATCGACACAACTTACTCTGCTTGATGACCTGATGACCTATTATGATCCTGCGACGACCCTTTATGTCAGCAATGACCAATGGTCAACAACAGCATCAGTTGGTTCAGCCATTGGAAACGTTCACTTCAATGGCGGTATCACCAATATTCCAAGATTCACATTTGATCAAATGACCCTCACAAACATCACAACATTGATCATACCCAAGTCGGTAAGAACAATCGAACCAGATGCGTTCCCAGAAAGCTTCTCGTTTGTCACTGAGATGACCTTCCGGAATGCTGATGCCGTTAGGATGTTTGCTGGAGCGTTCGCAGAAGAGCTTGCACTCCTCGTATCAAGTGCTGGAATTATTACTTCTACAATCGTTTTAGAAGACTTGTCCTCCTATGTCTCGACGGTTAAAGGAACAACTGAAGAGTTTGGTGGCGAACTTAGCCTAATGGATCTTGAACTCGGCACCTTGCAGACCCAACTTGCATTATCTGGACAAACATTGAATGGTTTAAGTCTAAGTATCACAGGAAGCACATTCATGCTA
>JAGYLU010000027.1 GCA_018400755.1 Acholeplasmataceae bacterium
AAAAATATTGCATGTAAAAAGGTGGTAAGATGTTGACACTAAAATTAATGGATGGATTCAAGGTGCTTGAACCAATCCGCAAAGATGAGATCGAACGCATGCTACCTTATGATAATCATCATACATGCAATCAAATCATATCCTATATGGTTTCATTTGGGTTAATCAGGCGTTTGGAGAATGGAATCTACTATCTTTCAAGTCCAGATCCAAGGTTTGCTCATCTGAAACCGTCTCTTGAAGATATTGTCTACAAGAAATACTTGTACCAATATCAAGGAATACGAGTTGGCGCATACTTGCTATACAAATACAGGCTGACATCGCAAGTATCGGAATACTATGAAGTTATCAGTAATATCGTTTCAAAACAAACTCGTTCGAAGAAAGAGTTTGGTGGGAAAGTGATTGTGTCCTCTCCGAAATTCACCATCGATGAGACCAATCACATGTACCATGAGTTTCTTGAACTGATCCGAAACACTCATATGAGCGATGATGGTCATGACCATCAGATCTTTGCATTAAGAAAGATTTTTGAGTCATTGACACTGGAAAAAGAAGCACTCATCAGATATTCTGCGTACTATAAAGGGAATCGGTTATCATCGATTCGAAAAGTCGTGGATGAGGTCATATGTGATGATGCTGCACCAGAAAAGAGAACTGTTTCAAAGAATGGTCTCACTCGTGAGCCAACAACAAAAGATTGATGAGGCCCTTGTTATCAAAGACCATTATTGGGAAACTGTCCATCAGAGATCTTGATACCCATCAGATTGAGATGTCACTCATAGAACTGGATAGGGTGTTTCATGACATGATCAGTCAGGTCATCATATAGATTGATCGCTTTTGAGCATTCCCAAAGTCAAGCCATATGATGGTTCCATGAATCGAAGAAAAAGGCAGGGATTTGATCCCCTGCCTCATGCCAATCAATACTTGTTCAGACCATGGCAGCATCAAGAAGTGCTTGAGCCTCACTGAATCCTTCCAAGACATTGGTGAAATGCTCATGTCTCGTCTCTAGGATGCTGATGACCTCTTCTAAGGCACTGATCACGGTATCAATGTTTTCAAGGGTGACCTGGCCTCTTAAGCCTTCTAGGATCTCCTTGGCATCACCATGGATGTCTCTAAGGGCCTGACGTTCGCCTCTTAATGTGCCAGCGATTTCGCGGGCAGACGCTTTGTCTTCATCAGAGAGGGTGAATCCACCATCCCTAAACGATTTTGCGGTGTCTCTCAAGGTTTTCCCTTCTTCCCGCAACGTGTCAAAGAGATCCATGTTGTCAAGGTGAAGACGGATCATGTCGCGGTAAAGCGCTCTTGCGTTTAGGACTTTTGACCTTAGGGTCTCATCCGTTTCAGGTGCGGGTGTGTCTTCATCAGAGAGCAGAACCGTCTCGATCATGTCAAGGGAAACGTTGGTCTCTGTGCTTTGGGCTTCCATGGCATCGATTGAAGATGATGTCACAGATGATAGGGCATAGACCGGATTTGACATTCTTAGGAACAACGCGCTTCCGATGATCGTTACAACAATCAGTGATGTGATGAGTATGCTTTTTTTCATGTGATTGACCTCCTAGTCAGATATGTCTTTCAAAGACGCCTCAATCATAAATGAGAATGGGCGAGAAAACAACCGATCTCGAGGTAAGGTGCACATGATTGACGACAAGATGCATTGAAGATGCGATTGATCAGAACGTGCAAGAATGAACAGGGAAGCCAGCAGATGAATGCTGGCTTCCCTATAGTCATTGGACTATGGATGGTTGTTTAGTGTTTGGAGACAAACTGGACCAGGTCTTCTTTGGTCATGGGCCGCTTCAGGAAGAATCCTTGCAGCTCATCGGCACTGGCACCAATCGCTTCTAGCTTTTGGTTGTTTGTCTCGATGCCTTCGATGGTCGCTTTGATCCCAAGCGAATGGAACAAACCGATCATATGGGAAATGACATCCGGTCCTTTTTGGTCTTCAAGCATCTTGCGGAAGAGGGTGCCATCAAATTTCACGGTCTCAAAAATCCCCGAGAAGACGGCTTCGATATTGGCAAATCCGGTACCGAAGTCATCAAGAATCATATTGATATGATGTCTTTTGAAGTCTTTTGAGAGTCTTTGAAGATCATTGTTGTTCTTGACAAACACGGTCTCTGTCACCTCGAAACTCAAGCATCTTGGATCAAGCGAGGCCGAATTTAGGGCATCAAGGACGGTTTGAACCAACCGCATGTCAGCAACCTCAATGGCTGAGAGATTGACGGACACATTTGTGATTGAGGATCCTTCTTTGAGGAGAGACGCCATGGTCGCAATTGACGTTCTGATGACCGAAGCCCCAAGATCATTGATCAAAGATGAACGCTCAGCAATCTGGATGAATTCCTGCGGTGCAATCTTTCCATAGATAGGGTCATGGAGACGGGCAAGAGCTTCCATCCGGGTGTAGGTCTTCGTCTTGATGTCATAGATGGGTTGATAGACCACATCAATCTCACCTTGGCTGAGTGTCAAAGCGATCGTTTTGGCGATCGCTTTCTCTCGGTGATATAGACGCATGAAGGCCTCATCAATGGTCAAGAGGTTCGGATGATGGAGGCCATGATGGGTGGCTTTGGCATATTCGATCACCGCAATCAGATCATCATCTTGGATCATGGCAAGAGTGAAGGTATAGATCTTGGCGGACAAAGAGACTTCAGTCCCATCGATTTCGAACGGCGTTTGAAAGAGGTCCTTCAAGGTGACCTCGGCATCTTTGATTAAGATGCCCTGACGGTGCTGAAAGTGAAGGGCGAACGTATCGGTGCTGTATTTGTATAGGGTGTTTCTGCCATAGATTTGAATCAGCTGATTGACGACCGTTTCAATCATGGTTTGAGCAAACACCGCCCCATGGGTGTCAAGATATGACCGGACATCACAAAGTTCAATCATGATCAGAACATCATCTTTCGGATGATTTTTCTTGAAGGCGACATCATTATGAAAGGCTGTCCGGTTCTGAATCTCTAGGGTGTCATCCAAGAGGGCTTTCTTGTTTTGCAGATAGAGACTAGAAATCATCAGGATGAAGGCGGCGGTGATGCTGTTGAGCATCACTTCTGGCATCATGACCTGAACCCAGATGGAAATGACACCGACGATGGCCATGCCAAGAATGATGTTGAAGAATCTGATGACGGCCTGACTTCTGTTCAAGGCGGCGATCACGATAATCCACAAGACATATAGGAACACAGTGATCGGCGCGATGGTGATGTAGGGATCGGGTCTCTCACCCAAGGTCTGATAATCAATCGAGGATGAGGTCATTGAGATATAGACAATCAGGAGCGAGACAAAAGCAAACAAACTCCATGAGAGTCGTTTGAACCTCAGGTATCTGATGTCATTGTCAATCAGGATCGAAAAGGCATAGTGGACAAATGTGACCGCGACCAAAACCCCGGAGATATTGATCAAAGCCACCAGAATTCTTGTTGGAAAGATCTCTAGGGGGTTGAAAATACCGCCGATGGTGATGATCATGATGGAGATGAGACTGCTGATGATCACCGCGAGGTTCGCGGTGATAAATGCTTTTCTTTGAACAGAGACCTGTAGGCCTGAGTCAAGGACAAAGACAAGGATGGCCACTGCGAAGGCGAGGGCGACTGCCTCATTGATCATGCACATGTGATCACGTCCCTTTCTAGATGGGTCTTTAGGAAGGCTATCTATAGGATATCATGATTGGTCAAGGAAAGATGATGCATTGACAAAGTGTCATCTGAATGTTCTGGTCAGCTAGAGTTCGTCTTTCGAATCATCTGGTGAGGCAGGCATCATAAGGGCAAGCAGGTCTTCTTTGGTCATTGGCATTGCGAGGAAATACCCCTGGAGTTCATCGGCACCAGCGCCAATGGCCGAATCCTTTTGTTCTTTGGTCTCAATCCCTTCGATGGTGGTTCTGATACCTAATGACTTAAAGAGTGCGATCAGATGTCTGATGGCACTTGAGCCGGTTCTGTTTCTGGTCAGGTCATGGAAGATGTTGCCATCAAACTTGATGGTTTCAAAAAGACCAGACAAGACACTTTCGATGTTTGAGACACCGGTTCCGAAGTCATCAAGCGTCAAGGTGATGCCAGCGGCTTTGAACGCGCTCGCGAAATCCTTCAAGGATTGCATATGAGAGACCATCACCGTCTCTGTCAGTTCAAATGACAGTGATCCAGGGTCATTGCCATGCATGTTGATGAGATCGACCACATGCTCAGGAAACGAGATATCACCGACTTGGGTGCCGGAGATGTTGATGCTGATGGTTTCAATCGTCGATGCATGTTCTTCAAGGCATCTAAGGGTTTCCAAAGAGGTTTTGATGACTGAATAACTTAAAAGGTTGATCAGTGATGCCCGTTCGGCGATCGGGATGAACTCAAGAGGTGAGATCGGACCGTAGATGGGATCATAGAGGCGAGCGAGCGCTTCCGCTTTCTTGAATGTTTTTGAAGAGGTGTCATAGATGGGTTGGAAAAGGACATCGATACCACCCGTCATGAGCTTCTCATGAAGGGTCTTTGTGATCGCTTTTTCTCTTTGGTGGTCTTGGATGGTCATTGGTGTCACATCAAGCATGGTTGAACTGTCGCTCTTGACAAAGGTCGATAGGGCATAATCAATCACGGACGTTGGATCCACCCCAAGCATCAGATCCCCTTGGTAACAAAGGATGGAGGTGTTGATCAGAAGATCACTTTGGTCAACGACGAATGTCTGATTGAAGAGGTCTCGCAGTTGTTCTTTGACAGGCATTGAACCCTTGATGGTTCGCTGATCCAGATGAATGGCCATGTGTGTCGCTTTGATAGCGATACGTAGCGCCACGTCCAAAGACCCGGGCAAGCTGATTGGTAATCTTCAACCATGACATCAAGAGCAAACTTGCTGTCCTTGGTGTCATGGAAGGTCGTGTAGTCAATGACCGAGACCAAGTATAGGATGTCTTGGTTTGTGGCCTTGATCCGTTTGATGTCCTTGTTGAAAGCGGTTCGGTTCTGGATGTCAAGGCCATCATCCAAAAGGGTCTTTTTGTTTTGCAGGTAGAGACTCGCGACGACAAGGATGAAGGCGGCCGTGATGCTGTTGAGCATCAGGTTGGGAAGGTGAAGCTGGATGATAATCACAGTCGAAGAGAGCACGACCATCGAGAATATGACACCGAAATATTGTTTTAACGCCTGTGACTTGTAAGTCATGGCGATGATAAGAATCCATAGGACATAGAAGAAGACAATCACTGGGGTGATGGTCAGATAGGGCAAGGGTCTGCCTTTTGGAACAGGGATGGTCAACTTGTCTGTTGTCATGGCCAAGGTGATGATCAAAGGGATTGTCATCAGAAAAAGGATGAAAGCGATCCGTTTATGACGTTGATAGACGACTTCGTTACTGATCAATACTGAGAGGGCGTAACTGGCAAAAGTATAGGCGATCAGATTGACCCAGATGCTATGGCCTGCCAACAACCATTTGAAAACGATGAGATCAAGTGATGGCATGAAAGTGGTGATCAGTAGAGTGATGATTGAAAAAGTACTGGCGATGATCACCGCGATGTTCGCTGCAATAAATGCACGACGTTGGATTGAGATATGAAGACCGCTATCCAAGATGAATAAAAGAATGGCGATTGACAAAGCGAGGGCGACGGCTTCATTGATGACACACATGACTTCACATCCGTTCTTGGCATTAAGCTCTGTCTATCGCTTATGTTTATGCACGATGTATACACATTATACAGGTTATAGGAAGCAGAATAAAGAGGTTATTCATTTTGTCATATATTTGTTAGGAATGAATAGCCTCAAACAAGTCCTCACAAAGACACATCCCAACACCGATTCGAGTTGGGATGGTCATGTTTGGTCATGATGCTGTTTTTTTTGACGATCGCGTTTAACGTGTCAAAGAGACTGATCGATCTCTTCCTCACATGAACATCAGTCTCTGGACCGTGGATGCTCTCAATACCCTTGCATCCGACTCGCGTATCCAGTCCACCTGCCGGTGCTCTGATATAGGACAAGCGATTCTCCGGGGACATAGATGATGAACCCAACCGCGAAACTGTGGAGTGCATTCGTGCCCAAGGTTGGTGGGGTTGAACTGATCATGGTCAAAGACGAGAGACCACAATATTGGAAAGAATAGGCATCAATCAAGGTCACCGAATCAGGAATCGTGATATGTGAGAGTCCTGAACTCTTGTAGAAGGCATAGCGGCCAATGATGGTCAGGCCTTGGTTGAAGGTGACATTGGCGAGCGCGGGGTTCTTTTGGAAGGCCCAATCACCGATCTGGATCAGACTGTCTGGAAAGACAAGGGTTGTCAAAGACGTGTTGTCGGAGAAGGCGAGATTGCCAATCGTCTCCAAGCCGTTTCCAAAGTCAATCATGGATAGTGAGGCGGCCATGTAGAAGCCATAACTCTCGATTGAGATCAGTGAATCCGGGAAATGGACCGCCTCGATCACGTCATTCCAGGCAAAGGCGTAGGATTTGATGATGGTGACACCTTCTGGAATCACCACCACACCTGCCTTACCTGTCGGTCCGATCAAGAGTTCGGTCATGGCCTTGTTGTAGAGGATGCCATCAAGTGATTGGTAGACTGAGTTATCAGGATGGACATTGATCGAAGTCAAGTTGTGGCAGCGATAGAAGGCGAGATGGCCGATGCTGGTGACGGCTTCCGAGAGATCAACCGTGTAGAGTCCAGAACCGTTGAAAGCATAGGTGCCGATCGTGGTGACGGAAAGAGGGATGGAGACAGAAGCGAGGGTGGTTGTGCCTCTGAAGGCATCATTGCTGATGGCGGTGACGCCATCCGGTATGACAATCGAGGTCAGGCTCTCGCAGTTTTGGAAAACACCGACATCGATCAATGAGAGTCCGGCTGGAAGGGTGATTGAAGTGAGTCCACATCCCCTGAAGGCCAGGTTCTTGATGGTATGGACCGATTCCGGGATCACGATAGATGTCAAAGCCGCACAACCATCGAAGGCAGCACCGTTGATCACGGTCAAGGTTGAAGGGAGAACGACATGAGTGAGACTGGTGTTTCCAAAGAACGTATACGTGTTGATGATACTGACCCCTTCGGGAATGACAACGGAGGTCAACGATGTGTTCTCATAAAAGGCGTAACTGCCAATCGTCTGGACGGTTGATGGTATGTTCACCGCGGCCAGAGCGGTCATCTTGTAGAAGGCTGATGTGCCGATGGTAACAAGGCCTTCCTGGCAAGATCAGTTCACTGATGTTGTCACACCAAGAGAAGGCGGCGAAGACGATGGTTGTAATGGTTTCCGGTAGGGTCACGGTTCCACTTAAAGAGGGGACCGCCCGAATGAGTGTTTCAACGGCATCGTCATAGAGGATGCCATCCATCGCCTTGAAATACTCACTATCAGCATCCACCGTCAGGCTTGAAAGGGCCGTCATCCCTGAGAAAACGGTATCCCCTAGCGTCTGGACGCTTCCAGGCAGATGGATCGAGGTGACACTTGTCATGCTTTGAAGCGCATCTTTTCCAATTGATTGAAGACCATAGGCCATTGTGAAGTCCGTGACACCTGTGCAACTCTTGAAGGCCCCATCACCGATGGAGATGAGGGTTGAGGGCAGATGGACCTCAAGCATGCTCCGGCAATCAAAGAATGCACTGCTTCCAATTGTTGTCAAGCCTTCCGGGAAGACAAGCGAGGGCAGTTTGTAACACTCTCTGAAGGCATGGGTGCCAATCGTGGTCACGTTGGATGGAAGACTGAATGTCTCTAGCTGGCGGTTGCCTTGGAAAGCCGCATAACCGATGCTTGAAACGCTTTCCGGAAGGATCACTTCAGTGATGTAGTAGAAGAGGTAGAACGCATAGGATGGGAGTGCGGTGAGCTGATTGGTGATCTCAATACGAAGGCTATTGGAAATTGCGCCATAGTTGTATTGCGTGCCACCGAAGTAATACCTGACATAGGTCGGGGGTATTGGCGACATAAGGTTCATAGAGGGGCACCTGCATATTGACTCCACTCGCATCCGGTCAGACATGAACACCAATCGATGAGACCGAGTCAGGGATGAAGACATCTTCAAGGGAGGTGATGCCATGAAGGCGTAATCACCAAGCGTGGTCACACTCTCCGTAATCGCAACACTTTGAAGACTTGAAGGCACGTGGCGGTCCTCATTGTAGGCGGTACCGCCAAAGAAGTATCGGAGATAACTCGCGGTACTTGGATCATAGACCGGTTTGAGATGGACAGACATATGACGGATGCTCTGACGCGCCTGAAAGAATACCCGTACCGATACTAGGAATATCAGGAATCAGGATCTCTTCCAAGAAGAGCTTGTTTGAAAACGCACCATCACTGATCGCGACCACCGGGAAGACTGCTGATCATAAGTGGTACTTCTAGCACCGCTTCAGCAAAGTCATCCTTCAAACCGGTGATGTCAATTGATCGTTTTCAATCACGTATTCAAACTGCATGACATTTCGCCAGTACAGTCACATAGAGATCGCTTAGACAAAGTCAAAGGAGACATCATAGCCGCTTAGGACGTGATCATCTTATGATAGGTCGGCGCGATCGCGCTTTTCTCCGTAGGTGATGGTCTCAGATCTCATCACCAAGGATCAGTACCACCATTGCCATCGAAGACACATCGTAGGTGCTTTTTGATTGGCCTCGATCGCATCGAGGTAGGGTTGCCAAGACAAATCACTGATGTAGTCAGGATAGGCCCGGTTCAAGACGAAGATCGTCAGGTCATCCGAACATCCGGCGTGCCACATCGTGTCCCTAGACCGCTGGGGTATCGCCATTGAACCAGAGGGTATGAAGATTTGGGTTGTTTTGAAACGCCGGAGGTTCCAATCAATGTCATATGGCGTCCGATTTCAAGTGTTTCCAGGGCGGATCCATCAGCGTTCGCTCACCAATCGAGATCAGGCTGGTTCTGGTAGGGTGATGGCGGAAAGCGATGGCGTTCCTTGGAAAGTCTCGAATACCAACCGATTTGCAGAGAGTTTGAAGAAAGTGTTATGGAGGATAACGCCGTACAGCCCGCGAAGGTATCATGCAAGATGGTTGTGACGGTATCGGGAATGACGATCGATTGGAGTGGAGACACAGTCCTTGGAAGACACGTGACTGATCGCTTTATCCACTGTGGTAGCCGGGACGCTTGAAAGGGCGATTGCGCCATTGAACAAGTCCGTTGCTAGACCGTGATCGATGATGCAATCACGATCGCGGTGAGCGATGTCGCATTCATGAAAGCTTGGTTTGAGAGTGTCATCAGGTTTTCCGGAAGCGTGTATCTCAGCAAGCGCATATGCCCCGGGAAACGCAGCCGCACCAATGCTTTCGACACCAGCCGGAATATCGATATCCGTCAGGCTCCTCGCATTCGAAGGTGCCGTTGTTGATGGTTGTCAATCCTGTGGGAAGGATAATGCTTGTCAGGTTTGAACACCAGTGGAAGGCGTTGTCACCTCGATATGGGTCACGGTTTCAGGAATGACAAGCTCGACAAAGCCACAGTTATAGAAGGCGTAACTGCCGATTGATGTCAGTCCAGTTGAGAAGACAATCTCGGTCATCTCGGTGTTGCCATAGAAGGTATGGTTTCCAATTGCGGTGATGCCCCTGGTAAGGTGATCCCTAAGGAGACTTTTGTTATCACGGAACGCGCTATGCCCTAGGGATAAAAGACCGTCCTGGAAGGATGATTGAAGGCAAGGATTGACACCCATTGAATGCTGAATCACCAATCGCCGTCACGGTTTCAGGAATATTGATTGAGATGAGGCCGAGCGTGTTCGCGAATGCCTCCATCCGCTGGAGATGGTTTCAAGATTACTTGGCAACACAATCTCCTCAATCATGCGTAACTGATAGAAGGCGTTGCGGCAAGCGTGATGAGTCCGTCGTTCACGGTCACTTTCCTGAGGCTTTCAGCACATTGTCCCTGTTTCCGAAGTAATAGGCGAGATAGCTGTCTGCGTTGACGTTGTAGAAGTCGATCAAGGGAATGGTCATCTCTTCAAGAGAGGCTTGAGCCAAGTAATGATTGGCCCCAATCGATGGAATCGAGGGAATGGTGATGATTTTGAGGGTCAAATGCATCGGCGAAGGCGTCATCTCCGATTGCGGTGACCGGATATCCTTCGATTATCTCCAACGATCGTAACCCGGTCCTGGAACTCCTGATCGATATCGGTGATCGTGACCTCACCGTTTGAAATCGTATGTGATAAACGGATCATAAGGATTCCGCATCGCTTTGACGATCGTTGTTTCCAAGATCCTGTCAAAGGTGATATCCCAGTATTCAAACCGGTAGCCAGTAATGTTCAAATATGGGCGCGATCGGGGCTCCACCGTGGATGATGAGTTGGATTTCCTCGCCCTCGACAACAAAGCCGCCCGTCGGATCGAAGATGACCCTATGGATGGTCGGATTGGCAACGATCGCTCCTCGCATAAAGCCGTCCATCCCCCGTAGGGATAAACCGATAGAGACCGACAATCATCGGTCACCCAGATCTCAAAGTCCGGATGGACATCATCAAACGCATCGATGCTGATGGCAGGTGGGACCATGGCATCAAGCACAAATGTTTTAAGTGATCCACAGTTTCTGAAGGCCTCGAAGCCAATCGATATGATGGCTTCATGAAGCACGACCTCAAGAAGACTGCCACATCCGACAAACGCCCAATCATCAATCGTTTCAAGGGCTTCGGGGAAGATGACTTCTTCTAGGAGACCACAGCCATTAAAGGCACTCGCACCAATCGATCGGACGCTTTCTGGCAAGATGACCTTTTGGATATGTCCAGCATTGAAGAAGGCATATTTGGCGATGGCGTCGCTGCCTTCTATGACATAGACGGTCTTCAAGGAGATGGGAATCACGCCACCGGCATAATAAGCGCTACCGCCAAAGTAATATCTCAGATAACTGTTAGTCTCTTCATCATAGGTGGCTCTAAGCGGCACCTTGATGGTCTGGGTTGCGGTGTTTTCAAAGAGAATGTGGGTCGAAACCACGACCTCAGGATTCATGATCTCAAAGGTGGTCATCGCCGTGTTCATGGCGAATGCATACCGACCGATCGTTTGAACCGATGCCGGAACCACGATTGATGTCACTGCGGTGTTGCCGTAGAAGGCGTATTCACCGATGGTCTCAAGGCCATCTGGAAGGACAAAGGACGTCATGGAGGTCATCCCATAGAACGTATAAGGCTCAATCGATAACAGGGTCGAGGGTAGGCTCACCGATGTCACGTGGATGTTGGCATAGAAGGCGCCTGGATCGATGGTCTGGACGGTTTCGGGGATGATGACAGCCCCGGTATTGCCCATCGGACTCAAGATCAGCCTTGTGAACGTGGCATTGAAGAGCATGCCATCACTGATGCCAAAGGATGTGTTCAAAGGATCGATCGTGAGGGTCTCAAGGTTCGGACAATGATGGAACGCACCTTCTCCGATCGTCTTGAGGGAGGCGGGCAAGTGAAGGGTGGTCAGAAGATCAGCACCAAAGAAAGCATCTTTGCCAAGTGTGACAAGACCACTGCCTAGGTTGATTGTCTCAAGGGATGAGGCATGTTTGAAGGCGTCATCAGAGATGGTCATGAGACTGTCAGGGAAGTCAAGGGCAGTGAGAACCTTGGCATTTTCGAAGGCGGATCTGCCGATGGTTTCTAGTGATGGACCAAACGTGATACTTTGAAGATTTGTCAAGTCTTTGAAGGCATTGATGCCAATCGAGACGAGATTCTGACCGAAGACAAGGGCAGTGAGTGAGGTGTTGCCAGCAAAAGCATCGTTTCCAATCGTCACCAGTGTCTCAGGAAAATCCATATTGAGCAAACGGGGATTGTAGGCAAACGCATAAGATCCGATTGTCTCAAGGGTTTGAGGCAACGTCACGTGGGTCAGCATGTCGCATGAATAGAAGGCATAGGAAGGGATCTCAGTGAGGCCATCAGGAAGAACGATCGAGGAGAGAAGGTCCAATCCGTAAAACGCACCGGAACCGATTGTCTGAAGGGTGTCTGGCAGGCTGACGGTATCGACTTGACTCGCTTGTTTGAAGGCATCAACCCCGATAAAGATCAGCCCGGATGGCAAGATCAACTCTCTCAAGCCCCGGTTGTTTGCAAACGCCCGATCACCAATGGTTTCCAAAGATGAAGGGAAGATGAGATTTGAAAGGGTACTGGCCCCATTGAATGCGTTTGTACCAATGGTTGTGATCAGATCGGGCAGGATGACTTGGACCAAGGCCCGACACCCATAAAATGTCGCTTCGTTGATCTCTGTGACACCACTAGGGATGACAATTGACCTGAGTTCAACGCATCCGGCAAAGGCATACGCACCAATCTCGACAAGCGTCGTCGGCAAGGTCACGTCTGTGAGCATCCGGTTGTTTCTGAATGCATGGGCAAAGATCACCTCAACGGCCTCGGGCACGACAAAGTGCGTGCCGGTGAGCATCGCTGGAACAGTGAGTAAGACCGTGCCGCTCTTGTCATAGAGCGCGCCACCAATGGACTGATGGGTCGGATGGGTGACTGATACATCGATGCTTTCTAGTCTGGGCATCGCGACAAAGGCATAGTCACCGATCGTGACATGATCATTTAGGCTGATTGATTGATAGACGCCACTAAAGGCAAAGGCAAAAGTGCCGATTGTCTCAAGGGTGACAAGATCGATGGTTAGGTTTCTAAGCCCGGACGTTCCGTAAAAGGCATAATTGCCAACTGATATGACAGTCTCAGAAGAGACGATCTCAATCAATGAGGAAGCACCGTAGAACGCATAGGCACTGATGATGTCTTGATCATTGGCATAGGCAAAAGCGCGAAGCGTCTCTGGTATGAGATCATATTCCAAATAGTCCATCGCCCCAAAATAGTAGGCGAGATAGCTAGGTGTGTCTTTATGATAGGACGCAAGAAGCGGCGCGATCAATGATTCAAGTTCATCGCAGCCGTCAAGGATCCCACGACCAATCGAAGCGATCGATGCTGGGATTTCAACGTGTTCCAATCCAATGTGGTTCCTAAACGCATATGGCGCGATAGCTGTCACTAGGTAATCATCGATGACCTCGGGGATGACCAAGGATGACAGTTGGTAGTTGCTGCTCAGGCCTGCATCTGATGCTCAAAAGATCATCATTGATTGTATAGCCAAATGGTTCCAACTCCCGCATCGCAACCGTGACGAGGTCTCGTGTGATATAAGTGATGTCAACGTCCCAACCGATGAAGACATAGCCTTCCTGAGATAGACAGGCGCTAAAGCGGTATCGCCATGAAGGATGACTTGTTCGATCTCACTCAATAGATCAGCCATCATTGCCATCGAAGAGGATGGTATGGGTTTCTATGTTGCACCGATGTACTGCAGATGAGCCAATCAGGGCCGAGCCATAGCATCGCCAGAGCCAGGCGAAGACGCTCATGACATAGTCAGGATGCATGTTATGAAAGGGATCCATCCAAGCGATGGTACCATGGTCGTTGATCTCAATCGATATCAAAGATCCATTGTTCAAAGCATCATCGCCACGGTGACTCAGGTCTTTTGGCAAGACCACCTCTTCTAGTGATGTTGTGTCCATGAAGGCCTGATTGCCAATATGGCTGATGGTATCAGGAAGGTTGATCAAGAGAAGTCCTGGGCGCTACAGAATGCCCTATACCAATGGTCATAAGTCCTTCAGGAAGCGTGACGGATGTGATGTGTGAGGCACCATAGAAAGCCCTATAAGGAATCGATGTCACGCCACCGGTGATGGTGACATGAGAAAGCGTCTCCGGGATCAGGTGGGATCTCCGCGAACTCGTCGCCCCAAAGACATAGGCCAAGTAAGCTGGGGCTTGAGGATTCCCGCTGCTTGCCAAAGGGAGTCTCAAGGTCTCTAATGAATCAGCACCTTCAAGGATGCCCTCGCCGATATGGAGGATGCCATCAGGAAGATAGAGGTTGATCGTAATTTGTGGTGTTGGCAAACGCCTGTTCACCGATCCAAGTGACGCCATTTGGAACAACCACGATTCAAGAGACGAAGAACCGTTGAAAGCGTCGTTACCGATCACGATCAACTGATTTGGCAAACATTGGATCGATTGAAGGGCAATGTTGTTTCTAAAAGCATTTGCGCCAATCGATCGATGGAAGATGGAAGCACAACGAAAGTCGTTGATGTTGTTCTCTGAAGGACTCCTTTGAATGGTTTCAAGCAAAACCAAGAACCTGGATGGTTTCAAGGGCGGTCATGTTTGAAAATGAGGATTCACCAATCGTTTCAAGGCCATCAGGTAGGACCAAGGAGGGATTGAGCTTGCGCCATAGAAGGCGAAATCACCAATTGTGATGATGTTCTCGGGCATGACAAATGAACTGAGCCCGGTAAGCTGTAAAAGGCATAATCACCGATCTCTAGAATCGTATCCGGGTAACATGATTGATTGGACATGGCTTGCATTCATGAAAGCACCATCGCCGATTCCGAATGATACCATCCGAATCCATATATCCCCTGTCATGGCTTCAGGACACTGGATGACTGTTTCATTGTCATAGAGGATGTGGTTGATGGTGCGGTAATGGGTATTATAGAGATCGACATTGATTGTCGAAAGGTTTGAAGCCCCATTGAAGACAAACGCTTCGATCAGTTGAACGCTTGCCGGGATGTCGATCGACAAGAGCGCGGGTTGACGCGAATGCGCCCTTTGATTGATCTTAGGCCATCGTAGAGTTGGACACTGAAAGTGAGGTGTTCATCGCGAAGGCATATGGACCAATCACATCGACTGAGGATGCATCACAAGGGCCTCAAGGGCAAAATCCATAGAAGGTATTGACCGATTGTATGAATGGTCTCAGGAAGTGTGATTGATGTCAGGCCCATGATGTCCGATAGAAGGCATAGTCTTCGATCGATAGACAGTAGAAGGTATGACATAATCTCCGACTTTTCCAGCCGGATAGTCGATCAAGACACCGGTGTCGTCGCCAAAGAGGACGCCATCAACCGATGAGAATGTCGTGCTTTCAGTATCAACAACAAACGACTCAAGAGACGTATTGTTCAAGAATGCGCGGGTCTCTAGCCATAAGGAGACTTGAAGGCAAATGACCGATGTCAATCCGCAGATTGTCAGCAAAGGCATCATCACCAATCCATGCAAGGCCTTCGGCAACTCAAGATGACCAGAAGCGCGGTCTCTTTGAACGCCTCATCCTCAATCACAAGAGGTGCGCTATAGAACGTCGAGCGTTCAAGCCTGATGTTTGCAGAAAGCCCGTTCACCGATGATCCGTATGTTTTCGCCAATGTATAGGTTCACAAGGTCATCATAACCCATGAACGCCTTTCCATGATCCCCGTCACAAGACGCCTAAGTACTCATCAGGGATATAGACATCGGTGGCTGCTGGTCAGCCCACTCACGAAGTAAGTCTCATCGTCTGGAGTTCATAGGTCAATCCCGGGGTCCCATAGCCCAAGCGGCATAGAGGGTGATGGCCTCACCTGTATCAAAGAGACGCACTTTCATGTCGGCATCGTAGAATCCGAGGCCTTGTCCATCCGGGTTCGGTATAATATCCCCAAGATATGGTTCTCATAGGTCGGAGCAGTGGCAAGGCATCGGATAGCCGTCGGCTACCCGAACCTCAAGTGTCCCTCCAGTGCCACCCATAGGATCAAAGGTGATGAGATCATAAAGCCGCATTTGGCTTCGATCAAGGCATCTTCTAGGATGAATGAGCCCGGTTGGTCCTACGTCAGGCGGTGAAATTCCAACTCGGCGACCGGCGGGATGGCATCATCGGGCCGTGACGGACGGTTTGCACGAGACTGCCGCAGATGAGGGTGGCGTCATCACCAATCGTATAGGTCACTTCATGATTTGTGGGATTGCCCACAAACATGGTGTGAAGTAGGTGTGATAGATGCTTTGATAATGTTGGACCATACGGTTTGGAACCCATCTCAAAGGTCTCTCGATGACAGTGAAACGTTATACCCAAGTGAGAGGAGATAAGAGGTATCGATCGTGACAACGGTGATGTTGGCCATATCAAAGTACAAATATGTTCAACCGAATCAAGCGTTCTTCCAAGATCAACTCGGCTTAAGGCGTACCTAAGCGAATGCCATGGGACGGATGACTTGAGTCGAGCCCAAGATCCTGATATGATCCAGTCTTCCCGGCAGGAGCGGCGATCAGTTCGGTCATCGTCTCATCATAGAGAACACCTTGGTCACTATGGAATAGACTACCCGCTTCAAGATCGATCGATTCAAGCAGGCATGCCCCGTAGAACGCGCCATCCGTACATTGATGACTGATGCGGGCATGACATAAGGTCCCACCGACTGGCCGGATAGGCGATCAGGGTCGTCATGTCTTTGTCATATAAGACGCCAAAGATCGCGACTGATAATAAGGATTTGGTTACGTCAACTGCAAACATCTCAAGGGCAAGGCCCAAAAAAGGCGTCTTGACCGATGGCTTCAACTGAACTTGGAAGCATAGATTAGAAACGTTTGATATGCCATGGAAGGCTTGGTCACCAATTGTTTGAAGCGTCTCTGGCAAGTCAAGTGAGGTCACGGCTGTATTACCGTAGAATGCCCGGTTGCCAATCGAAATCAAGGTTTCAGAGAAGGTGATCGAGATGAGTGAGAGACACCTCTGAACGCTCCTTTGCCACAATGGCTGTAAGCGCATCAGGCATCAAAACAGATACGAGGTCTGATGCCATCAAGAAGGCATAGTCACCGATGGCTTCGACACCGAAAGGACCGAGATCGCCTCTAATCTCGATTGGGGGCGAGGATCAGGGTCTTCGTCAAGGTGTTGTAGATGATGCCATCAACGCTATGATAGATGGGATTCATGGACTGATGCCATAAGCATCGATTTTTGTCGTCCCCGAGACCATGAGGGGTGAGATTTCGCGGATCGAATCAGGGAAGTGGATGGTTCCGATGCTGTGATGATGGTTGATTGGTGTGTTGGGCGATGGTTTTGACGTTCAGGCCATCAAGGGTGGCAGGAAGGTCGAAGGGTCGTGATGATAATCGGATTTGATACCGGTGATCGAACATCATCGCCACCAATGCTTTGATAGATGAAGGCGCGTTCCCGTGATGACAGTGACCACTTGATCGCTCGTGACGTTTTCACAGTCACCTTCAAAAGTATAGACATAGCCGTCTTTGACGTATGTCGGCAAGACCGCAGTTCCACCTTCAGCGACCCATTGAGACGCTTTCCATCAATGAGGGTGCCGCCACTGCTTCAAAGGTGACTAAAAATGCCTGGTGCCGATGGCATCCACGGTCATGTCCGATGTGACGATGGCACCTGGGATATTCCGAAGAGACAGAGAATCCTTCTTTTTTTTCGACAACGTGGGTAATCCAAAACGATGATCCGTGGGGATGGTTTGGGTGAGTGTGCCCTGATCAGGGTGCCATTCAACATTGAATGCTCACGGTGTGTAAGTTGATCTCCCGGGATCGCGGTGATGATGAGATCAAACCTTCAGGGCTGACAGGTGATTCATCCCAACCAATCGATGGTAACCTTCCCCGTTCTCGGCTAGTGGCGCGGTTGGGATATCGCCGTGGAGAATGGTCTCGACGAGATCACCTGAGATAGTGCCGCCATTTAGGTCGTAGGTAACCGCATAGGTCTATCTCGCCGATGGCGGTGATCGTGAGGTCACCATGTCATTATCAAACGCGACATCCAGGTCGATAGAGATCACCATTGGACATAAAACAGGCGCGATCGCGGCGGTGCCGTAATCACTAATTTGGACAGGGTCACCGTAAAACTAATGTGCCACCATTGCCATCAAAGGTGACCGTATAGGTGAATGGGTCCCATAAGGCATTGATGTAGAGATGTCCACTGACATTGGTGAAATCGGTATCCCAACCGAGGAAGGTATGACCTTCTTTAAAGACGATGGGCGGGATGGCATCATCGCTGTAACTGGAATCCACCGTTCATGCTCACCCGACACAAGTATGCCACCGTTGGTGTAGAAGTTGACTTGAAATGACATGATTGTCCAGATGGCATGGACGGCGATGTCTTCGGTCACGACACCAAAGTCGGTGTCCCAGGACAAGATGACCGGCTTTGTAGAAGACTGGAGCGATGTGGCGAAGCCGCCATCAGGAATGGTCTCGGATGAGATCACTCACCAGCCCCACCACTGCCATCAAAGGTCACGGTATAAGTCCTGGTCCAAATGGCATGGATGACAAGATCACTTAGGACATTGTCAAAGCGCGCGTCCCACGAGATGAAAGCCTTCGCGGGTGACGGGTGCGATGGCGATGTGCCCTCACCAACGATTTGGACGAGGTCTCCTTCAACAAGCATGCCTTCATCAAAGGCAAAAGTCACGGTATAAGGGGGTGAGCCGATCCGGTGACAAGACAACGATGTGATCGTGTCAAAGGCGATATCAAAGGACAAGATCATGTCGCCATATTCAAAGACCGGAGCGATTGCAGACTCGCCGTAGGGGGATCCCTTTGATCAGGTCACCAGAAACATAGGTGCCTTCACTGATGATGAACTCGACCGTATAAATGATTGAGTGAAGATCCCTACGATCGAGAGATCGGTTGTTACTTGATCGAAGGCCTCTGACCATGAGACAAATGTATGGCCAACAAGTGAGACTTCAGGGGGGGTGGCAGCCAGCCCCATAGGAAACGGTTTGGATGAGATCACCACTGATCAAAGTGGCAGAGCCGATCTCGAAGGTGACAGTGAAGGTCTTGATGGTCCAGATGGCGGTGACAAAAAGATCAGAGGTCACCTCATCAAAGGACAGATCAAAAGAGAGATCATAGCCGGTTTTGATGAAGACTGGGGCAATGGCGGAATCACCATGGTTGATGACCTGGATCAGATCACCACTGACTAAAGTTCCACCATTTACATCAAAGGTGACGGTGTAGAAAGGTGTCCAGATGGCTGTCACGGTGAGGTCACTCGTCACAGAGGTAAAGTCAACATCCCAACTCAATGTATGTCCGGGATAGGCATAGACCGGAGCTAGGGCGTCCTCACCGTATTTGACCACTTGAGATGGAAAGCCACTGATCAAAGTGCCTTGATCAGAGATGAAGGTCACGACGAATGTCGGGGCGTACCACATGGCAATGACTTCAAGATGACTCGTGATGACATCGAAGGTTGTGCTCCAACCAAGGAAGGTATGACCTTCTTTGGCAAATATCGGAGCTAAAGCGGCACCACCATGATTGATGATTTGGGTTGTCTCACCAGAGATGAGGGTGCCACCACTTGCATCAAAGGTCACCTGATAGGTCCTGATGGTCCAGATGGCATGGACGGTGAGATCTTCGGTCACATTTGTGAAGTCGGTATCCCATGTGAGGTTGTGACCTTCTAGGAAGAATGATGGCGGATTGGCATCACCGCCAGAGATCACCGTTTGGATGGCCTGACCGGAAACGAGGATACCACCGTTACCATCAAAGGTGACGGTGAAGCCTTCATTCCATATGGCAGTCACCGTCATGTCTTCAGTCACATGATCAAATGACAGATCCCATGTCAAAGCAAGGTCACCATTTGTGTAAACCGGAGGATTGGCGGATTCGCCAAAAGCGACTTGTTGAACAGGGTTTCCGGTGATGAGCGTTCCCCCGTTGCCATCAAAGGTGACAGTGAAGAGTTCAAGCCAGATGACGTTGATGTCAGTGTCTTCGGTGATGTTCATATGAGAACTGTCAAATCGCATGGCAAAGCCATCCATCGTATAAATAGGAAGAATCGCATGTCCCCCATGAGGGATGAGTTGAGTCTCGTCACCACTGATCAACGTCCCGCCATTTCCATGGAACTGCACGGTATGGACCATGGTCCAAATGGCGGTGATCCAGCGTGTCTTTGGTGATAGAAGATGTCGGTGTATCCCATGTCAGGTGATACCCTCATTGGTATAGACCGGTAAGTCGCAGGATCCACCGTAAGGGATGACTTGATCTCATCAATTCGCATCAACGTTCCACCGTTTCCATCAAAGATGACAGTGGATGGTAAGGATCGACCATATGGCATGGATTGAAAGATCAATTGTCACATTTGGAAGTCAGCACCCAGGCGTCAAATGACGCCCCTTCCCTGACATATGAGGGTGGTGTGGCGTCGCCCATGGAGATGACTTGCGTTCGACGCCTTCGATCAAAGTGCCACCATTGCCAGTGAAAGTGACAGTGTAGGTTTTGATGGTCCAAAGGGCAGTCACGGTGAGATCACTCTAGATCTCGTCAAAGGAGGTCTCCCATGAGAGACTGGAAGCCTTCGTCAAAGACTGGGGCTGTCGCAGGTGAGCCGTGTTCGATGGTCAATCTCAACGCCTTCGATGAGAGTACCGCCATCGCCATCAAAAGTGACAGTGTAGGTCTTGGATCTCGATACGTTGCCAGTATCGTCATGTTGGTGATGACAACTGAAAAGTCTTGATCCCAGCCAGTGAAGGTGTAGCCATCTTTTCGGGATCAGCTGGGCGGTTGCAGGTTCTCCGTGACAATGAGTTCGCTCTTAAGGACAGTTCCATCACGATCTTCAAAGACGACTGTGTAGGTCCTGGATGGCCCATATGGCAAAGTCACAATCAAATCACCAGTGACTGAGAGTTAAAGGTCCTATCCCAAGATAGGTCAAAGCCTTCTTTCTCATAGACTGGTGCTGTCGCGGGTGAGCCGTGTTCAATGGTCCGGACTTCATCACCTGAGATCAAAGTGCCGCCATCACCATCAAAGGTGACGGTATAGGTGTTGATCATCCACTCGGCATAGATATCGATCGATGATTGGACATTCAGGAATGACGCACTCCAACCAGTGAAGGTATAGCCAACTTTTTCCGGGTCAGATGGAGGTATTGCACTTTCTCCATAGAGGACGATGTCTTCTTTGAGCAGTGTGTCACCATCATAGAACTTGACACTTAATTCGATTTGGGTGTAGGTTGCGATATAGGTCAGATCATGGGCAGGCATGGTGTTTAAGTGTGAGCATCCCAACCATCAAAGGCATACCCTTCACGATCCGCGTGACCGGCATGACATGAGTTGTCGATCATCAGCTTGATAAGGATAGGCTGATTCTGGAAGAGGGGTACCGCCTGTCTTCGAAAATCAGTTGATAGTCTCCCTTGGTGTCCAAAATGGCAGTGATGGTCAGATCACTCGTGATCACATCATAAGCAACGTCCCAAGATAGGTCAAAGCCTTCTTTTCTCATAGACTGGTGCTGTCGCGGGTGAGCCGTGTTCAATGGTTTGGACTTCATCACCTGAGATCAAGGTGCCGCCATCTCCATCAAAGGTGACGGTATAGGTGTTGATCGTCCACTCGGCATAGATATCGATCGATGATTGGACATTCCGTAAATGACGCACTCCAAATCCGTGGAAGGTATAGCCAACTTTTTCCGGGTCAGATGGAGGTATTGCACTTTCTCCATAGAGGACGATGTCTTCTTTGAGCAGTGTGTCACCATCAAAGAACTTGACACTCAATTCGATTTGGGTGTAAGTAGCGATATAGGTCAGATCATGGGCTGGCATGGTGCTTGGCAGAGCATCCCAACCATCAAAGGCAGGCTACCCTTCACTGCTCCGGCGTGACCGGCATGACATGACCTCTCGCATCAGCTTGATAAGGATAGGTTGATTCCTGGAGAATCGTGCCGTCATAATCTTCGAAAATCAGTTGATAGCCCTGTGTCCAAATGGCAGTGATGGTCGATTTACCGTGACTGAATCAAACATCAGATTCCAAGAAAGGTCAAAGCCATCTTTTTCATAGACTGCGCTGTCGCGGGTGAGCCGTGGTCAATGGTCCTGGACTTCATCACCTGAGATCATATGGTGCCACCATCACCATCAAAGGTGACGGTATAGGTGTTGATTCGTCCACTGGTATAGATATCGATCGATGATTGGACATTCAGGAATGACGCACTCCAACCAGTGAAGGTATAGCCAACTTTCCGGGCCGATGGAGGTGTTGCACTTTCTCCATAGAGGACGATGTCTTTGAGCAGTGTCATCATCAAAGAACTTGACACTTAATTCGATTTGGGTGTAGGTGGCGATGTAAGTGAGATCATGGGCTGGCATGGTGCTTGGCAAAACATCCTTAACCATCAGTCATGTCCCCGCCCAAGTGTGACCGGCATGTGACATGACCTGAGAGATCAGCTTGATATTGATAGATCGATTCTGGAGAATCGTGCCGTCATAATCTTCAAAGACAAGAAGATAGTTTTGAGGTGTCCATTGGCTGTGACAGTCAAATCACTCGTGATCACATCATTAAAGATCCTATCCCAAGATAGGTCAAAGCCTTCTTTCTCATAGACTGGTGCTGTCGCGGGTGAGCCGTGTTCAATGGTTTGGACTTCATCACCTGAGATCAAAGTGCCGCCATCACCATCAAAGGTGACGGTATAGGTGTGAATAATCTCTTGATAGATCGGATGAACATCCAGATCTGATGTGATGATCGAGAGATCATGATCCCAACCAGCAAACACAAATGAATATTCGGATGTCGCCGTTTTCAAAGGTTCAAGAGACGTTTCGGCTGAATCCCCATGATTGACGATGATCGTCTCAAGAATGACGCCATAAGCGTCATGGAAGGTGACTGAATATTGATTGAGTATCCAGTTCGCATAGAGTATCACGTCTTTAGTGACAACATCGGATGTGACATCCCATCGCTGATCAAAGGTCAGACCTTCATCCAGACTCAAATACCATCCCTCAAGATGGTATCCGTCCCGATTGACATCAGGGGAAACGACAGGATCACCCATGAATACCGCAATCGTTGTTGGATCATGACCATCTAAGGTCTCGAAGGTCACATCAAAGGTCTCGCGCGTATCATCAACAATCCATTTGGCATAGAGCGTGAAGCCTTCTGTCACCGGTGTTGAGAGAAACGCTCTTGGATTGAGTGGTTCTTCCAAGGCTTCGTCAAGATACCAGCCATCGAAAAGATAACCATCTTTGATGGGATCATCTGGTAGTTTGAGTTCAGACTTTCCGTTGAAACGAACCGAAGAAATGAGGTTTCCACCATTGGTTTCAAATGAAACCACAAAAGTGACACCTTCTTCACATCCGCTTAGGATTAAGCCAAATAACATGAAGCCTAAAAGCATCAGTATTTTTCTCATGTTCTCTCCCCTTGTCAATTGTATTCAGATCTGTCACTCGTATGATTTAACTATATGCCTATTATATATGAAAAATATGAATTTGTATGTCTGATTATGGTTTTGAGACAGAGTAAGCCGTATTTCTCTTGGCATTATGGTGATGTATGAACAATTGGAGTCTTTGTGAATCAAACCGTGAAGATGAACACCAAACAATCAGGATGAACATCGTCTTTCAATCAGTCAATAAAGTGATATCTATAACCCTGGGATGATA
>JAGYLU010000028.1 GCA_018400755.1 Acholeplasmataceae bacterium
ATAAGACACCACCGGACGACCAACCTCTTCAAGCATCTCGCATAAGATGTCATGACAGAGGTGGGCATCATCGAGCAGGGTGCCGTTGAAATCCCAAAAGATTGTTTTCATGGTTACCTCACTTATGATAAGGATGTCCTTTGATGATCTGAAATCCTCGGTAGACCTGTTCAATCAAGATCAGTCTCATCATCTGATGAGGAAACGTCATTTTGGAAAATGACAAACTCAGATCAGCGCGGGCCATGACATGACCCGAAAGCCCATAGGAACCACCAATGACGAAGACAAGGTCCCCTCGCTGATAACTCATCCAGTCATCGATGACTTTTGAAAAACCCTCACTTGATAATGATTTTCCTTCAATGGCAAGCACGATGACAAGATCCGTCTCCTTGATTCTGGATAGCAACCGCTCTCCTTCAACGCTGATCCCTTGCTGGTCTTTCTCATCTTTGACCTCAACCCAGGAAAGCGGGACCGGAATCTGCTTCTCATAATGGGCGATCGCTTTTTCAAAGAGAGACTTTTGAAGTTTTCCGACACATAGGATTCTGATCACAGGATAATCACCGGCAGACTCTCCTGGCTGGCATAGCGGACATCGACCTTGGTCGGGTCCTCAAAGACCTGGACAATCGCTTCTTCGATATCAAGCACCGAGTTACAATCCTCAGACATATGGGCAACAACCCAAACCGCTGGTTTGATGATGACTTTGTTCATGAGCCAACATGCATCCTCATTGGACAAATGTCCACGTTCCCCTTTGATCCGGTTCTTCAGGGCAAAGGGCCTGTAAGAGGCCATCAACGTCTGAGGATGGTGGTTGGCTTCAACCACATACAAATTGGCATCGGAAAGCAGCTCGAGATAGGATTCATGGACATATCCGGTATCGGTCAGATGGACAACCTTCTTCCCGTCGGCCTCAAAAACGTATCCGACCGGTTCTTTGGCATCATGAGATACCGTAAATGGGGTGATTCTCATCCCCTGATGGTCAAAGGCATGATCCGCCCTCACAATCCTGATATCTGAAGGCAACAACTCTTTGATTGGCAGAGGGAGTCCCTGATAGGTCCCTTTAGTCATGAAGATGGTCTCTATCAGACCATGTTTCATAAGCATCTTGAGGCCCATGACATGATCGCCGTGCTCATGGGTCAAAAAAACCGTTTTGACATCGGTCAGTTCAAGGCCATAGGCATCCATTTTGTGCTTGATTTTCTGATAACTGATGCCAGCGTCAACAAAGAAGGAAAATCCGTTGTGTCTGATGTGCGTGATATTCCCTTTCGATCCGCTGGCGAGAACGTAGATTTCCAAGTGTATCACCTTTTCTCATTTTACCATAACAAATATGTGATATTATCAAATAAACCCAAAGTGGTTGCATTGGGTATTGAAAAATGCTATATTATACGTGCTTGTCATGACACTTATAAGGAGTGAACAACCACTATGAACCATCCAAGAATCTGGAGAAAACTTGCCGCCGTTATTCTGGTCGCCGGCAGCGTTCTCGCCCTCGCGGCCTGCAGCGCAAGCACTAAAACACCGTATGGTGACATCTCTGATGATGTCTATATGACCTTTGGAGACAGCATCACCATCACCGAAAAAGACCTTTATGAGGAACTACGTTTCCAGGGTGCTTCGATCCTGGCAACCATGATTGATGAAACCATCTTTGCCGACCAAATCACAACCATTCGCCAGATGCTCGCAGATGGCGATGAGGATTTGAACACTTATCTTGACGAACAAGTGAACTCTGCCATCCACGGCATCACTGATCTTGAAAATCTCGAAGACTTCCACACCGAGAACCTTGACCGATTCGTCAGAAACATCGAACAGTACGCCGATTCTTTGTACTTGCTCGACAACACGATCGTCATTCAAGACGTCATTGATGATCTGCTCGCGCTTCCCGGCAACTACGAAGGTTACCAGACCCTTCCGACCATTACCCAACGCTATGAGCTCAGAGTTGCCCAACGCTATTACGCCAAAGGCATTCTCGATACCGAAATCGTCGATGAAGAACATGATAACCACATCAGCGACGAAGACGTCCTTGATTACTACATCACCAACAACGATGGCCGTTTTGACGTCCAAGCCCTCGTCATCCGCTTCATCAACTTGAATGAAGCCAATGCCGCCCTCTATCAGGGCAGCATCAAAGCCGACTCCCGCGGTCGTTGGTTCAAGATCCCCGACATCCGCATCGATGATCCGCTTGATCCTGGCTACATCAACCTTGATGGCACCTCCCCAACCGCCTATTACCCCCATGTCAAAGACATCCTTGAAGATCTGGGCTTGCTTTCAGAACTAGGCGATCCTACCCTTGACTATCCCGACCGTGACAAGATCAGTGTCAAGGACTACGAAAATTACTACAAGAAGTATGTCATCAACACATCCCGTGACGGATCTCCCCGTGATATCCCGCTCACAAACGAACAAGTGATGGCTGAGTTCGTCAACATCTACAACCTGTTGAACACCGCGAACCAGATCGAAATTGACGCTATCACCGGTGATATCGTTGGCGTCGGTGGTGCCGACTTCTCGACCAACTACACCTATGATGACCTGACTGATATGAACACGAGCCTTAGAAGCCACCTATACAACACGTTGGTTGCTGATGCGGATATTGAGGATGCGGATACTGAAAAACCCTACTCCTCACGTGTCCAGACCTTTGGTTCTTCCCGCTACCTCGTTTACAAACTTGGTGATTCCTCGGCCGAAGCTGATGCCATCCTGATCGACAATCCGAACTATGACAACGATGTCGATGATGAGGACTTTGATGATTTTGAAAAGATCTTCAGCGACACTCAGGAAGCAACCGATGCCAAAGCCGAAGCCTATCAGGAACTTGTTGAGAACAAGCTCAACAGCACCTATATCACCAGCAAAGTCCAAGAACTCTATGAAGACAAAGACCTTGACATCTATGACAATGTTGTCCGTGCCTTCTACAGCCAATCTTATGATTATGACGGAACCGATAAGAATGAAGATGGCGATGTCGTCGCCAGCATCGATGGCACTGACATCAAAGTCCGTGACTTCTATACCCGTCTTGAAAAATCATACGGCATCAACCTTGCGCTTGACCTCGCATCCAACGCATACCTTTTGAATCAATCCGATTACAGCGTCAGTGCTGATGATCTAGAAGATTATGAGGAACAGTTCGAAGACATCATCCGTCAGTTCTCCGCTGACCAGTTCGCAAGCTCCGGATTCCCGGCCAGCATGGGACGCGAAGAATTTCTGCTCCTTGCTTTCGGTGTCACATCGAATGAAGATGCCATCAATCAGCTCTATGTCTATCCGGAACTGAGAAACCTTTACCTGGATGACCTTGAAGCACACTACAACGACGACAACTACACCATCTACCAGAAACTCGCTGATCTCGCTGCTCTGCAGCACGACAACTTCAAGTCCATCACCGTCAGCCACCTCCTCGTTTACTTTGATGAAAACGGCGATGGCTCACCAGACGATCCCGAAGAGTACCTATCAGGTCTGACACCCGCTGGCAGACAAGATGTTGAAGAAGGTCTCGTTGAATTGATTGAACTGGTTTACGACAAAGTCGGCGACTACACCGGTTTCGGTGAAGGTCTGACCGCCCTTGCTGAAGAATTCAACAGCTCCGGACGTATTATGCGCGGATCACTCAATCCTCCCTTCGACTACACCCTTGAACAAATCTGGTCCGAATACCGTCAACTCGGTTTCTACCTCAAGTTTGAAAGCATCTCAAGTGCCATCACCAACACCTCGAACCTGATCACTGGTTCAAGCGTGCTTGATGACGTCTTCTATGACCGGGCAATGGATATCCTGACCATCCTCGAAACCGCTGATGATGACTCCTTGTTGCCATACCTCGACTTCTACGATGCGCTCGTCTACGACGGTCTTGATCTCTCTACCATCCTTGATGATGTCAAGTCATCATTCGGATATCACTTCATCCTCGCTGTCAACACCCGTGAGCCGCAAAGCGCGATCTACAGTGCTGAAGACGATGAAGATGAACGCTACATCGATGAAGACGGCGTCCTCTCCGCATACAATGAAGATTCTGACGCCTTGACTGCCGGACAAGTCGAATTCTACATGACTTACAAAGATTCAGATGAAGGTGTTGTCCTTCCAACAGCCGTCCAAACCGCTGTCAATTCTTTCCTGACACCAATCATCACCCGTTATGAAAACACCTACATGCAGCGCGAACTCGTCTTCAAGCTCCTTGAAGGTGCAACCTTCACCGAACAGGCCAACAGTGACCGCTTTGACCAAATTCGTGTGATCAACCGTCGTCAGCTGAATGAATACCTGCTCTCGACGCAACCTGGCGGTATCAATGATCCAAACTATGACAACCTTTATGGCACATGGTTTGACATCCTTGAAAGCGACACCAGAAGCTAAGTCACCAATCATTTCAATCAAAGAGGCCATATGGTCTCTTTTTTTGTGTCCCCATCCATATAAAAACCGGACCACCAGGTCCGGTTGATTCAAAACTGATCACTTCTTCAATTTGTCCTTATAGAATCTCATCCGGTCAAGCACCGAGATCATCTGGGTGAACGACCCTGGCGCGGTATGTTCAAACGATTCTCCAAGCACCGTCAGCTTCGAATCGATGGTATCGATATACCACAACAACAACGCCTCTCCGGTCTGTGGTTTCTTAGGCGATCCAAAGTTCATCAGACCATGATGGCTGATGATCATGTGCTTGAGCAACAAGGTCTCCTCGTGGTCTTCAAAACCAAGTGTCCTGGCGACACGGTCAACATCGACCGTCTGCATGACCAAATGACCGATCAGAAGCCCCTCTTTGGTATACTCCCCATCAACCCCGCTGATCTCACCGATCTTTGACATGTCATGCAAAATGGTCGCGGCATAAAGTAGGTCTTTGTTCAAATAGGGATAAACAGTGATGAAGGGGTCAATCAACCGAAGCATCGTCAGGGTATGGAAAGACAATCCCCCGACATAGGCATGATGGAATTTGGTCGCGGCCGGATGAAGGTAGAAGACCTGTTCGTGTTCCTTATAAATCGTCTCAGCAATCGCTCTTAAGATCGGATTCTCAATCTTGTGAAGATAGGATTCGATCCCCTTCTTGATCTCCATCATCGGCATTGGCGCATACGTATAGAACATTTCCATGGCTTTCGCGAGGTCTTCGTTTTTCAAGACATCTTCAGCGGGCACGAAAGAAAGACACCTCAAAACGAGTTCATCCTCGACCTTATAGACCGCTTGAGTCTCAAATTGATAAACTTTGCCCATCATCAATCCTTCAAGCTGATCAAAATCAAGTTTCAGATTGATGTGTTCGCTCTCTAACGTCATGATGGTGGTATTGCAAAAATGAGCCCCTTGATTGATGCTCTCGACTTTTCCGATCATCTGGTATGTTTCATTGGCTGTGAGTTCCATGGCCTGACTCCTTTGGTTGTTCATGTGTCTTGGCGTATCTGATCAGCGCATCGTAGTTGTTTTGAAGCTCACCATCCAAGACAGCAAGCACCATGTCTTTCAATAGCGCCGATAACCACGCACCTTGTTTCTTTTCAAGTATTTTGACAAGTTGCATCGGTCTGATGGCAAGATCAAGTTCGCTTTTGATCGGAAGACGATCGAAGTCTTCCTCAATTTGACGTTTCATGTTGGTCGATTTTCCCAGTAAAAACGCCGTCTTGTTCGCCAAAAGACAAAGATCGACCCCATAAGTGTATAACGTTTTTGGATCAAAGACGTCGACAGTGTTGGCAAGCATCGCCGCGACCTTGTAGCGATGCCGATGGCGATTCGAGAATGGCCAGGCATCAGGGACATCGCCATGAAGGGCAAACGAGATCGTGAAGAAGGCATCGACAAATGGCATCTCAGACATCGTCAGGACGTATTTGATTCCCTTGTCAAGTCCTGGCAGATGTTTATACATACCGGTCTTGACAAGATTGTAAAGCGCTTTTTTGAGATGGTCGCCCTTGAGAATCTTGATCATCTCATCCATGATTCGTTCCATCGCGACATTCTCAATGTTTTTGGCGGTCTCTTTGATGGCATCAATCGTCTTTCGTTCGATGTCAAACCCGAGCTTGGAAACGAAATGGAAGGCCCTGAGCATTCTGAGCTGGTCTTCTTCAAAACGGGTCACAGGATCGCCAATCGCGCGGATCAACCGCGCTTTGATGTCAGCTTTTCCACCGACATAATCGATGATCTGGCCGGTCTCATCCATCAGAAGTCCATTCATGGTAAAGTCACGTCGTTTGACATCATCTTCAGCTGTCGCTTCAAATGAGACGTCTTCAGGATGTCTGCCATCAACGTAAGGACCATCGACGCGATAGGTTGTCACTTCATAGGCGTCTTCACCGATAAAGACCGTCACGGTGCCATATTTCAACCCCGTGGGTATGGTTTTCTTGAAGAGTTTCTGAACCTGATGCGGTTTCGCATTGGTCGTGATGTCGATATCACTGATCGGCATATGCAAAAGATGGTCACGCACCGCGCCACCGACGATAAATGCCTCATATCCTGCTTTTTTGAAATCCTTGATTACAAACCTGGCACCTCTGATTGTGCTCATATCAATCACCATTTCTTATTATACCACGTTTCAGTGGTCTCTTTCAGTGGATTGATTCTGATGTTTTGCTCATCATGAATACGGTTCGGCACCTTCACATGACATGAAAAAAACATCGGATTTGGAAAACAAAATCCGATGTCGCTGTCATCATCCTATGGTGCTCAGACGCCGTTGTCTATGGTTTTTAAAAATGTCTTTAGAATCCTTAGGTAATCCTCTTCCGCTTCTAGATGATGCTCGTGTGAGGCATCTTCAAAAATGACCATTTGGGCATGCTTGAACTGGTCCCGATAAAACGCCGTCGTTGACGGGGTCGCCTCATCAAAAGCCCCACAGGTCAAAAGAACCGGGACATCGATCTTTCCAAGGTCATCCGATAGGTCAACGGATGCCAAGTTGCCATTCATTGTGAACTCGCTTGGCCCCCACATCGTGTGATAGACGGCCTCACCCATGCCTTCCATCGCTTTGTTCAGACAGTCAGGCCAAGGATCCATCCGGCAAACATGTTTCTGATAGAACACCATCATCGCTTCTAGATACCTTGGATCATCGTAGCGACCACTGGCTTCACATGTCAAGATGGCATCCTTGATGTCATCCGGCAGGGCATCGATATAGGTACGCTGATCATCGATGAACCGTTTTGAACTGAGGCAAGGTCCAGAGAGAATGAGACTTCTGATGTCCTGTTCGGGATTAAAAAGCACATATGAGACCGCGAGCATCGCCCCATAGGATTGTCCCAAGAGATGAAGTGATCCCAAAGATAAGTGCTTGATCACATCGTTGAGCTCATCAACAAAGTACTCAAGTGACCACCCTTTGAAATCCTCAGCCCGATCGCTTTTTCCGCATCCGAGCTGGTCATAGAAAATCACTTGTCTGTCACTTATGAGCTTCGCAAGCGGCTCAAGATAATCATGAGGGGCCCCCGGCCCACCGTGAAGCACCAACAAAGGGGGTGCTTCTGTCTCTTCTCCTATCACTTTGTAATAAACGTGACCTTCTGTTCTTGGGATGAATCCTTCTTTGACGTGGGTCATCTCCATTCATGCCTCCTTGATTTGATTGGTCCAATCATCGAAATAGCTGTTCTAAGCCCATCTTACCACGAATCAATCAAAATAGAACAGGTATATCTGATCGGTTGAACCGTCAAGTGTAAGGCTTGTTGATCGCTTGTTGTGATATACTTGAGAGGGTGAGACCATGCGCTATATCAATCAATCCTATGAGATCGAGATCACAATCAACAAATCAAGGTTTATCGCGACCCTTCAGCCAGTATCATCTGCTCAGGGTGTTTCTGATGCGCTCAAGCGGATCAAAGAAATCCATCCGAAAGCGAATCATCACTGTTATGCCGCGATGATTGGCCCGGGTGGCGAACAACAAAGTGCCTCTGATGATGGTGAACCCTCACGGACGGCAGGTATCCCGATCCTTGAGGTCATCAAGCATCATGACGTGAGCAATGTGATGATCATCGTCACGCGCTATTTTGGGGGGGTCAAACTCGGTGCTGGCGGGCTTGTCAGAGCCTATACCAAAGCGGCATCCGATGTCCTAATGAACGCCGCCTTTCTCAAACGATCCGTCCTTGATGTCTATCAGATTGCCTTTACATACGATAAGATTGACCACTACGAACGTCATTTTCAAGACCACGCCACCATGATCAACCAGACATATGCCGATGTCGTGACCTACGAGCTCGCGCTTGATCCAAAGAATCGTCACTTGATTGAAGACATCCGCTATCAGCTCAAACGTTGTGAGATCATCGGCCAAAAAGAAGTCTTTGTTCCTGAGTTCAAAGACGCGTGATCCATCATGTCAAAGAGAACCCTTGATCATTCGATCAAGGGTTCTCTTGTGTCTAGTCCTTTCGTTGGTAATTTGGTGATTCCTGAGTCAGTTCGACCGAGTGGGGATGTGACTCCCGTCGGCCGGCGGTGGTGATCTCAACAAATTGGGCCCGTGTCTTCAGTTCGAGAATGGATTCAGCCCCCAAATACCCCATACCGGAACGGAGCCCACCAATCAGTTGGAAGAGCACATCCTCGGTTTTTCCTTTGTAGTCAACCCTGGCCTCAATGCCTTCTGGAACCAGTTTTTTAAGAACAGTGCTGTTTTGGAAGTAACGATCAGAAGAACCCCGGCGCATCGCGGAGATGGACCCCATCCCCTGATAGACCTTATATCGACGCCCTTGAAAAATGATTTCCTCACCCGGCGACTCCTCACATCCTGCCAAAAGTCCTCCTAGCATGACCGCATCCGCCCCCGCGGCGAGTGCTTTGGTGATATCACCACTATAGCGGATCCCGCCATCGGCGATGACCGGAATGCCAAAGGTCTTGGTCGCCTCAACAACATCGATGATGGCTGTGATCTGGGGCATCCCGACGCCGGCGATGATTCTTGTCGTACAGATCGAACCTGGGCCAACCCCGACTTTGATGGCATCAGCGCCGGCTTCGATCAATGCCAACGCCGCATCTTTCGTGACAATGTTTCCAGCGACGACATCAAGCGCTGGATACGCCTTCTTGATTGCTTTGACTGTGTCGATCACGCCTTTGGAATGCCCGTGGGCGGAATCAACTGTGATGATGTCGACATGCGCCTCATAAAGCGCTTTGACACGGTCCATGGTGTCTTCTGAGACACCTACGGCTGCACCACATCTGAGCCTTCCTTGGGCATCTTTGGAAGCATGTGGATACTGTCTGGCTTTGGTGATGTCCTTGATGGTGATGAGGCCTTTCAAGAGATTGTTCTCATCAACGATCGGTAATTTCTCAATCCGGTTTTCCAGCAACAACCGTTTGGCATCATCGAGACTGGTGCCCAAAGGGGCGGTGATCAGATGGTCTTTTGTCATCGTCTCAGCCACGGTCGCATTCAAATCCTCCCGGTAGCGGATATCCCTGTTGGTGAGAATCCCAACCAAAATTCCTTCAGGACTCACCACCGGAAATCCAGAAATCCGGTAATGCTTCATCAACGCCTCAGCGTCACCAATCGTGTTTTCTGGTGTCAAGGTCACCGGATGGGTGACCATCCCACTTTCTGAAAGCTTGACCCGCTTCACGGCATCGGCCTGGGCATCAATCGACATGTTCTTGTGAATAAAGCCAAGGCCCCCTTGTCTGGCCATCGCGATTGCCATATCGGTTTCGGTCACGGTATCCATCGCACTTGAGATGATTGGCATCTCAAGGACAATCGTCTTCGTGATATGGGTTTTCACATCGGTTTCCCGTGGTAACACCGCTGATGCGCTTGGCACCAGCAAGACATCATCGAAGGTCAATGCTTTTTTGATGATTTTCTCTGTTGGATTCATAGATCTATCCTCCTTACTCCCATTCAATGGTCGCTGGTGGTTTTGATGTGATATCATAGACGACCCTGGTGATTCCTTTGATCCGGTTTGTGATCTTTGACGATGCCTCTTCAAGAACCTCGTAAGGCAGACGCGCCCAATCGGCAGTCATCCCGTCAATCGAGGTGATGGCCCTTAAGGCAAGCACGTAGCCGTAAGTCCTATTGTCGCCCATGACACCAACGGACCTGATCGGCGTCAGGACTGATAGTGATTGCCAGACGACAGCTTCCAACCCGTGGGCTTTGATCACATCCCTCAAAATCCGATCACTTTCTCTGACCATCGAAAGACTTTGAGGGGTGACCTCACCAATGATCCTGATGGCCAGTCCCGGTCCTGGAAACGGCTGTCTGTTGACAATCGAATCAGGCAAACCAAGGGTTTTCCCCAAAACTCTGACCTCATCCTTGAAAAGCGTCTTCAAGGGCTCAACAAGACGAAATCCAAGATCTTTCGGCAAGCCTCCGACATTATGATGGCTCTTGATCGTTTTGGCAACTCCGATACCGGATTCGATGACATCGGTATAAAGCGTGCCTTGAGCCAAAAAGTCAAAATGTCTTAGTTTTGACGCTTCGGCTTTGAACACATCAATGAAGGTTTGGCCGATGACTTTTCTTTTCATTTCTGGATCAGTGATACCTTTGAGGCGACTAAGAAACAGCGCTTTGGCATCCACCTTGATGATGTTGAAACCCTCATGGGTATGAAACGCATCCATAATCTCCTCGGTCTCGCCTTCTCGCATCAGCCCATGATCGACATAAACCGATGTCAGCTGATCACCGATCGCTTGATGGATGAGTCGCGCCGCGACACTTGAATCAACACCGCCTGAAAGCCCAAGAAGCACATGTTTGTCACCAACCAGATCTTTGATCTTCTTGATTTCCTCATCGGCGAACGCGGCCATCTGCCATCCTTTTTCGGCTTGACAGATCTTAAAGACAAAGTTTGAAAGCATCTTGGTGCCGTGTTCAGTGTTTCTGACCTCGGGATGAAACTGAACCCCATAGAGTGGTCTCATCTCATGTCTGATCGAAGCGATCACGTGATGATTGCTAGAGGCGAGAATGATGAGTGGCCCAACGAGCATCGACACATCATCGCCGTGAGACATCCAAACTTTCTGAATCTTCGAAAGCCCTTCAAAGAGAGGATCAGTGACATCGACCGTGATTTCAGATACCCCATATTCCGGTCGCTTCCCGGAATCAATTGTTCCCCCATAATGATGAACCATCTTCTGCATCCCGTAGCATATGCCAAGAACCGGCAGACCACACTCAAAGATCCGTTCATCCATCGCCATCAGAACGTCGTCGTTGACGCTGTTTGGTCCCCCGCTCAAGATGATGCCCTTAAGCGATTCATCAGTCATGAGCATCTCAAGCGTGGTGTCATGGGGATAGATGACGCTAAAGACCCCAAGTTCGCGGATCCGTCTGGCGATCAGTTGGGTATACTGGCTACCGAAATCAAGAATGGCAATCGTGTCATGGTTCATATAACGTTCCCCTTATGTCATGATATGAAAAAAAGCTCTCGGACGAAAGCTTCTTCGGACGTGCTTAAAAAGCACTTCCGTAGTCCCGCCATTTGATGGTGGCAGGGTAGAGACTTTCGGTCCTTATCACCGAAGATATACGGATATGATTTATTCTACCTTAAAGACAACACAAGTGCAATGACTGAATCACACTTTCAAGCCTAGTACTTGTTTTGAAGGATTCTCAAAATCGCATGGCCAAGACGGTCCATGGTCAGAAAATAGGTTTTCTCACCATAGGTGAAGCCAAGATCACGAAGGAGGGTAATGGTCGCGTTTTCGACCTTAGAGACATCAATCACCTGATCAAGGGCACCGGATAGGTGCAGTTTGTGGTCTTGATAAAGGATCTCGACCGGTCCGACCGGATCACGCCTGTAATTGTCCATATTCAAGTAGGAAAGGGTTGCTGAAGTCTTGACGACGCTCTTCATGAGCAGTTCCTGTTCGCCTCTTTGAAACGCATCCCAATCAACGAGATTGTCATAGCGAAACCCCGAGATGAACCCATATTGATCAACGGCCCCACTGGTCTTGCACGCTGTGCATGAGATGACATTGCCGGATGTCTCGAGGGTTGTCACACCCTTGCAGACAGGACAGATGTAGCACACATTCTCAAGCCCCTCGGCCAATCGTTTGCCCGGACGCTCATGCATCACGGTTCGTTGATACCGGTAGTCATCGTGGTCTAGCGCTTTTTTAAGAACATCTTCGATATCGCCAACCGACATATGCCTGAGATCATCTTTGCGAATACTCAAATGGTAATCGAACTCAGCCAATCGTTTCTTTCGTTTGAACTTGGCCCAACGCGGTTTGGAGAGATATCCACCCTTGACGTTCACGGTGATCACATCGACACCAAGTTTCTTGATCAGCTTATAGGTTGATGGTTCGATGAAGTTTGTCTTCCCGAAAAACGTTGTATCTCCTTCCGGGAATATCAAAATGGGATAACCTCGCCTGACAACGTCTATCAGCTGTTTCACGGTCGAGATATCCGATGCCCCTTTGGATTTGGCGATCACCCGGGCGACTTTCGTCACCAGGAACTTGACTGGTTGCTTGGTGAAAAGGGTTTGCGAGCCAACGATATAAGGCACTCTCCTGAACGGTAGCGGCACATGAATGACGTCAAAAAGGAATGTGTGATTGGAAAGCATCACATAAGGTTCTTTTCTTTTGAAATCAACCTTGTGATCCGTCCTGACCACCCGCTTCATGTCGTAGCGCATCCAAACCCATACGAAAGGCTTGATCAATGCGAGCAGGATGCCCTTGATGATGTCTTGTCCATTCGTTCGTCTTTTCACATCAGAATCCTCTCGTCTGTCCTCGCCATGGCGCTTCTGTTCCTTCTTTGTATTCATCAACCCCAGGCCCGCCCAGTTGTTTCAAACGGTATATCCCATAGATGTAGCTTCCTACCAACACAATGATTGTGAGTGGCATACCAAGAAGGATCTCTACCAGGACAAAGGTGTTGACATCGCTGTTTAAGAACAACAAAATCTGGATGACAAGTCTTATAAAGAAATAAAGAGCCCAGAACAATGTCACATCACGGTATGCTGGTCTGACGTCTTTACGCCAGTACCAACCAAGGGGCCACCCTCTTGTGATATGGCTCAGATACGCCGCCATCGGGAGCCCGACAACCAGTGAGGCCAACGCAATCGACAACAAGAAGACACTGCTCACGATGTCAGGAATGACATAATTATCCGCGTTTCCGGCAAAAAAAGCAAACGCGGATGCGAACAAGACAATCACGAAACCAATCGTGGCGTAATGCCAATCTTCCTTTCTATAAATCCGCCATAGACCCACAAGAAACGCGAATAGAACGGCGGAGACAACACCAATAGTCAGGCCAAAGATACCGTTGGCGATAATGAAGACCAAAGGCGGAATGATCGTATCGAGGGTTTTTCCGGAGAGGACCGATCTCAGTTCCTCTAGGATTTCCTTGCCGCTCATCAGAAAGATGCCCCACTTGTCTCAGTCGCGAGTTCAGCCCGGTCACCAAAGAAGAACGCCACCCAGGTCTTTTCCTTGACTGCGACATAGAAAAGATAGAGCGCGCCTGTCAGGAACCCAAAAACCATCATCAGGACAACCAGAACAACTGCTTTGATGATGTTTTTCTCACGGAAGACAATCCACATGGAAAACAGCACGAAGCCGACATAGAGGTCGACCAAAGAAACAATGCCCCATGGATTTGATAGGATCATTGATCCATCCTCACTGAAATTACCATTGATAAAGCCATTGGAAAGACCAACAATCATGAGGATCGCACCGATGGCGGAGATGATTCTGACTGTTTTCATGACTCACACTCCCTGTTCATTTGTTTTCATTATACAACATCTTTGACCAATGTTTTGAATTGTATGCGCCGATGGGCGTCTGGAAACTTAAAAAAGGCATCAAACACACATGGATGTGATATGATGTGAATGATGACATTTTCAAAAAGGAGATTCATATGAAGACATATTATACCGGTCTTGATGTGATGCGCGGCATTGGTATATTCTTTGTCCTGATCCTGCACACGGCGTTTTATTTCTACGCTGACATCTATGATGTCGACCTTGACAATCCCAGTCTGATCATCACCCTGATCGGATTCTTACTGATGTTTGCCGGTCTCTTCGCCATGATCTCAGGGATGGTCCATACCATCCAGCATACAAGACGTCTTGAAACCAATGACCAGATCGGTGTCTCACATCTCCTTCGAAGCGGCCTTATCCTCTTGTTGATTGCCTATCTCTATTTTCTTGTCACCGGACCTGGCATCATCCATTTCGATCAACGGATGATGGATGAGAGTCTCTTCGTCTCCCTCATCAACCAAGGACGTTTCCAACCCATCTCCCTTGACCGTCTCCTCTATGTCGATAGCCTGGTGATGCTGTCCTTGAACATGATGTTGCTCGCACTTGTCTTCAAGATCCTTGGCAAACGCCTGCTTAAGCCCAAAACCGCCCATCTGATCTTGCTCTTTGCCATCCTATTCATGGGTCTTTCATACATCAGAATCCCCTTATACGGCACCTACCTAAGTGCCCTTGACGACAAACAATATCTAACCGTGATTATGCTCAATATGTTTGTGAACAAGAACAATCCGATCTTTCCCTTTTTCGCCTTCGCCCTCTTTGGCAGTTGGCTCGCATTGATGCTTCGTCATGAAACCCGTCAGTCAATGGTCAAAAAAGGTGTGACCGTCGCCTTGGTCTTCATCACCCTGGGCATCACCGGTTACATCCTTGCCCCTGAGACCATGCTTGAACGGATGATTGACCCGACATGGTACTTCATCATGGTCATTCAGATCGGTCTGTTCATCCTTTTGATCCTATTGGCTCTAAGGATTGATTCGAGCACCAAGAAGCAATCCTTTGTCATCCGCTTTTTCAAACGTTTCGGCGTCGCCGGACTGACCCCGTTCTTCTTTGAATCGGTGGTCTCCGCCCTGTTATTCCTATTGATCAACAGCGTCATCCGTTTCGCCCCCTCCATTCCTGAAGCGATCCTCTTCGGTCTTGTGCTCGCCACCGCTTGGGGCATCTTCCTGATTTTCTGGGAAAGACATGGCTATCGCTATGGCATCGAATGGCTTCGGGCGACATGCCTTTCAAGACGAGGCCATAGTTCGAAAAAAGCGATTCTCTCAGGAGACGAACTATGATTCGGGCACTCATTGACTTCGTCCGTCTCAATCATCACCGCAAACATTTCAACCAAAAACAGATTGAGACCTACCAGCTCAAAGCTCTTCATAAACTTGTGCATCTGGCCAAAGACAAAAGTCCTTATTACAAAGAGACCCTCAAAGATGCCACTTTCCAAAGCCTTGATGATTTCCACAAACTCCCCTCCATCAACAAGACCATCATGATGGACCATTTCTCAAACTTCAACACCTGTGGTCTGAACAAAGAGGATTGCATGGCTGATGCCCTGAGACGGGAACAAGAAAAGGATTATCTCGGATACTATCAGAAGAAATTCGTGATTGGCCTATCCTCTGGCACATCCGGAAACAAAGGACTCTACATCACCCCCAAAGCCCTCACCAAACGCCTTCCTGCGGTCTTTCTCGCCCGTGGCGGGGTTGGTCTTAGGGATTTGCCGCTTCGGATCCTCTTCATGCTCAGGGTCTTCTCACAAGGCTTTGAAGACATCAATCAACCCGGTGTCAAACTGACCTATCTCTCGACGATGACCAATCCAAGAGAAGTGATCCAGACGATGAACGAAGAAAGAACCAACGTGCTGATGGCCCCACCTTCGATGATCCGCTTTCTTCTCCCCCTCGCAAAAGACCTGATCATGCCTTTGAAACGGGTCATCACCTACGCCGAGGTTCTGACCAAGGAAGACAAGGCCCAGTTCAAATCTGTCTTCAAGACCGATGTCGTCGAGATCTATCAGGCCTCCGAAGGCCAGATCGCCTCCCCTTGCCGGCATGGTCATTTGCACATCAATGAAGACCTTGTCTACGTCGAACTCTACGATCACAACAATCAGTTGATCCAGACCCCACATATGATCGGAACCCGTATGGTCATCACCAATCTCGTGAATACCACCCAACCCCTGATCCGCTATGAGATGAATGACTTGATTGTTCTTGATGATCCGTGTCCGTGTGGTTCTTCCTTCAGACGAATCGAAAAAATCCTAGGTCGTCATGACGATGTGATCTACGCCTTTGATTCAAAAGATGTCTTGCGTCCGGTCTTCCCCGATCTCCTTGCCCGATGGATCATCACCGAAAGTGATGACATCAGGGAGTTTCAAGTTGTCCAACAAGATCTATTGACCATCAACGTCAAGATTGACGCGCCTAAGACATTTGATCCCTCAAGACTGAAAAAGAGAATTGAACATGCCCTTTTGGAATACGATCAACACGCCAACATTGTGGTTCAGGTCGGTCCCCTCGAACTTCCAAAGGACAAAAACAAATACAAACGTTTCATCTGTCAAATCGATCACCCCGATGTGCATTCACATCGATCACCACATAACCCATAAAAAAGGAGACCCATCATGTTTATTGTCATTGTTTCAATCATCTTGTTTGTCTTTGCTTTCATCGCTTTGGGCTATGACCAAAGAGAACGTCGCTTCCGCATGAATCGCCGCCAGTTTTTGGCCCCTCTCGCCCTTCTGATCATGTTCTTTGGCATGGTTGCCAAAGTCAGTGCCAACGAGGTCGGTATCGTCTATGACCCATTCCGTGGTGGCATCCAGGAAGCCTCACTTCCCGAAGGTCTTCACTTCAAGAGCCCCTTCCAGCAAGTCATCCACATCCGGACCACCAACCGGACAGCTTACCTTGAAGTCGCAGGGCAGACCGAAGACTCTATTTATGCCGTTTTCCAGATCACCTTGGTTTACCGGGTTGAAAGCCTGAATGCCGGCAAGTTCTTCAAAGTCACTGGCAATAATGACATCGCCCCTGACCAGTTGACCTCCATGGCCAAGGAAGCCCTCCAGTCGGCAACCACCCAATATGACATCTACAACATCCTCGGATCAGAACTCGAAACCGTCCGTCAGGATTTCGTCACCCGCCTTGAGACTTTGTTATCCACAAGATACAACATCTCCGTGGTCTCAGCCTCATTTGACGACATCGATGCGGGCTCGAGAATCGAGGAAATCATCCAGAACAAAGCCGAGGCCATCCAGTTGATCGAGATTGCCCTGCAGGAAAAAGAACGTGCCTCCGTTGAAGCGGAAACAGCCATTATCCGTGCTGAGAACGCCGCGGCTGTTGACATCATTGAAGCCGAAGGTGCCGCGGAAGCCCAGATCATCTTGAACAGTGTCTCCGTCAACGCGATTGTCAACATGTTCCTAGGTCAGTTCGAAGAGGGTGAGGACACCTCGACACCGGAAGCGTATGGTTATCTTTCCATCCAGGAAATCACCGATGTCGTGATTGCTCAGCTCTATTACGATGCTTGGGATGGCGTACTGCCTGAAGTCATCACCGATGGTGCGGGATTGATTATCCAACCTTAAAAGAGGTCTTTATGTGATTCATTGCCTTCCCTAAAACATTGAAAGATTCGATCAAAGCAACCCCCAAATCAGACCGATGCTGATTTGAGGGTTTTTTCATTGTTATGCCAGTTGTTCATGATTAAAGTGGACGACGCATGTCCTGATCCTCTGATCAAGATGACCTGATGTGTTAAAAATATCAATCATGCATTCAAGATACCAAGACTTGACAGTCAAGTAGTTCTCTCCACTACCAATTTAGGCTTGATATGAAAGAGCGGCTTTGATTGCTATTCATTCGATGGTTTGAAAAGGGGGTCGCTCGTACAAAACACTTGATATCTTGGCAGTAATGTGATCGGATAGATTGTATCTAGCACAATGAATCTGAACCCAAAATACGATGCATCTGGAAAAGTAAGTTGTGGTTCTTTATAAAACACAAGCCATAATCCCGATGTATAATGCTTGTATGAAAAAACTTCATCGTTTTCGTTGAATACCCAGTAGGTTGGTTCAATGGTGACCAGTACGGTTTGTGATTCGAAAATCGACAAATCCACATCTTCAAAACTCGTGTCATCAAAATCGATCATGTTCATCTTCGACGGTATGTCATGAATGCTCTCAATTTGAATGCTTTTTCCGAGGTACTCATCAATAGCCTCTTGGCTGAATTCTGTGTGAGAACCGATCGTGAAGCAAACCGGATCTTCCGCTGTCAAGTAAAACAGTTTCGTGTAATTTGATACGTCATACTTGGCAATCTCTTTCAGATTGTCAAATGCATTCAGTGCCTCATCAATGGCTTGTTGATTGTTCGCCTCTGCTAAGTCGATCAAAGCAATAGTCTGTGCGATTTGTTCCAAATCCTCATCGGATAATCCACTTTCACAGGCAAATAGCATCATTGTTGTCACAATGACGATGAAGACTGTTGTCAGTTTTCTCATGTGGGTTTCTCCTGTTCAACAGAGTCGCTTTATATGAGCCATTGTGTCACATGATGATGTAGACCCCCACCTGTGACTCATGAGTCTGAACATTTCAACATCATATTACCATTTTTTATAGAGATTTTAGATCTGTTCCTGTCTCCTTGTCCTTGCCCATTTGATATTGATGTTCATCGGTCAGATTGAAATCCAACCCGAATGATCACTTTCAAAAGAGATCACGTGCTCATTTGATTGCATCGTTTTCATTCAAACACCACCTTCCAGAAAAGACACCGATATGGTTCATATGATGAATGCGCGAAGTCAATGTCACCTAACACGACACAAAAGATGATTGGGATCCCCACGATCTCATCCAATCTTGTCATGCATGCCACTTAGGTGTTCACCAATTGACATTCACTTCTGAAACGATACTCAGTCCCTTGATGCATAAAAAACGGATGACTGTGTTCAGTTTCAATATTTTTCATTGTTAAAGATTTTGTTACTTGTATGCATTTTCGACTGTCTGAACATTCAATTAATGATATAATCGTCTCATATGGAGGTAAGCATCATGACCCACAAACATCTTTTTCTACTCATTGTCTCTTTTTTTTCACTCATTTTGACAATTGGACAAAGCACATTCGCCTATCAGATGTCACCGCAATCTGTCACCCCTGCTGAGAACGTTTTTATTGGCACCGAGTTCGGGCAGACAACCACCTTGAACAACGTCGTCATCTTCATCCGGTTCTCCGATGAGACAGACTATCAATCCCCTTATTCGTTCGAGGACTTTGACCTGCTCTATAACGCCACCGACGCTGACAGTCTTCGTGATTACTATCTTGAGGTCTCCTATGGCCGTCTTGACATCACATCACAGATCGTCAACGATGGCAGTGGGGTTGTCTTTTACACAGACATCAATCCAAGAAGCTATTATCAGCCTTATGACGCCACAACCAACCCTGATGGCGTCAAGGAGAACCAACAAGCTGTCCGCGAACACGCACTCTTGAAAAGGGCCATCGATTATGTCGAAGCCGAAAACCTGATTGATCCTTCGATCAATCTAGACATCAATGATGATGGCGACATCGACAGCCTCACCTTCATGGTCAGTGGCGATTCCGATGACTGGAACAGCCTTCTATGGCCCCACCAATGGTCACTCTATTCATACTATAACTTCAACACCGGCAGTTATGATACCGACGCCCCATCAATCAATGGTGCTTATGCCTATGATTATGCCTTCAATCTGATCGAGGCCTATGACCTTGATACCCTCGTCGGCGTGATCGCCCACGAGATGTTTCATGTCCTTTCAGCCCCAGACCTTTATCATTACTACGATTATGATTGGCTATCACCCATCGGTGAATGGGGACTGATGGATGAGGTTTATGGCACTCCCTCACATATGCTTGGATACATGAAAGCCGCTTATGGTGGATGGATAGATTCCGTTTCAACCATCACCCAAAGCGGAACATATACGCTCTCATCCCTAGCCTCTGGTCCAGAAAACCTTTTGAGGATTGATACCGGATATTCCAATGAATATGTCTATCTCGAGTTCCGGCAACAGGAAGGACGCTATGAAAGCACCCTTCCGACAGAAGGTCTCTTGGTCTACCGAGTCGACTTCGACTATGCCGGTCTTGGAAACGCCGATGGCTACTACGATGAGAATGGCAACCCCACCGATGAGATCTATCTCTTCAGACCCGATGCCGACCTTGATGGTCCGCCCTATGTCTTCTCATCAACGGAGCGATACGCCGAAGACGGCAACGTTGATCAGGCCGCCCTCTCACAGTTCAACGCAAGTGATGAGATGGGTCTTGGCACAACCATCCCAATGTTTCACAGCGATGGCAGCGTCATGAACATCACCATCGAAAACGTCGTCATCAACGGTGATACCATCACCTTTGATGTCCGTCTGCCCGGTCAGATCAATCTCGTGACCCCTTTTGAGATTGATCCTGAAACAACACTATACCTGGTAGACCTCCCCGGTCTCTCCTATCAGGTCACCGTTGACAATCTTCTTGATGACGCAACCGCCTACTACACCCTTGATGGCAGTCTCCCCGATCAGACGGATCAGTTGGTCAATGGTCCGATCACCATCTCAAACGGACAAGACATTGTCACCGTCGCGCTTTACGAGAATGGCGTCAGAATTGACACGTTCTCCAAAACATTCACTTTTGCCTCATCGATTGAGACGGGTCATGACCCTTACGGCAACGATGTGGATGTCTCATGGTTGATTGGCTTTCCTTCCACCGTCTCTTATGATCTTTCATTCTCAAGCCGAACCTATACCGAAGAGGATTACGATTACATCTTCATTGATGATGGTGTGACAACGTCCGCCTACGATGGTGACCTCCTGGCCGGAGAAACGCTTTCGTTTTCAAACAATGGTCTTCTGATCCGGTTTATCTCTGATGAATGGCTCGATGACTTCTACGGCTTTCTCGCAACCCTTGACTTTGAGATCAATGCCTCAATCACCCTCTTAGGCGATCAAAGTGTCACCATAGAGGCAAACAGCCTTTATGAAGACATAGGTGTGACTTATACCGCGCCATCTGAATCCTATACGGTTGATGTCAACTCAACCGTTGATACCAACACCCTTGGCAGTTACACTGTGACCTATATCCTCTTCGATGAGGCCTTAGCGGAAGTTGGCCGTGTGACCAGAACAGTTCATGTTGTCGATACCACCGATCCCGTGCTTTCCTTGAACCCGGCGATTGACACCATCATGGAGGGTGATCTCCATGAGGACGCCGGTGTCGTTGGAATTGACACTTATGATCAGATGCTCACCATCATCACAAGCGGCTCCGTCAGCACCGACGTGCCTGGCACCTACACGTTGACCTATACTGCTGTGGACAGTTCCGGCAACACCGCCCAGATCAGACGGATCGTGACCGTCTTGGAAGCATTCAATCCCGTTTTCACCTGTAGTACCGT
>JAGYLU010000029.1 GCA_018400755.1 Acholeplasmataceae bacterium
TTTTGAAGATGAATCTATCGAATGATTTTATGCTTACTTTGGACAAGATGCGCCTTGCAAAGAAAGTCAGCGTAAGTGATCTGTGTCAAGACATCATCACAGAACGCACATATTATCGGATGTTGAAGACCGAGCATGTGCGAACCAGCACCTTTACCGCCCTCATCGAACGTTTGGGAATTGAGTTGTCTGAATTCATCCATCACACAACGTTTGTCAGAAAAAATGATTCCAGATTCAAGTTCATTTATCGCGTTCACACAGCCTTTTACCGTGATATTGATGAACACTATGAAAATGTCCGCGATGGACAAGATCCCAATGTTGAACTTGATTTGCTCCTAAAGACTTATGTTAAACGATATGAGTGGCACTCCAAAAGGATCACAGAAGCCGAATACCTTGAACACCTGTCTTCCCTGATTCCTATCATCAAAAAGGAACCATCATTCAATATCTATTTGTTCAATATCAGACTCTTTATCCTTGAAGCATTCCCGGATACCTGCTCTTTCAGTTTGGACCACGCAGCCAATCAATTTGAAAAATCGGCCTTAGGTTTCAGTGTAAGTGTCTCAGCGGTCTGTTATGACATCATCTTGCATCTGTTGATGAAACAACACAAGCATGAGGCATTTCAAAACATTATTGCCAACTATGAGACGTTCATGACCTATTTTCCTCAACGTTACTTTATCATGCGGCTCAATCTCTATCAAGCGTATTTGGGAAAACTCACCAATGACCAGACGATGACAGACCGCTACCTTTACAAGTACCTGATCAATGTCCTATCCGTGGTCAACCCCGACAACACCGCCATCAACTTTGCTGAGGTCCGTCACGTTTTTGGAATCGATCATGTCGCTTTCCTCAGAAAGAAGACTGAAGAGATTTTGAAGGGCACAGCTGATTGATTCAAATGGATTAACAAGATCAGACAACATGTGACTCAAACATGGTCATCATCCTGAACATCACCCACATGTTCGATAGACATCAACAAAAAAGTCCCAATAAGATGAACTCCTAATCATCTTATTGAGGCTTTTATTGTGATCAGTGATGAACTATCTTGATGTCTTTAGTCAACTGAAACATCAAGATAGGACAATCTTATGTGATCAGACACCCTGCTGTAACATCGCCTGATAGACTTTCATGAATCCGGCAATGTTCGCTCCGGTAATCAGGTCATCTGGTCTTCCGGCATATCTGATCGCCATCTCATGAGAACGCCTGAAGATCTTTTTCATGATCTTATGGAGTTTCTCATCGACTTCTTCAAAACTCCAGCACTGGAATGTCGCGTTTTGGGCCATTTCAAGACCGGATACGGCAACCCCACCGGCATTGGACGCCTTACCAGGACCAAAGAGGACATTGTTGGTTCTGAAGTATTTCGTCGCTTCGGTCGTTGTCGGCATGTTCGCCCCTTCGGCCACCAAAAAGCATCCGTTTTTCACAAGTTCCTTAGCTGATTCAAGGTTGATCTCATTTTCCGTCGCACACGGTAGTGCGATGTCACAAGGAATCTTCCAAATGTCTGTCGTCTGCGGACTGAATGTCGCATCCGGATGAGTCAAAGTATACTTGTCAACCACCACGTTATGGGTCTTTGAGAGTTCTTTGATCAAATTGACATCGATCCCATTCTCATCATGGACAACGCCGGAAATGTCGCTGATCGCAACCACTTTCGCCCCAAGCTGAATGGCTTTCTCAGCCGCCATCGAACCGACCTTGCCCGCACCACTGACGATGACTCGCTTGTCCTTGAAGTCATCGTTTTTGAATTCCTTGAGCATTTCCTCAACAAAATAGCACAAGCCATATCCGGTCGCTTCCGCTCTGCCAAGCGATCCACCGGACTCAATTCCCTTCGATGTGAACGTCCCGCTGAACTCATTTTCTATCCGCTTGTACATTCCGTAAAGATATCCGATTTCCTTGGCGCCAACCCCGACATCGCCGGCAGGGACATCCATGCGCGGTCCGATATGGCGATAGAGCTCAAGAATATAGTTCTGACAAAAACGCATGATCTCATTGTCGCTTTTCCCATGAGGATCAAAATCAGCGCCACCTTTGGCTCCACCCATCGGAAGACATGTCAACGAGTTCTTGAAGATTTGTTCAAACGCCAAAAACTTCATAATCGACTCATTGACCGACTGGTGAAACCTGGTCCCACCCTTATATGGACCGATGGCCGAATTGAACTGAACGCGCATCGCGCGGTTGATCCTGACAACACCAGAATCATCAACCCAGGAAACCCTGAACTGATGATTCTCTCCGGTTCAATAATCCTTTCAATGATAGCGTTGTGAATTTTGAGATCTGTTTCAACAAGCAAGATCGAGTGAGGAATTGACACCTCGGCAGCAGAACTGAAGAAACTCCGGTTGATCACTGTATCGCTTAGAAAGATCAGCGAACACATCAACCAAATACGTGCTTTGGGCATGTCAGATTACTCGATGGTCTATATTTACGCATGATCGCGTATGTGCACATCATAAAAAACAAGCCTTTGTGTCGTGCCTTTGACTTTGAGCACACTGAAAACGGAAGTCGGATGCCCAATTTCTTCCGACATGTCTTATCGTTCTCTTCACTTCCATTATACAATGTAAGCGCTTTTTGCAATAGAAAAGTCGTATTTATTCCACTTTTCTTTACATGCTGGCCATGACCATCTCGTGCTTTCTCATATCTTTGAGGTCGATGATGAGTTTTTGCCAGACCGGTTCTAAGTTCCTATTTGAATCTTATATCAAAATGAACAATCCTCGATAGATTGACAAATCGAGCTTGACAGCTCTCAAAGATGTCATCAGTGAAAGCTCCCACTATCCCAGAAAGTCAATCGTCACCGGTGATTGGCTGTTTGTACGTCATATGACCTGATGAGGATGATCGACAGTGGCAGCAATCATCAGTGGTGCTGACAAAACACAACATACGAATCCAAACCAAGACTCGTCCTTTGTTTGCCAATACTCGTGAGAGAAACGAAAATCCCCAAATCGTTTAACTCTTTTCGCATGATGACCCATGATTCCCTCCCCAACAATGGTCATTCGATCACACATGTGATGTTGTTGTCGTTATAGCACAAACATCACACCTTTGATCTCATCAACAAACACTCATTCATTCCCATAAACTGTACCCTACAAAACGGACACTTTGTCCTTGACATAGGGTACACATTATGCAATATATATGCTTTATTTACAATGGATAAAACGGCAAGTCGCATTCTTTTTTATTGGACTGTCGTATCAACAAAAAACGATTATGCCTCACGTTCTGACGCCCACACATCTTCAATGATCTGATCAAGCAAGCATGACATTGATCACTTCTATAAGCATTGCATCTCCATGAAGCGAACTGGTGTTCAAAAAAAGCCCATAATCACCCTCAGTTTCAAAAGACACTGAAAACGACAAGTCATCCGGACCAACCACAATCCCCAAAGGCATGTCATCTTCGATGACCAACGTTTGATCATCATCACTGTATCCTAACACCCTGAATTGATCCTTCAGACAAAACGTCTGAAGCAGTTCTAGCGGTAAAATAAGCACATCGGATTCAAGCAACCCCTGCGTCATCATTGCCGTTGGAAAAAAGGCATCGCTTTCGGAAAGCACTGTGATGACAACCTTTCTGATCCCCTCAGCTTCAAGTGCTTCCATAAGACTTTGTTCAAGCCTATCCTTCTCAAGTGCGGACGCGGCGATAAACACATGAAGCGTCTCTTCCTTGCGAGGGGCGTCCAAAGCATCAAAAACCACCACCCAGAACAACACACTTACCAAAAGAATCAGCACCAGTCTCATCAAAGGGATATCTCTAGACACAACAGGCATCATGAGGAGATCCCCGCAATTCGTCTGTTTTTGACAATAACTTCAATGGGCCCTTCCGTTTCCGGCACAAAAGGCTCATTGGTATCAAGCACATAAAGCGTCATCTTCTGATCACCAGTGACACAGACATATTCACGATATGATATGCCTTCAAGTGTCACTGTCTTCCCAGAAGTTGATAGCACCTCACAGGTCATTTGCTTTTCTGGAATATCCACCATCGCATAGGACCATCTGAAAACCCTCCAATACGTCACGATGTCACTTGAAATCACCACATAAGCGATTGATAAGCAAGCTGAAGAAAGCAGGATGGTCAAAATAAGTGCCAAAGTCCGCCCGATGACCATACGATAGACAACCATAGGGATCGTGAGCGCCAATACACAAACAAAAAGAAGACCCAGATGCCACCAGCGGGTGTGTATCTTTCGCTTTAGATCACTTTTGAATGTCTCGGAATCAAAGCGCATCACTAGGCGATCTTCCTTTCTCTTATATCTATAACGGCTCCATTTTCAACGGTGATGGTCACATCCCCAAGATTGATCACATCATCCTCATCATGGGTGACGAGCACAATGGTCAGACCAAGGGTCTTTTGAAGCGACAAAAGGAACTCTTTTAGAGGGATCCGTCGCATCAAATCGACATTCGCAAAAGGTTCGTCAAGAAGCATGACATCCGGCCGACGGATGATTGCTCGGGCGATCGCAACCATTTGTTGTTGCCCTTTGGAAAGCACTCTTGGCTTTCTTGAAAGCACCAGAGACAATCCCAAACTCTTTGCAATCTCCTTGACTCTCACCCGAATCTCTTCAAGTGGCACAGCGGCCTGTCGCAAAGGAAAAGCGATATTGTCAAATACAGTCAGGTGTGGATAAAGGGTATGTTCCTGTGTGACAAAGGCACATCCTCGTTTGTCGGTTGAAAGATCGGTAATATCGAGATGGTCTTTGAACACCTTGCCTTCATCAACGGAAAGTGTCCCAGCAATCACTTTGAGCAATGTCGTCTTGCCAGCGCCTGAAGGACCCTTCACAACCGTCAACAGACCGTCCTTGATCACAAGACTGACCTCGAAAAGAGCCGCGACAGCAGTCTTAAAACGTTCGTCTTTGTGATACACACTGACCTCTTCAAGCCTGAATGTCGCCATCGCTGTAAAGCCCCTTTCTATAAATCGCAAGATGATGTGTCTGATTGATATACTTGTCAAACACGGAAAAAGTGTGTTCCATCAGTGCCAACATGCCCATCGGAAAGATAACAACCATGAGTGCCAGTATGACCGGAAACACCCAATTGTCCAAAGGAAAAAGCCATACAAGCCAAGGCAGCGTCACAACCAATAACATTCCTAACGTCTGAAACATTGTACGGATGCCTAGCAAGATGGCATTCTTGACCATCCCATAAAGAGGGAGGGCATAAAGCACACTGCCAAAGATGACATAGACCGACACCATTAGAATCAATACAAAGGCAGCAACCGATAATGCCACAACAAAGGTCGTCCGCAAACCGTCCTCCCTGTTCGAAGCATCAAAAACAATCGCCCACATAGCGGCATTTGACACCCCAATCGCAGCCATCGAAACCAAGACATCCCTGAGATGCGCCTTGATGCCTTGTTTGAAGTCGTGAAAGAAAAAAACATTGTCCTGCCAGATGAGTTGGCGTAGAATCCGAAGTCCTCCGGACAGACCAATTCCAAAGATCAATAACAAAGGCATGACCATCAGATTTCCAGCGTTCAGCGTCTGTCCAATCTCCATCATGGCAAAGGAGCGGTCTATCAGACCTTGATCATAAGCCAAATTGTATTCAAAAACCGCCACCCTGACCAGCATCAGATGGACCAACAAGGGAAGCGCAAAAGCAAAAAGCACACCTCCGAGCTCTAAAAGCACTGACCATCTGTTTCTTAGAATATCGATGAAGGATTGCCATCTCGTCGATGGCAGTCTCGAAGCATCGAAATCGGTTGTTGATGATCGGATTTTCGAAAACACATCATCCACCTCATTTGATATCACGTTCATTCTACTTGTTCACTTCACAATAGTCAATCCAAGAGATCTTTTCAAATATACCGCTAAAGGGCTTACATTTTTGGTTGACTTTGGATATATCGTGTGATATATTTGAAGAGTAAAGCGGTTTACTAATATGAAATGAGTGATATTGTGGCCATATTTGTCATTGGAAGCCTCAACATGGATCTCGTCATCAGAACCGATTCATTCCCATCGCCCGGTGAGACTGTCACCGGTGGCGATTTTATCATGAATCCTGGCGGAAAAGGTGCGAACCAAGCTGTCGCCTGCGCCTCTTTTGGCGTATCGACGATCTTAGTCGGCAGTGTCGGCGAAGTCTTTGGGCATGATTTGATCCAAGCGGTATCGAACAGGGGCGTCATGACATCACACATCCACAAAGAGAAAACCATCTCAAGTGGCATCGCCGTCATCACGATCGCGGAAGACGACAATACGATCATCGTCGATCCTGGTGCCAATGCCAACGTCACCAACAACTCGGTCGACGAAGCGCTAAGCAATGCATGCGCGGCTGACATCCTCCTACTCCAAATGGAGATTCCCTCAGATGTGGTCGTCCATGCCCTCATGACCGCAAAATCCAAAGGCATGATGACCATATTCAATCCCGCCCCCGCCAAACCAATCGCAGACCACATCTGGTCTTATGTCGACCTGGCTGTCCTAAACCGATCAGAGACGATGTTTTACACCAAAACCGATCCCTTTGACACCAACATGGCCATCCGCGCCGCGACAGTCTTGAAAACCCTTGGTGTCAAGCAGATCATCATCACAATGGGCACAGCAGGATCGCTCCTTTTGTCAGATGAAGTCTTGAAAATAGGGGCATTCGATGTCAACACCGTTGATACAACCGCCGCTGGTGATACCTATATCGGCGGGCTTGCTTCCATGCTCGCAAAACAACATCCGATTGATGATGCGATGCGTTTCGCTTCCGCCGCTGCCGCGCTTGCGACAACAAAAATCGGTGCCCAGCAATCCATCCCATCCTTTGACGATGTCATCCGTTTTCTGGAGGAAAAATCCCTATGAGAAAGAAAAACACAACGCTCAAGGATGTCGCTCAGTACTGTGGGGTTTCCTCAACTGCTGTCTCACTCGTCTTGAACAACAAACCCCACAATCTATCCGAAAAAACCACCCAACTCATCATGAAGGGTGCCACAGAACTCGGATATCGTCCCGACCCAACAGCCAGATCACTCGCAACCAAGAAGACAAACACCATTGGTGTGATCATCCCTGATATCTCAAACGCCTTCTTCTCGGAAGCGGTCCGTCATCTCCAGATCGAACTGGCCCGTTACGGCTACGTCATGTTTTTGTGCAACAGCGAGGAAAAGTTCGAGAATGATGAAAAATACCTCGAACTCTTCATCAGCCGCAACGTCGATGGCATCGTCATGACCATGTCAGCCGAATCAATGTTACCGGAAAACCAGAAGAAAATCAGAAGCATCCTTCATGAGAGCAAAACACCTTTTGTTCTTTTCGACCGTTTTTTTGAAGGTGATGATTCAAAAGTGTACGTCGACAACTTAGAAAGCGGATACGCCATCGCCCGTCACCTGATTGACAAAGGTCATACAAACATCGGTGTCATCACTGGTCCACTTGAACTCAACAGTTCCCGAGACCGTCTGAAAGGTGTCATGAATGCCCTAGACGAGGAAGGGATAACCCTTTTGGACAACCATATCGTTCAAGGCTTTTATGACATGGAGACCGGACGCAAAGGGGCTAAGTGCCTCCTCGGTCATGTCACCGCCATTTTTGCCTTCAACGACTTACAGGCTTTTGGTGTCATAGAGACCGCACAAAACCGCGACATCAACATTCCCGAAGATGTCAGCCTCGTTGGATTTGACGATGTCTTCTACTCAGCAATCTTGAAAACACGACTGACAACAGTCCGTCAGCCCATTTATGAGATGTCAGATGCGCTCAGCAAACTGCTCATTCGGATGATTGAAAACCCTGAATACCGGGAGGTCATCCGGGTACCGGCGACACTCGTGATCCGTGACAGCGTCAAAGACATCACAGGAAATAAAGACGCATGAACCCACATTCAGGCATGACCGTCTATAGGATCGACGGCACACAAGTGAACCGCATCATCGAGCAACCTAAGAAACGATGGACGACCAATGACTGGATCCTCCTTGCGATGGCGTCACTCTCAATCATCTTTTTGGCTGTCTTTGCCTATGCGCCCCTTTACGGACTCGTCCTTGCCTTTCAAGCGGGAGACGGATATCTGAACATCTTGACCGCCATCAACAACGCCCCTTTTGTCGGATTGGCCAACTTTCGTGATTTTCTGACCGATCCGGATTTCAGAACCATCATGGAGAACACACTGGGCTTGAACATCCTTCAACTGCTGATCAATTTCCCAGCCCCAATCATCTTTGCGATCCTGATGAGTGAACTACTCCATGACCGGTTCAAAAAGACCGTTCAAACTGTGACATTCTTCCCACATTTCATTTCTTGGGTCATCTTTGGTGGTATCTTTTTGACTCTTCTGGATTATGATACGGGTATCGTGAACACGCTTCTTGTCGATATCGGTATCATTAAAAATCCTGTCGACATCCTAGGTGGTGAGCAATACTTCTGGTGGCTGATCGTCATCACCTCAATCATCAAAGGATTGGGTTGGGGCTCGGTGATCTATGTGGCGGCGATCTCAGGCATCCCAAACGATCTCTATGAAGCGGCCAAAATGGACGGGGCCAACCGGTTTCAAAAAATCGTTCATATCACCATCCCGTCAATTGCCCCAACCATTGTCTTGTTTTTCATCCTGTCAATCGCCGGACTCTTGAATAACGGCATCGAGCACCTTTGGGTTTTCCAAAATGCCAACAACATCACCCGAAGTGAAGTGCTCGATACCTTTATCTACAAGTATGGTATTCCACAGTGGCGCTACAGCTATGCCACCGCTATCGGAATGATGAAATCAATCATCGCGATGTTCTTGTTGATTGGCAGCAATACCGCCCTCAAGAAGATTACCGGAAAGGGGATTTACTGATGACAGACATCCGCCCCTATGCCGGAGCACCAACAAAGGAATGGCTTTACAAAGCCGGTTTGGTGTTTTCTATCCTATCTCTTGTCAGCACACTCTTCTTTCTATATACCCTGAATATTGAGATTGATGAAGGTAGTCCAAAACTTGATCTGACGCTCACCAGGCTGTTATGGATCAGCCTACTGATTTTCATCGGTGTGACAATTCCAACGGTCATCCTCGGAATCAAAAGATATCAGGCGTTCAAAGTTCGGACGAGCCATTTCCAAAAATCGAAACTGAACAAGCAATTCAAAACATTCGATGCTTTGAACTATACGTTGATGACCTTGTTCATGATCCTTTGTATCTATCCGATCATCTACGTCCTTGCAGGCTCCTTCAACCAAGGCGCGGACTACGCCGCTGGCGGAATCTACTTTTTGCCAAGAGTCTTCACCTTCGAGAACTACAAAGTTGTCTTGACCAATCAAGGCTTATGGCAAGGTTACTGGGTGACGATTTCAAGGACTGTGATTGGAACCCTTTCCGCACTCATCTACACATCAATTGTCGCTTATGCCATGAGCAGACCAAATTTGAAGTTCAAAAAAACGTTTTACTGGATCAACATCTTTACCATGTTCTTCAGCGGTGGACTGATCCCTTTCTTCCTGATCATCAGGAGTATCGGACTTTATGACCATTTCCTCGTCTATATCATCCCCGCGCTCTATTCGGTCTACCACATGATCATCTTCAGTGCTTTCTTCAGGACCATCTCAGATGAGCTTCATGAAGCTGCGTTGGTCGATGGCGCCAACGAGTTCAGAATTTACTGGCAAATCTACATGCCCCTTTCAAAACCGGTCATCGCGACGATTGCATTATGGCTCGCCATCGGCCATTGGAACGCCTATTTCGACACGATGATTTTCACCAACAGCAAGGAACTCCAGACCCTTCAGTATTTCCTTTTGAAGGCCATCCAAACGGCAACACTCACCGAGGGCATGCCCGCTGAGATGATGCTCAGACTTTCCCCCAAGACGATTTCTCTGGCCGCGATCATCATATCGATGATTCCGGTACTCTTCTTCTTCCCCTTCGTGAGGAAGAACTTCCAATCCGGTATCATGATTGGTTCACTCAAAGGATAAATAGGAGGATTACATCAATGAATAAAACAGTGAGACTCGCGGTGGTTATCGCGACCATTCTCATCCTTTCAACCCTAGTGGTCATCGCTTTCAGGTCATGCCAAAACGGTGGTGATGGACCAGTGATCGATCAGGACAACATGGCTGTCCTCGAGTACCCAGATTTTCCCGAAACCCCTGATCAGAACAACAGTTGGGAATACCTTGATGGCAGCGACGAGATGACCATCACCTGGTATGTCGATGTCGCGAGTTGGAACCCCCCGACCGGACTTGATCAAGTCAGCCAGCTTATCAAGGAAAAAACCGGTATCACCGTCATCTTCGACACCCCAGTCACCGATGACGGCCAGAAGCTCGCGACCATGATTGCCGGTGGCGATATGCCAGATGTCATCTCGATTCCGACCAATCGCACCCAAACCATTACCGGTCTTGCCCAACAAGGATATGTCTATGACATCAACACGTTGGCTGACAAGTGGGCCCCGACCCTTTATGATCATCTGCCTGAAGACGTCCTTGATTGGTGGGCATACGGCAACGATAAGACCTATGGCATCCCCAACCACTATTATTCTTACGAGGAAGTGCCCGAAGGGCAACTCCAACCCAATGGTGGCATGATGGTCAGGAAAGATATCTTTGATGCCTGGCAATCCTATGTCGATGGCAACCTCAAAGGTCCTGACGGCATGGTCAGTTATACCTCCCGTCACGGTGAGGCAAAGAGTGTGCCTTGGCAAGGTTTCATCACAACTCCGGAAGGCTTCAAAGAAGCTGCCATCTGGGCCCTTGAGAACTATGCGAGTTCAATCACCACAGGACTGCAACTCGCCCAGTTCAGAGCGGACGGAAGCGCATCATTGAACTGGCTTTCACAGTTTTTCGCCATTCCTTTTGAAGATGAGAACGGTAACTACATCTATCAGTTTACCGAAGAGGCTTATGCCGATATGCTCTACTATCTGAATGATCTCTATCTCGCCGGTGTGATCTCACCTTCAAACTTCACCCAGGATTATGACGGTGTCGGTGCCGTCATCGCTGGTGGTGACGCCTTCGCCACCCTCGTGACCCCACAAAACTATCAAATCCATTTTACAACCGCCAAGGATGCCGGATACACGTATGAGTCGATGTTTATCACCAACTCAAACGGCGATGCCCCGGTGCTCTCGGATATCCGTGGATATGGCTACATGTTCTCGATGATCACTTTGGATGCCGAACGTCCGGATGTGATCATCAAACTCTTTGATTTCCTGACCAGCAAGGAAGGCCAGAGACTGATCAGCATGGGTCCTGAAGGCGTGACTTGGGACTGGACCGACGAGGATGAAAGCACCATCGCCTTCACCGAGACCTATCTCAGCCAAAAAGCAACCGGTCAAACAGCGCAATATGGTTTGTTGCAGTTTGATTTGCTCTTGAACTGGCAATATTATGACAACGTCCAGCCCCAGACAAATCACGGCAAGACTGAAGCCGAATTGTTTAGGACGAACCTGAAGCGCCCCTTGACCATCTACGCCTACGATTATAACGCCATGGCGTTCGTGGTTGACGCCACGGACGACCGTTTCCAGACCTACAGCAACAACCTGACCCGGATCCAAACAACAATTGGAACCCAACTCCCCAAAATCATCAGAGCTTCAAGCCGGCAAGCGGCAGAAGACTTATATGACAGTACCGTTTCCGCCATCCAAGCCCGTGGCCTCGATCTTGTGATAGAAATGAACAATGAGGCCTTCCAGCGTGCCAAAGAGAAGTTAGGCATCACCATCGCTTGGCCGCCATTCAGACCCGATTATGTGAATCCTCTTGATCGTACCCAACCCAATGGCGACCAATCTCTCTACAGGGGGTACTAGGATGAAACCCGTCACCATGCTTTTGGATACCGATATCGGAGATGACATCGATGACGCGTTCGCTCTCGCATTCGCAATAAGACATCCAAAAATAAACCTTGTCGCTGTCACAACGGTCTTCAAACACACCGTCGCAAGAGCCAAACAAGCCAAAGTGCTTCTAGACGTCCTCGGGCATCCCGAGATGCCCGTCCATCCTGGCATTGGCACTCCTTTGAAAGAACCAATCCGCTATTTCGAGAAAGATGTCAAAGACAAAAATGGCCTAGTTATGCCATGTCAACACGATCCATCTTATGAGGCTTATGACACCTCAAAGCCTGATGCAGTTCAGGCTATCATCGACTTGTCACACACCCATGAAGGGACGCTTGTGATCACGGCAATCGGTCCTTTGACCAACATCGCGACCGCCATCACAAAAGATCCCACCTTGAAAGACCGTATCAAGCACATCGTGATCATGGGGGGATACGCCACGACACCTGTGCCTGAATGGAACATTCTTTGTGATCCAGAAGCGGCTGATATTGTCTTTGGAAGCGGTATTCCTGTTCGTTGTGTCGGCCTCGATGTGACCCTTCACTGCACGCTTGATCCCTTCATGATGGACCGTCTCAGACTTGATCGCGCCAAAGACAAACAGTTGCTATCCCTTTGGTTCGACCGCTGGGACAGACACTTCGGATTTGAAAAAAGTGTCATGCATGACCCTCTCGCCGTCGCCACCCTCGTCGATGATGTGTGTGTCTTTGAAGACAAACGCATCAAAGTCGATCTTGAAAACAACCGTGGGGCAATCATTGTCCTAGATGATGACCACCCCGACGGTCATGTCCTCTCTGTTGCGGTCAAAGTTGACCGTGACCGGTTCGACAAATTGTTCCAGCACGTCTTATTTGATCAGGAATCCCATATGCCAAAAGGCATAGATGACAAAAAATAGTTCATAGGAGGTTAAAAATGACTCAATCACATGTTGTCCGTCTCTTGAAATTCATGGTCTTCATCATGATGGTCTCAGCGTTTTCCATCGTCCTACACGCTGTGACAATGGAAGAAACCTACCCCTTCAAGACCGGAGAGAACGCACTTGTCAACGGTGTCACGTGGACCGGGCCTGAAGCCCAGACCGCTGATCATTGGCAATTCATGCAGGTCTCATTCGATGTCCCGACCATTGACCTGTCCGCAGCCGGTTATCTCGCCATCCAGGTCAGTGCTGACCAAGGCAGTCCCGGACTGACCTGGGGACTAATCGAACAAGGAGACAGGTTTGCAACCGCCGGTGTCGCCGATGACACGAAGGAAGTCTTCTTCATGCACGAAGATGGTTCCCTTGAATCACTGGGAAACATCATGTTCGGTGCTGTTTGGATCCCTGAAGGATACCAAGGTGCGCTGATTCTGCCAATGGATTCTCTTGGCTGGCAGTGGAACAACAACGGAAGCGCACTCTTGGCCGTTGAACATCTCTACATCACGACCAACAGCCTTCACAACTTCGCATGGACGATTTCAGTCGGCGAAGTCGGTTATTTTGATACAAACCCCGCTACTGGTGGCACGTATCAAAGCTTGCTTGATCTTTCAATCATCAGCAAGCCCGACAAGTATTACTACGATAGTCAAGCGATGACATCACTTGACCCCGTTTTGCCGTCATATCCGGCAGCTACCGGCGAGAGCGCATTCAACGGCGGTATCACGTGGACACATCCGGGTACAGCACCAGCAGCTACCGATACTTGGCAGACGCTGTTCTTGAACTTCACAAATCCTGTCGATCTATCTGAAGCGTCCTATCTGGCCATCCAGTTCAGAGCCGACAAAGGCATGCCTGGCATGACCTGGGGCATCGAAGCGGGTAACGACCGGTACTCGACCCAAATTGATGGAAAACCAATCTATCTCATGCAAGATTCCGGACAGATTGTCCATCTGACCGATGTTCTCTATTCTTCTGTCGCCTCTCCGGAAGCGACCGCTGGTATCATGTTGATTCCAATGGATGCCATCGCCTTCCAATTCGGTCCCAATGACACCGGACTTGATCAGGCAAGAAACATCCTTCTTACCACGAACTCACTCTATAATTTTGACTGGTCAGTCACGATTGGTGCAATTGGATTTTACAATGGTCTGATTGGTGATGCTGGAACCGTCTATACTCCAATCGAGATTGCCGGCTTCTTTAACGCCATCCCCGCGGACACGACGACCGAAGTCGTTTCTGTCAATAACTATCCACTATCCACCGACGACAAAGCCTTCAACGGCGGATACACATGGAGCGGACCGGAGACAGTATCCGCTGGTGACACTTGGGAAGCGCTCTTCGTGAACTTCACGAGTCCTGTCGACCTGACCCAAGCAGCCTATTTGGCCGTCCAATATCGCGCTGACAAAGGTACACCTGGTCTAACCTTTGGCGTCGAAAACAATGGTACCCGCTACGCTACCCTGGTAGACGGTCAGACCCTCGACTTCATGGACGCAGCGACTGGCATCGTCGAAACCCTTCCACCGATTCTATACAGCGCGCAAAACATCGCCCAAGGCATGACTGGACTGCTCCTCATTCCCATCGACAGACTCGTCTATCAATTCGGAGATGCCGAACATACCTTGGAAGCCGCGAAAAACTTCCTGATCACAACAAACTCACTTTATAATTTCGACTTTTCCGTCTCCATCGGATCGATCGGTTACTACGATGGTGACCCCATGGATTCTCAGTCCTCCTATGTCCCGATTCCTATCGAATCCTTCTACAACGCCGGACCGAGAGCGACCATGGAACTGATTGATGTCCAAGACTGGATGATTGCCGAAGAGACCGTTTACCCATTTAGAACAGGTGAACAAGCCTATGCCAACGGCAAGATTTGGGTTTCTCCTGCGACCGGATCATCAGTTGATGACATCCAGACATTGTCAATCACCTTCGACCTTCCTGCTGTTGATATGACGGATGCGACGTATCTGGCCATCCAGATGGGCAACACCCTTGGAAGTCCTGGCCTGACCTATCAGCTCAGAAGTGGCAATGGCATCTACTCAATCCAAGGTATCGAAGATGGATCCAAAGTCTATCACCTGAAAGAAGATGGCACAATCGCAACCGCTGGAAACGTGCTCTACAGCGCAATCACATCCAGCATTTCCGCTGGTGTTCTGCTCATTCCGATGGATGCGATGGACTGGGTCTCAAATCCCGATGAGGATACCTTGCAGACTGTTTCCGAACTGATCATTTCAACGAACCGACGTTACAACTACAACTTCCAATTCAAGATTGGTGAAATCGGATTCTATTCCGGTGAGATTGGTACTGAAACTGAAGTCTTCACAAAGATTTTTGATCTGGAAAACGCCAAACCAGGTAGTTTCTCAGTATCAGGATCCGTCACCAATGACTCATCACTCATCGAAACATCCGAACGGACCATCTATGGTGATACCACCATCAGTGTGACCGCAACCGGCAAATCACCGGAAAACTTTGGCATCTGGACTGGTGGTTCTTACGGACTCGTCACGATGACGACAGACACTTATGGCGATACCGCAGTTACCCTCAAAGCCACCGGCAGCAACCCCACAGGTGATGCCTATACCGCCATTGACATCGCCTCAACGGGTGGATTTTCATGGGCCGGAGGCCTTGGCATCACCTTCTGGGCAAGAAACGATGCCAATGGTGAGATTTCCTTCAACATCGAAGTTGACAACAAAATCACCGAAACCGGTGTCTCGGACCGTTTCAACATCAAACAGGGTCACCGTTATTATCTCTATGATGTCAACACCGACAAGACCAGCATTTACATGACGAAACCGACCGCGACCCTTCCAGTCGGATTCGAAGGTTGGGTTCGCATTCCCTTCGACGCCTTCTTCAGAGCGGATTGGAGCAATAACGGTGTGACCAAAGATCAGTTCATGGGTGAAGGAACAACCGTCAGTTACCTTGCGGTGACCATCCACGCATCGACTTATCTGAACATGGAGTTCTCACTCAACAAGTTTGGAACGTATGCAACCGATCCGTCATTCATATCCGCGTTCGTCCAGCCATCGGAGGACAGACAGACCATTCCTGCCCTGATGGATCTTCAAGAAGAGGAGGCATGAGCCATGAAAAGACGATTCGCACTGATGCTTTTGTTACTTTCCATCGGGATGCTTGTCGCATGCGACAACACCACGATCACATTCACAGTGTCCGTTCCCGGACAAATCACCGTCGGTGACACCTTTATGATCACTGTCGAAGATGACGATCAGGCCCCCATTGATGCCACTGACATCGATGTCACAATCAAGACCGGCCAAGGACTCATCACCATCAACGGACTATCAGCCGAAGCCATCGAGGCCGGTGATGTGGTCTTGACAGTCACCGTCACCATCGGTGAACAATCATCTTCACAAGATTTCAGCTTCACAATCATGGAACCTGAGATCATCTACGGCATTCCCGAACCCGAATCTGGTCGTTACATGATCGAAGCCGATGTCATCGATGATGGCACCAACCGGCTGCTGACCTATGTCACAAACACCGAAAGTGGTGTTGAAGACAATGTGATCGCTTTGAGAATCGGTCAAAACAGTATGTCAGACGGCTATGTCTATGGCGATGAGATCGTCGCTATCACCCCCTCAGCCGACGGATGGGACCAGTTCATTGGTGGACCCTCGGTAGTCAAAGGCAATTTCTCATACCAAGGTATGAATTATCAGCTCCTGATGGCTTACCAGGGCACATCCTCAACTCAGGACAATGCCTACAGTATCGGCCTTGCCGTGGCTCAATTCCCGCAAGGTCCATGGACCAAAGTCGGGACGGAACCTGTTCTTGCCTATGATTCTGGCATTTACGGCGAATCCTATGCCGGACATTACGCGCCATCTCTCGTGAACCTTGACCACGATGGTGTCATCCGTCTCTTCTACACTTGGGCTGACGCTTACGGACATTTCACGTATTTCGTTGACTTTGACGCATCCGATCTCGATCAAATTGATCTATCCGGTTTCGCGATGATGCCAATCAACGGCAATCTCTCCTCTGGTGAGGACGTCACGATGATTCCAAACGCCGACCTTGCCTATGACAGTACCACCAACACCTTCTATGCGATCAAGGATTATTCGCCGACACCATCGAGAGAACCAATGGTCGCGACGCGGATCGAACTCGCATGGATCTTAGAGGAAGAACTCTACACCGCCATTCCCGGACTGGGCTGGCGTTCGCTCAGGCTATACGATATGTTTGACACCCCTGACACGCTCTATGAACGCCTTTATGCCGGCTCAATCGTCTCGGACATGTTCGGCCACGTAATTGATCCTGACCGGATAGAAATCATCTACAATGTGAGTGATCTCGAGGCTGACAATACCGATCACATCTTCTCACAGAAACTTTTGACATTCATTTTTGAACAATGATATGATGACCATGGGGCACAGGCGACATCGTCTGTGCCCCATGAATCACAATGAAAAGGAGGATCGGATATGACTTCTATCAAACGACTACTTGGACTTATGGTCCTCATTGCTACAAGCTTCTTGATCTTTGGATGTGAGGACATCGACGATGACACACCAGATGAAAGCCATCCGCTCGCGGGCAATTACGTGTTATCTACAAAAACCATCAACGGCGTTGACCTGACCGAGAACATCGTCTACTCGGTGATTGAACTGATCGGTATGGATCAGGTCCGTTGGGCTGAGCTTGACTTTGCTGGGCTAGATATCCAAGAAGGCACATTCGAACTAGAAGGCACGACCCTCTCGGTCATCATCGGCCTCAGGACGTATGCCTTCATGCTTGATGAGGATGAGGTTACCCTCTCCTTTGTGGGACGTATTGATCGAAGGGAGGTCACGATGACATATCAGAAAAACGACGGCTTCACTCTGCCGTCAACGACAGGTGACGCATCCTTTGAGAACAACCTTTTTGGTGAGTCTCTCGACTTGAACTTCTACAATTATGCACCATCAGTCATTCTTGAAGGCAATGATACCATGCATGTCTGGTTCTGCGGCAATGGCGAAAGCGGTAATGTCACTGACTTCATCGGTTACCGCAAAGGCACACTCCAAGGCGACGGGACATGGCGTTTTTCAGAACGCGATCTCGTTTTGTCCGCGACCGAAGGGACATGGGATGCCCGTCATGTCTGTGATCCCAGCGTGATCAAAGGCGATTTCACTTATCATGGGACTGAGTATCATTATCTGATGGCCTATCTCGGATGCGTGACCAACGATTCAAGCCGAAACGAAGTCGGGATCGCCGTCGCTGAATCCATCGAAGGCCCTTGGACGAAAGTCGATGATGTCAACCCGATCGCGAACTATTACACATCGCCCGAATACGTCGATGACCGCTGGACATGGGGATTTGGCCAACCATCGCTCGTCTCAGTCGACCACGCCGGACAGGTGCTCCTCTTCTATACCAAAGGTGTTGCCGGGGGTACGTATCAGGCCGTCGAACATTGGAATCTCTCGAATCTTGACAATCCTGTCAAACTTTCTGAAGCCCAGATTACCAACGCCGGTGTCGTGAACGCTTCCGGCGGTGCTGATGTCATCAATAACGCTGACTTCGCTTATGACCCTCATACGAAGAGGCTTTATGTCATCAAGGAAGACTTTCCTTACGCATCGGGGGGCGGAACCGATTGGCTCACCGGAGCGAACACCGTCATGTACGTGAATCTTGACACCAACGAGTCCCATATCGGTCAAACCCTATTCGCTGGTATCGCCATGCGTTGGCAGGTCGTCCGTTCGATTGGTACAGCCGAAACCGGATTCGCCCGCGTCCACAACAGTGGACTGGTGCGTGACCCATACGGATGGATGATTGATCCCAACCGGATTCCTGTTGTCTATACCAGGGCTGATGTCTCAGATGACTATCCGGATTGGCAACTCAAAGGGCAGTGGCCGTCACTTCATACGTACCGGCTATATGGCTACATGATTGACTTATGATGTTTCTTTTGGAGGTGAGATGATGCGTCATCTGACACTTATGGCACTCACTGTCTCTTTGCTGTTCTTGGCATCGGGATGTGCCCGGACCAACCCCGAAGACCATATCGGTCTCTACGTGATCAAAGAGGCGACACTTGCTGGCACTGATATCACGGATGAGTTTCTTGATTACCAAGTCGAACTTCTTGAAGATGGCCAGATGACGGTCTTTATCAATTATCTGGGTGTCCTTGAGAACAGAACATCCAGTTGGACTGTCAAAAGATCCAAACTGACCGAAGCCCACGGATCAGAGACCTACCTCTACACAGTCAGTGACGATGATGACACACTGACTTATGAAGGCACACTTTCAAGTCAGAAACTGATTGTCATTCTTGAACGTACAACTGTGATTGATGATGGTCCGACACCGGTGGATTTCGAATCCGTCTTGTTCGGAGAGCCCCTTCTTGACACCAAACGGTTCAATTATGCCCCTGCGATCATCGTCGAAGACAATGATGACGGTGACACCATCATGCATGTCTGGTATTGTATGAATCATTTGAGCGGCATCATCATGGACCACATCGGGTACCGCCAGGGGATTATGCAAGCTGATGGAACCTGGCTGTTCTCGGAAGAAACCATCGCTCTTGCACCGACTCCAGGGACATGGGATTCAAGACATGTCTGTGACCCGACTGTCATCAAAGGCAGTTTCACCCATCATGGTGTGACCTATCCTTATATGATGTCATACCTCGGATGCACCACCGATGATTACTCCAACAACGAGACCGGACTCGCTGTTTCACTCTCATTGGAAGGTCCTTGGCTCAAACTCGATCACTTGAACCCGATCGTGCCCTGGGACAGGGACAATCCAAGCGGACGTTGGGGCACTGGCATGCCTTCACTGCTATCTGTCGATGAGCAAGGAAAAGTTCTTCTCTTCTACAGCAACTCAGCCGTCGGGATTGGTGTCGAACATTGGGACTTCTCTGATCTTGATGACCCTCAGATGATCTACCTTTCAAGAATTGATTCCTCTGGCGCTACCAACCCCAATGGCACCCCCTTGATGATGGGGATTGCCGATTTCGGATACGACCCCATCAGAAAGAGACTCTATATCGTCTCCTACACAAACACAAAAAATCCCCCTGATGTCACAGTCACCCGTGTCAATAGTCATGGAGTCATTGCCTATATCGATGGTCTTGATGACATGGATGCTGTCGTTGAGTTGCTCGAGACACCTTCGTATAGGTGGACCGTGCTTGATTACGTTGGACCTGAAGACACCGGATTTGAACGGAATCATAATCTTGGTCTTGTCAAGGACGCTTACGGCAACATCATCGATTCTGACAACATCATGACCATGATCTCAACCGGCCATAACGATTGGGGAAATGAAAACATCTTCACCTACCGGTTGATCGGATACGTCTTCAATGCGACTGAGGATTGACCGTTAAAAAGCTTATTCTGATGCCTATATCAGGATAGGTTTTTTCTTTGATGATTGGGATTCTTTCAATTGGGCCATTTCCTGTGATCAAATGGTCCGCAGACACGCCGATACCGATTATCAGAACTTGAAGATGTTCTTGATTGGATCCCTATACCTCTCTGACCAAGCATAGAAAAAGATGCGTGTTCTTATAAGAACAATCATCTTGGTCAGTGGATCAAAACATCAGCATCAATCAGGGTCCATATTGACTGGGTGTGTCAGTCACGATCCTTTTGATAACATCAAAAGGAAGCTTTGGTGTCCTATGCTCAGTAAGAAGACCATTCACTTCCTGCATGACATCGGTCAGTTGCGTATAGCAAAATCCTGAGAGATGCGGTGAATCATGGACCACCCTG
>JAGYLU010000003.1 GCA_018400755.1 Acholeplasmataceae bacterium
GTTTAGTAGACACAAAGAGTAAGGCTTTTGGAATATGGAAAGATTTGGTATAGGAGTGTGTATATAACATGAATCGACAAAGTTTGTTTAAATATGGTGCAGTGACTGCGGTTTTACTCTCTATCACTATGTATAGTTATTTTTGGTATTCTGCTGGTACAGTAGGTTTTGGATTTGCATTTCGAGAAGTTCTTTGGGGGATTTTTGTGACTTTGGGTTTTGCATGGGGTGCAGTAGTTGCTAGTACCTCACAATACTTAGAAAGAAAACACTCATTGATCTTTTGTGGAATATCGACATTGCCTATTTTAGTTGGGTCATTACTATTAAATCTTAATGGCGGAGAAGTAATAAATTTTGCAGTTGGGTTTGCATATTCTTTTCTTATATTATTAGCAATGTGCTCTATATTTTATTTCATGTCGATTTTTGTAAAAAAGTAGTCAGTGTTATCTGCCATAAGATTAGACTAACAAGTTTCTATGTAACGCAGTACAATCATACCTTTATTAAACTTGAATGATTAGACACAAGATGATGTTTTTAAACGGCTCTATAATTTCTTTAGGGGTGGGTAATCGTGTCAAAATAGGTCACTCAACACATTTAATCCCTAACGACTCCACATGGAGTTGTTTTTTTATGCAACCCCTTATCCAGTCTTGATCAAAAAATTCACATATGTCACACATTTTTCTAGTATATAGCTATCAAGGCCAATGGTGGTATATCAATGAATAAGATGCCAAGAATGATTGTCCTGAATGTCCTATGTCTTGACATAGGTCCATGTACGCCTTAAGCAAGAACATGTTTGGAAGTGTCACATCATTCGCACTTTATAAAGGAATAGGGTATACTAAACCTACATAAGCCCTTATTGCTTTCAACTTGATCAACATACAAAAGAGATCACGATCATTTTTTTCAATTGAATCGTTGAATCTAGAAAGTGTGAAATCATGAACTATACTTTTTCCAGTATTCTCCCCAATCAGTTGTTTACCAAACACGAAAAACCATGCATTTCCATCTACATGCCAACACATCCTCTGATCTTTGATCGAAAAAAAGACATGCTTGTCTTCAAGAATCTGGTCAAAGAGGTTGCTCATTCTCTTGAACTGACATATGATCACCCTGACATTGACCACCTTCTCAGTCAGATCAAAACGTTGGAACACGATGTGGATTTGTGGAATCAGACAAAAAATGGTTTGGTTTTGTTCGCAGATGTCAATCACATCGTGATCTATCTGATTGAAAGCGAAGTGAAGCCATTGTCAATTGTCTCAACAAGTTTTCATATCAAACCTTTGTTTGAGTACTATCAGTCCATCGAGACATTCAATGTCCTGGCACTCGATACAGATGCTTTCACTGTCTATGAAGGCAATCTTCATCACATCGAAAGTGTTCAACTGTCGTCTGATGTCAAGACGTCATCCAAAGAAATCCTAGGGTCTGATCACACCGACAGCTATCAGACACATGGGGTCTATGGCGGCGCACAAGATGGCTCAACGTTTCATGGGCATGGCGGAAAGTCAGATGATCTCGATCTTGATCGAATCAAGTTTTTCAGGTATGTCGATCGTCACGTCTTGGAAGATGTCTCCAAGACATACAAGTATCCTCTCATATTGCTTGCTCAAAAGTCAAACCAGTCTGATTTCAAAAAAATTTCCAACAATCCGTATTTGATAGAGACGTGTATCGATGGCACCATCAAGGATATCAGTGATCAAGACTTGAAAGGCTTCTTGAAAGTGATCAACGACAGTCGCTTTGATATGATGATGGCATCTGTCATTGATCAATACAACATCGGTTTGAGCCGTGATTTGAGTTCAGAGCAACTCATCATCATTCTCAAAGCACTTTTGATGGGCAAGGTTGACATCTTGATGATTGAGAAGAACAAGCGTATACCGGGGAGAATCGATCATGAGAAGTCGCAGATCATCCCAAGTGAACTAAGCGATCCGGATACCGATGATCTGCTAGATGATATGATTGAGTATGCATTGACCACAGGGACCCAAGTCTACATCTTGGACAAAGATAAGATGCCATCAACCTCTGGTGTTGCCGCAATCCTCAGATACAAGTAGTCTATGACCAGTGTCACGGCATCTCATTCCTCTGTGAATGAGATGCTGTTTTCAATTATCCGGGTGATGACTTCTTAAGTGATTTGATCTGAGATGATTTCTACCTGTATGTCACGTCCAAGATGATCACAAATCAAGTGGTTCACATCTGTTTTTCAAAGGTCAATGTGCACGTTCTTCATCTTCAGTCCATGTAAGTCTTTGATCTGTGTGTGGCGACTAAGGACATCCTAATTTTGTGGTATCATAAAGAGGATGACAGTTGACCATGAGGACTCAATTTTTAAGTTCAATAAGTCCTTAGGATAGGACGTGACCACCTATGCAGGAACAAAAGCCAATCAATTGGATGTCTTTTCTAGGCGATGTGTTCAAATGTTCACTTAGTGCCTTTGGTGGGCCAGAGGCCCATTATGGGGTCTTTTCATCGGTTCTAGTCGATCAAAGAAAGTACTTGAGTGAACCCGAACTGACGGAAATGATTGGGGTCTACGCGCTTGTTCCCGGGCCCAGCAGCACCCAGACCATCACTGCCATCGGCTACCATGTCGGGGGCCCTGTCTTGGCATTTCTGACATTTCTCGTCTGGGCGTTTCCGGCCATCTTGATGATGGGACTCTTTGGTGTCTTCTTTGAGCGGGTCATCTCGAATGCGTCCTGGATGCCTTTGATCAGGTTCTTGCCGGCGGTGGCTATAGGGTTTATCTTCTATGCCGCGATCAGGCTGACACATAAAGTTGTCAAAGTCCGAAAAGATGTTTTGCTGTATATCGTCATGCTCATCTTGGCATTGCTTTTGGTGGGCCTATCGATGTGGGTGGTCCCGATCTTGCTTCTTAGTGGTGGATTGTTGGTTTTGTACCCGCACCTGAAGGACCGTCAAAGGTCGGAGGTCAAGATCAGACCCAAGTGGTTCATTCTCGTGGTGATTGTTGGTCTTGCGCTTTTGAATGAAGGTCTTAGGACATGGGTATCCGCGCCATGGGTCACGCTTTATACCTCGTTTTACAGGTATGGATACAGTGTCATTGGTGGTGGACAGATTGTTATTCCACTGATGATCCAAGACCTTGTCCAGACCCAATCACTCATTTCATTGTCTGACTTTCTATCCGGTTATGCCATCGACCAAGCCATTCCCGGCCCATTGTTCAGCTTCGCGGCCTTTGTCTCATCAAGATCTTTTGCTAGTACCGGTTATGCTTTTTTGCTTGGGATGGTCGGAGGCTTGAGTATCTTCTTGCCGGGGATTCTCTTTGTCTATCTGATGTTTCCATTATGGACCTCTGTGAGAAAAATTCCCGTGATGAGACACTTTCTTTCCGGTGTCACCATCACAGCCGCCAGTCTGATTCTGATGACAGCCATCACCCAGGCGATTGAACTGCCTGTTGACTTCTTGACATACGCCATTGTGATCATCAGCACAGGCCTGCTTCTGACAAGGAAAGTGCCGGCACCAGCCATCGTGATGGCAGCTGCAATCCTAGGCTATCTTTTCTGATGATGCATAGAGACAAACAACCATAGAAAGCAAGGGACTGTCATGATCGATAGAAAGACATATCTGGAAAACCCATGCAAACATGCCTCCATCCCTTATTGGAAGATGGAAATCATAGGAGAGCCCAAGGATATCAGGATTCATCATATGGATGCCTGTGACTGTGATGACATAGACAGATCCAACCGCGAAGCGTATTTCCGACTGATTCATCACCTTGATGGCATAGGAGAAGAGGATACGTCTGTCATGACCATCCATCCTGAGAAAGATATCGATGGCCTAGCAAAGATGATCAATCAAAGTTATCATCGTGAAGGAATCATGGTCAAGCGTACGGATCTGATCCGGATGATGACGCATCCGGTCTATCAGGCTGATCTTTGGATCAAGATCATTAAGGATGACCAGATCATTGCCAGTGGGATCGCTGAATTCGATCCCCGTCTCAAAGAAGGTGTTTTGGAATGGATTCAAGTCATTCCTGAAGCCCGCGGCCAAGGCTATGGAAAAATGATTGTCAAGGCATTGTTGTCAAGGCTTTCCAAGCGTGCTGAATTTGTTACTGTCTCAGGCCGTCTGGGCAATCACTCAAACCCGGAGAGACTTTACCGACAAGCAGGCTTCCAAGGCCATGACATCTGGCATGTCATCAGATCAAGAGCTTCCTCATCCTCACCTAGCAACCAAGATCTCAGATAGAAAGGAATCTTTATGACCCAACAAACGCTTGAATGGATCGGCTACGCCGCATCCGCCATTGTTTTGATTTCATTATTGATGAAATCGGTTCGAAAACTCAGATTGATCAACCTCTTGGGATCACTTTTGTTCACTTTTTATGGCTTCATGATTGGCGCGATCCCGGTTGGTCTCATGAACGCCGGCATTGTCTTGATCAATCTTTTTTATCTATGGCAGATGGTTCACGAAAAAACGTATTTCACGCTCCTCGAGGCGTCCATGGATACCGATTACTATACCTATTTCATGGACTTTCACAAGCAGGACATGGAAACCTTCATGCCGCTTCCAACAGATGTTGATATCACCAAAGCCATCAAGTACTATGTCCTTAGAAACACCATCATCGCCGGAATCATCGTCTTGAAGCCAGAAGATGCTCACACCTACCGGGTATTGATCGATTACGCCATTCCGACCTATCGTGATTTCAAGATCGGACGGTTTGTCTTTGAGGGCCAGAAACACGTATTTCTGGACCAAGGCATCACCCGTTTGGTGACATATCCAGGAAACACCCTCCATGAGCGGTATCTTTCAAAGATGGGCTTTTCAAAAGATGATCACGGCCAATACGTGCTAGAACTTAGTCGTTAGAAGTTCATTGGTCCGTGATTGAGTTTGAGCTCACAGCGTTCTTTGAAATCCTATGGAAACATGCCTGTTTCCTTTTTTCTTTGGTCAAAGACGTGCGCTTTCAATGGGTTTGACCTTTAATCATGGATGGATGCGTGCTATAATAGGGCCATCACATGAGGTGAGTTTTTATGAAACTATCAACCGGCATGAATGTCCCCATCCACAGCTACAAGCATGACCAGTCGCTTCATCGCATCTGGAAGAAAGCGGTTGTCCTCTATCAGGATGATGACCAACTGATCACCGCCAACAACCGGACCCGCGTCATCGAGCATGACGGACGCAGCTGGCATACCAGGGAACCGGCGATCTGCACCTTCTATGCCAGGTACTGGTTCAATGTCATCGCCATGTTCAAAAAGGATGGGATTCAGTATTACTGCAATCTCTCAAGTCCATACCTTTATGATGGGGAAGCCATCAAATACATTGATTATGATCTTGACATCAAGTTCTATCCCGATGGGTCCTTTCGTCTCCTTGATGAACGTGAGTATCAGGTCAATATGATGACGATGCATTATCCGGAAGAGATCAAGATGATCATCAAGGATCATCTGTCAATCCTGAAGACAATGATCATCAACCGCGAAGGTCCATTCAATCAGGAACATGTCAAAGCGTCTCTTGAGCAATTTAGGAAGATGGGAAAAAGACGATGATCACAACCCGCATGGTGACAACCTCTCTCAAAATGGGTCTTGTCTTCGTGGTGGCGAGCGTTCTAGCCCGTCTTTTTGGTTTGGAGGGCTGGCTGACCGGCGGGCTTTTGGCACTGCTTTCGATTCAACAGACCAAGAAAGACTCGGTGGTGCTCGCTACAAAAAGAGTGTTCAACGCTGCTTTGGGTCTATTGATGGCAACGGTTTTTTTCTTGCTATTTGGATATACATTTGCCGTGTTCGCGGTTTTTGTTTTGATCTTTGCATTTCTTTCCTGGGTCACAAAGACCCAGGAAGGGATTGTTCCAACCCTAGTCCTTGTGAGTCAGCTTTTGTTGCATGGTGACTATGACCTTGGGGTATTGTTGAATGTCAGCGGTCTGATGGGAATCGCCATCGTTGTGGCATTGAGTTTCAATGTGTTTTTCCCAAGTGGTGCGAAACGGGCGTTTCTGATCCACATGGAGGAAATCGATGCGCTGCTCAAAGATCACCTGTTTGTTCTTTCTTTGGCGTTTTCAGACCAAGATGGCAAAAAGGATTATGATCTTCACAGAAACCGGATGGATGTCCGTCTTGAGACGGTCATGAGGCAATCAAGACTGATGGACAAGGACCTTCTTTTTGACAATGACCACCGTTATCTTTCCTATCTCGAGATGCGCCATGCCCAGATTAACGTCGCCAACCGCATGTATGATCTTGCCGGGCGGATCACCAAAAAACATCCGAATACTGAAGTGATTGCCGCATTCATCAAGGATTTGGTATCTGAGATTGGTCATTATGACCGGGCGAGCGAACTGAAAATCAGGCTTTCCGATATGCTTGAATCATACCGAAAGAGTGCGCTTCCAGAGACCCGAGAAGCCTTTGAAGTCCGGGCGGTGCTTTATCAGACCGTCTTTGAACTGGGTCAGTTTCTAGAAGAGAAGATTCGCTTTCACGACCAATATCCGGTCTTTCCATAAGACTGAATCTTTTTGTTGATATGATTGACATATAGGTAAAAAAGGCACATATGAAGCCTCAGGCAAGGGGCTTAGGTGATCCAAGAAGCAGCGGCTTTCAATCACTTGAATCCGATGATGTCATCTCAGAAGACCAACCACTGAGATTGGACCAAATCACCCACCATGAAGCGTCAAATCCAGGAGGCCATCATGTCAAGTTTCAAAGATCTGAGAATTGTGGATAATTTCTATCAGACAAGCAGTTTTTTTCCCATGCCAACCATTCTAGTGAGTACGATTGATGATCATGGAAACACGAGTTTAGGTGCGTATAGCCTTTGTTTTCCATATTATGTCGCAGGGAAATCATATTACGCGATGATCTTGGAATGCAGAAACAGTTCGAATACAGCTCAAAACATTTTAAAAAGAGGAAAAGCGGCACTCAATTTCTTGCCGCATCACAAGACCTATTTCAAAGAGACCGTCAGACTTGGATATCCCGGAGATTCATCTCTGGATAAAATGTCAAAAACAAGTTTGCATCTTGAAGAGGGCCTGGCAGGCATCGACGATCAGTCCAAAAGACCAAAGGTTGTCACAGAAGCCTTTCAAGTGTTTGAATGCACTTGGGTGAGCGAACTTGAACATGCTGATGAATGTCAGGCAGGGCAACTCGAAGGATACGATCCCCCCTTTAAGGACTTTAACGGCATCACGAGCAAATTTGGGGCGCATTTCATCCTTAAGATCGACAAGATCATCATGAAGGAAAAATATCATCAAGCGATCATTGATGGTGTGAAAGCGAAGTCATTTCCTAAAATTCCGGTTGATTATGGGTATCGGGACAACACCCATTTTTGGTACACACCCTCAACCAAATATTTCAGTGAACCCATTCCGACGAAAAAAGCAATGGATATATCAACCGTGAGATTCGCAGCCGATCGGACAGATCCTAATATCACATTCACCGATGACGCATGTGAGAGGCTTGTCAAAGTACCAAGGATCTTCTTGAAAGCGGCGCTTGAGAGTTGCGCGAAATGGGCCAGAGAAAACGACGTGACCGAGATCACTTCCAAAGAAATGGATATCATCAATGACAAAAGGAATAAGGAAAAGAAATCCTAGGAGAAGACGCATATCAGTCACTCCACGCGTTCTAGGGATCCATCTCATGTCCGAGGCGAACAAACGTGTACGGGTATGATTTTTAGGTTCTCTTGATCTGAGGGTGATCCATCGATTCCTGGACCATGAAGATCGGATATTGATGGCCAGACGGTACTTTCTTTGATACTTCACTAGATCAATGATTCAGTTATCATATAATGAATCCATCATAGAAGCACACACAAAGTGATGATTTCATCGGTTTTACTGACTGCATATATGATCGATCACGTCAATTCGTTTCTATACAATCTATGATTCATTGCTCATAAAGTGGTACAGAATAACATGGATACTGATCCGGTCTATCCATCATTAGCTGATTGAACAGAGGTGAACAACGTGTCAGCAACCCATGTTTTTGATCATCAAAATGCGTTTGAGGAATGGCTCAAGAACCATCATGAAGAGATGTCTGGCATTTGGATCCGCTTTGACAAGACCCAAAAGACATCGACACTGACAGCTGATGAAGCCCTTCAAACCGCTCTTTGTTTTGGATGGATTGATGGCCTTATCAAGCGATTGGATGATCAGTTCTACATCAAGTATTTCACCAGAAGAAGGCCTAAGTCCATTTGGTCAACCAAAAACAAACGCACCGTTGAAGCATTGATTGGACAAGGACTTATGAAAGCCCCTGGCCTTAAGGCAATCAGCGATGCGAAGAAAGATGGCAGATGGGACAAAGCGGATTCGCCTCCGGAGGATTTCAGTCTGGATGCATTCTTGTCACGCCTTGATGATGCTCAGTTAGCCAAGAAGCATTATCTGGCATTTTCGCCATCTGTGCAGAAGACATATGCCATGAGTTACTATGCCCTTAAGCGGCCTGAGTCCAGAGCGAAAAGGCTCAAAGTCATTGTTGAGAGACTAGAAAAGAATTTGAAACCGATGTGACCAGTCTTGGCTTATCTAGAGATTTAAGAACAAGACACCAGAATCATTTGTTGTCTTGACTAAGACTTGATTGGATCGAATGACTTGCAGTCACACAAGTGAACATCAATGCAAATGGAAGTTGGTGTTTGAGCCTATTCTTCATCTATTCACGAGTGATGACTCACTCGTGGTTTCAATCGGGATAAGCCATCATTTTTCGTATGTAAAACCAAATTGTTGACAGATGACATCATCCATCATAAAGACAACCACTTGGAACGACATAGACCGAATCTGCTCTCCTATATGCCATTGTCCTACCAAATGATCAATCACTCGTGACCATTGGCTTCTATGAAAGTGATTCTATCTTTTTGGTATACATCAGTGACAGACAGATTTTGATATCGAACATCATGGTATGCTGTGATCAATACATCGTTTTCATCGGGAACAAATAATCACCGTTAGGGTATAAATATAGAGTGAAATTAACAGAATATACCCGAAAGGGATCATTATCTATTTTTATATTGACATTCGTCCCGAAAGGGTATAATATATGGGTACAAACAACTGGTAAAGGGGCGTTTATATGAACAAGATAGCTGAATATATAAGGAAACAACGCAAAGTAGCGGGGTTAACGCAAGAGCAGTTTGCCATTCGCTCAGGTCTTGGTCTTCGCTTTATACGGGAACTGGAACAGGGTAAAACTATGCATTTGAGACAAAGTCAATATTGCGCTTTCCATATTTGATATGAAGCTGCTTAACGTCAGGAGAAATCATAATGGTGCTTTTAGAAAAGCGCATGTCTATATTCAGGACTGTTTTGCCGGCATTCTTGAGGAAACCGATGAAGGATATTCTTTTCTTACGTTCCAAGATTATGTCAAAGTGAAAACGCGGTGCCGGTATCACTGACTTGCCGATTAAAAACGAAAGCTTCACATCAAGAACACTGTTTTCATTTTTGATGGATTAATTCGAGGATGGCTTTTTAGATATTTGTCACACCCGAAACTGGAAGATTCCTGAAAACGATACGCTTTGCAGTATTACTTATCGCATGCAGGGCCCGATAGGCAATATCAGCATCAAGAGGCCTGCGTATGAAATGTTTATGCTGCTGGAAAAACACGAACGGAAAACGAATCCGGCTGCTTCAAGAGCTGCATCGGACATTTCAGAACGACGCATATCCCCAAATAGAGACGAACGCCAGCACATTGGGGCGCTTGCAAAGAGCACTGGTAAGGGCTGCACAGTTCCCGGCGTTCAAATTGTCATTGCATTTGCTCATGGAAGGTGACACGCCAAGACTTACGCTTATGGGCTGACCCTACCGGATATATTTTGAAACCTCAGGTGGAGCAATTTGAGAGCGTTACGGAATCGAACGCATATGATGTGTATGGCGGATGCTGTCGGTATCACCAACTGTTCCCCATGCTTTGATAAAATGGGAACACTTATGCGTATATCACAAAAGGATTGACCGTATTTTTGATAAAGACCGTGTAGAAAAACGTGCTATGGAAGATTTTTGTCAACTGGATTTCAGATTGACACAGGATAAATATCACGGATGCATTACGAACGGTGTGGGAAAATCATTAAGCGGTTTTCCGAAAGAAGCAAACTTGACTTGTCCGAGCTGTTTATTCGCATTGTTTTTCTATATCACCGGAAATTCAGATATGCATCTGAAAGAATTTCTCATTGATTGAGACGAAAGTAGGGACATGCCAATATGTGCTGTCCGCGACTTATGACCTCCTGCTTGCCTTGAAAGTAAACATGCCGGAAGATGAAGAAGATTTTGCTTTAGCAATGAATGGCAAAAAAACAAACATCCGAAGAAAGACTTCTTTATGTTTGCCGAGAATATAGGGATAACCAAACATACAGCTCAAAAAATGATAAACTCAGTTGGTTGCTCAAAGGATATGGCAGTCAATGTATGGGAATCATATACGCTGATGCGTCTAAGAATCGTTTCAAGAATTGATTGAAAATCGATGTTCGGTATTGATAGGCTAAAGTTGATAGGGTATTTTTGTTATACCGAATACGATATCTCTTTCTCGAAAGATGATGCATACAATGGATCCCACTTCCTGACTGGTGATTTTCGTCTATGTTCACCTGATTCAGAGACCATTGTCTTCATCCGTGCATGAGGATTGAATCAAGTGCGCCCATTCTGAATCCCGAGGAGTTATTGTTCATGTTTAAAGACTTCACATAAAATGATGCCCTTAAGCAACCAGTTTGAAGGATTCATTCTGATCATAAAACATGAGAACCCAGTTCAACGTTATTCATCTCAGATCAGCACTGATCTTGAACATAGTGACGATGATTGCCAATTGATTAAGTGTCATAACGAGAAGCATAGCATGACTGACAAGTCTATTGAGTTTAGGATGACTGCTCAGTTTCTCAGATTGACTCATTTGATGAGCTGATGTGTTAAGTTAATCTGTTATCTTGTTTGGGCAAGCTTCTCCATTTCGTTATTTGCGCATGCGAAAGTCAAAAAAAAACACCTGTTTCGATTGACATACACCTGAACAGGTGTGCGTTGAGCACATGGATGGCACTCAATACGTGTCAATCGTGATGGAGCGTTCTAGGCTTCATCAGGAACAGCGGTGTCAATTCAATGATTTTATGGAGCGGGCGAGGGGAATCGAACCCCCATCTCATGCATGGCAAGCATGTATAATAACCATTATACGACGCCCACTTGTCTTTGCTTTATCATGATAGCAAATTCCATGGGTCTTGTCAAGCGAAAACACGTCAATTGGGATGACTTACAAGGCATCAATGTGATATAATTTCATTGAGGAGAAACACATGCGAAAGATCCGAAAGGCATTCATCTTCATCATTGTGGCTTTGTTGACTGGGATCATCTCAAGCTTCCTGGTCTATAGCGGGTTGTGGGAGACTTTTTCCACCGGCTGGAAGACGGTCGGTTTTTTTGGATTTCTTTTGATCGCGCTCTTGGCCTTCTATATCACCCTCACGGTCCATGAACTGACCCATCTGTTTGCCTTCAAAGTCCAAGGGGTTGGAATCAGAGCGCTTTATCTCACGGTCTTTGTCTTTCATAAGACCGACAAGGGATGGCGTTTGACGGTGAACCCCAAATTATGGATTCTCTTTGGTGGTTTGGTGGTTCCAGATCTTCCACCGATCGAAAGTGATGAGGATTACAAGCGACTGACACAGACGTTTGCCAAGGCATTGATCGCTGCCCCGATCGCGACCATCACATTCGCGTTTCTGATCATCGTCGGATTCATTGTTTCCGTGCTCATTCCGGCATCTCCGATCGTGATTGGGATCATGGCCCACACTGCAATCATCGTCACCTTGCTGAGTACCTTGTATACCTTTACTTTTTTCCTTTCCAATGAGACATTCTATGGTGACGTTGTCGCTTACAAAAAGATCAAGACCGATGAGGCTTTCACAATGGCCCAAATCAGTCAGTATCTGATGTTTTCGTCCGCTGATGTCACTAAGACCGAGGATTACCTATGGTCACTCATCATCACCTATCTCAGGGAGAACAAGATCAAGAACACCCTTTTCGATGCTCTCATTCTTTCCTTATATATCAATGGTGTGATCAGGCAAGAACGGATCAGCGATGAGACCGTCGACCGGCTGATCAAGGACCGGAACATCATGTATTACTTGCGCAGAGCCCAAACCCTTGAGATTGCCTATGACATCGCGTTCTTCCATTATGTCAACAAGGATGTCGAGAAAGCCATCCGCTTCTTTGAAGATATCCGGATGAAAGTCGGCAAGCATGTGCCTGAGGAACAACGGATTTATCTTGAGAAACGTGCTGAACATGTGCTACATCTTTCAGATCATAGCACTTACTTAAGTGATCATAAGAATATCCATATCGGGCAGTTCTGGATCTTTGAAAGCCTTCTAGATCCCTATGAAGCCCAAAAGGAGACACATCAAAAGCTCCCTTACGTCGAATACAGCAGTCCTGTGGCTTACCTCTATGAAGAACAGAAGCAAGAAGAGGAAAAAAGCGACTCGTTATGACGAGTCGCTTGATTTTCGGATGGTGCCCCCAACGAGAATCGAACTTGTATTTCAGCATTACCATTGCTGCGTTTTACCATTAAACTATGGGGGCAGCAAATCCATTATACAAAATTCCTATTGAAATGACAACACAAAACATCAACATTTTATCACACATAAGGACGTGGTTTTCATGAAGTTCATTTTATCACTCATCAAGCCATATTGGCGTACCTTGACGGTCTCGCTCTCATTCAAATCAATCGCCTCTTTGGCTGACCTGTTTTTGCCATGGCTGATTGCCTATATGATTGATGAGACGATCCCGGAACTGAGAACTGAAACCGATCCATCCTTATGGCCACTTTACCTGATCGGATTGATGATGGTCGCCATCGCTTTTACTGGCGTCATCTTGAATATCATGGCCAACCGGATGGCTGAAAAGATCGCAGCGGAGTCTGTCCGTGGGCTCAGACACGACCTTTTTGATCGGATGACCCGTCTGTCAGCCCGTCAGGTTGATGCGTTGACCAGACCGTCTTTGATCTCAAGGATGACCTCCGATACCTATAACATTTACACCGCGACAGCCTTCATGCAGCGTCTAGGCGTCCGGGCACCGGTGTTGCTTCTTGGCGGCATCATCATGTCTTTGACGCTCGATGTCACCTTGACGCTGATTATCATCATGATGTTGCCGCTCATCACCATCATCATCTATGTCGCGTCTAGAAAAGGGATTCCGTTGTACCGGAAGACACAGGAATCACTTGATAAGCTGATCAGGAAACTTAGAGAATATATCTCTGGTGCCAGGGTCGTCAGAGCGCTATCCATGAATACACATGAGAAAGAAGCGTTTGATACTGCCAATCAACACAATGTCAATCAGGACCTCAAAGCTCACATCACCATGGCAAGGATCAATCCCATGATGAACGCTGTCATGAATCTCGGTCTCGTGATTGTGCTTGTTGCTGGGGCGTTCAGACTTGATCTCGGATTGACCAAGCAAGGTGAGATCATCGCGTTTGTCACCTACTTCACCATCATTTTGAACGCGATGATGAGTGTGACCAGGATTTTTGTCTTGTCATCTCGGGCCACCGCCTCCGGAGATCGGATCAACGAGGTCCTTGACATGCCTGAAGATATCAAAGACGGGTTTGAACCGGTGGTCATCAATCCCGACCAACCAATTATCGAGTTTGAGGATGTCTGTTTCTCCTATAACCAAAAAGAAGACAATCTGAGCCATATCAGTTTTTCTCTTTATCAGGGACAGACGCTAGGGATCATTGGCGCGACCGGCTCAGGCAAGACGACCCTGATCAATTTGCTGATGCGCTTCTATGATGTCGATAGCGGCGAGGTGCGCTTCTGCAAGCAAAACATCAAAGACCTCAAGCAAGATGATTTGCGCAAGCGGGTGGCGGCATCGTCTTTCAAAACGACCTGATCTTCGCTGATTCGATCTATGGCAGCATCAGCTCAGCCGCAACCGTGTGACCAATGAGGATGTTCCGAACTTGCCACCAGGGTCATGGCTAAGATTATCACTTCAGCAAAGAAGACGCTCTTGACCATATGATGGCCCAAAGGGCATGAATCTTTCCGGAGGACAGAAACAACGGGTCCTGATTGCCATTGCCATCGCCAGAAACCCAATGTGGTGGTTCTAGATGATGCCTCATCAGCGTGGATTATCAAACCGACATGAACATGCGCCGATCTCTTAAGGATGAACTGAAAGACAACCATGATTGTCATTGCCCAACGGATCGCTTCAATCAGAAATGCGGATCTGATTCTGTTGGTCAATGAAGAAGATTGAAGCCATGGGCACCCACCGAGGTGATGGAGATCTCGCAACCTATAAGGAAATCAGTAATTATCAGCTTGGAGGTGAAACTCTCATGATGTATGCCGGAAAAAGCGGCCGTGGCCATGGCTGATGGCTCTATAGAAAATGAAACAAATATGTCCTTGGGCGTCTTTGGGATTATCTCTATTTTTCAAAGCCCGTCTCTTTTAGCGCTGTTTTTTTGACGCTTGTCGCTAACGCTTCTGTCGTGTGGTCGGACCATATCTGACAGGCCGGACGATTACGGCGATGGAAGGCGGGTTGATTTTCCCCGTGTGTTCTTCTTCGCCGGACTCATGATCGTCTTTTATATCGCCTCGACCATCATGAGCTACATCCTTGCCGTGACCATGATCAGGATTTCCAAAAATGTTGTCTACAAGATGAGAAAAGATCTCTTTGAGAAGCTGAACACAGTCCCTGTCTCCTATTTTGACCAGAATCAGACCGGAGATATCATTTCCAAGATGAGTTATGACATCGATACAATCAACACATCGCTCGCCTCCGACGTCGTCAGTGTCTTTACCGCCATCATCACGGTCACCATCTCGTTTGTGATGATGGTCGTGATGTCTCCAGTCCTGGTGTTGGTGTTTTTGCTGACGATTCCGATGTCAATCACACTGACCAAAGTGCTTTGCGTATAAGAAGAGTATCGTTTGGCTCCAAAAACTTGGGGAACTCAATGGATACGCCGAGGAAATGATCACCGGCCAACGGACCATTCAGTCCTATGTCCAAGAACAAGCAGCCCTTGCAAAGTTTGATGAGATCAATGATGAGGCGACTGATGCCGCCTATAAGGCTGGGTATTACGCGACCACTGTTGGGCCATCAGTTGGTTTCATCAGCAATCTCTCAGTGGCACTGGTGGGTGTCTTTGGTGGCATTCTCTATTTCAATGGCAGTTTGAGCTTAGGCCAACTGACCAGTTTCACCCTCTACTCAAGACGGTTTTCCGGTCCGATCAACATGCTTTCAAACATCATGGCGGAAATCCAAAGTGCCTTGGCCGCTGCGGAACGTGTCTTCAATGTCCTTGATCAGGCAGACGAACCCGCTGACACCGCAGGTGCCATCGATATCGATGATGTCAAAGGTGATGTCCGGTTCAATGATGTGAGTTTCGCTTATGTGAAGGACCAGCCGGTCTTACACGAGGTCAGCTTCAAAGCGCCTCCCGGTCAAGTGATCGCCATCGTCGGACCGACCGGGGCCGGCAAGACGACGCTCGTCAACTTGCTGATGCGCTTCTATGATGTTGACAAGGGCATCATCGAACTTGATGGTCATAACACCAGGACGCTCACTAGAACGAGTCTCAGACGGTCATTCTCGATGGTGCTTCAAGACACCTGGATCTTTCATGGCACGGTCCATGAGAACATCGCCTATGGCAACGGCGATGTCAGCCGTATGCTTGATTTGAGGAAGCCGCTAGGAGAGCTCGTATCCATCAGTTCATCACCCATCTGCCAAATGGATATGACACCATCCTGACCGATGAGGGGCTCAATATCTCCAAAGGCCAGAAACAGTTGTTGGTGATTGCTCGGGCGATGCTTTCTAGGACCAACATGCTGATCCTTGATGAGGCTACTTCCAATGTCGATACCCATACCGAGGTCTTGATCCAAAAGGCGATGCTCGCCCTCATGGAAGGAAAGACCACATTCGTGATCGCACACCGGCTTTCCACCATCCAGACCGCCCACCTGATCTTGGTCGTGAGAGATGGCAATATCGTCGAGCAAGGCACACATGAATCGCTTCTCTTGCAAAAAGGCTTTTACAGTGAACTCTTTGAAAGCCAGTTCGCCTGATTGACGATTGGAGATTTCTTTCTTGTAATTAAGGGTTAGGTCATGTATAATGAGTTTAGGCGATAAATTGCCTAGAAAAAAAAAAGGAGCATCACAAATGAAAGGCGTAGTAAAATGGTTTGACGCTGACAAGGGATATGGATTTATCTCTTCAGCAGAAGGAAAAGACATTTTTGTACACTTCAGCGCGATTCAATCAGAAGGTTACAAAACATTGGCAGAAGGCGACCAAGTAGAATTTGACGTTAAAGACGGAGACCGTGGACCTCAAGCGGCCAGCGTAGTTAAAGTATAAGTTTACCGGTATTGGGACATTAGTCCCACGTCACAATTTTCCTAGAGGAAGGAATGCATCGCATTCCTTTTTTTATGATTGTGTGATATTCCCTGATTTTTGTCATGTCATCTTGTCGGAATGCCCTGCCTTATGGTAAAATATGAGAAAAGATGGGAGCGATGACCTATGGAGAAAGATCTTTTGGAAGTAGAGCGCGTACATCTGAGTAACGTCCTTAAAGAAATCGGTGAAGAGAAGGCTTTGGATCTCGAGCAGACATTCGGGATTGTCTACACCTATGATGCGCTTGGCATCGAAGGTACGAACCGTATTCCTTTCGAGGACGTGAAAAGATTGCTTCACAACAAAGCGCTCATCGGGTACAGTGAGCGTGAACAAAAAGAAATCCTCAATCATTTCAAGGCGTTCATGTTTGTCAAAGATGATGCCAATGCACATCATCATCTTGATGAGGAGAAAATCAAGGACATTCATGAGATTGTCGTCGATGGCATCATGCAAGGCGGTGTGTACCGCAACGTGAATGTTCAATTCTACGATCAGACACACCAACCACCTGATTATGTCAAGGTGTATGACCGGATGAGCAAGCACGTCAAAGCGATTGAGGCGTTTGAAGGAAGTGCCATTGAAAAAGCGGTCTTCGCGCATGCTGGTATTGCCAAAATTCATCCCTTTCTGGATGGGAACAGCCGTGTCGCATTACTCGTCATGAATCATGTGTTGATTCAAAATGGCTATCTTCCACTTAGCATTCCGTTGGTTCAAAAAGAGGCTTACCGGGCACATTTGGAGACGTTCAAGGTTGAGAAGGACATCGCACCGTTGACGCATATGATCCGGTCACTGCTTGTTTCCCGCTATGAAGAGGTTCTTAAAGCCCTTGAAGTGAGCGCGTAAGCGTTCACTTTTGTTTTTTTAAGGTGAAATCCGTACTTTTATGTTAAAATGATGTCGGTGATAACATGAGTCTTGAACCCGGTCGAATCAACCGTTTGCAAGTCAGGCGGCAGACAGATATAGGATATATGCTCTTTCAGTCTGGAGACGAGGTTTTTCTACACTTCAACGAAAGTGACCACAAAGCACTCAAAGTCAATGACACAGTTGAGGCTTTTTTATACTTTGACTTCAAGGGACGGTTGTCCGCAACCCTTCACACACCACTCGCGACCATCGATCAGGCCGCGATGCTCAGTGTTCGGGAGACGGTTTCCGGTCTTGGGGTTTTTGTTGATATCGGCATTTCCAAAGACATTCTTTTGTCGAAAGATGATCTGCCTTCAGACAAAGCGTTATGGCCAAGGCCTGATGATCGTTTGTATTGCAAAATCAAAGCCAAAGGCCGACTTTTGATGGCCATTGTACCACCTAGCGAGATTCCTATGCCACTAGAAAGACCCGAACTTGGTGATGAGATCGAGGGAATCGTCCAGATGATTGGCAAAGAGGGAATCAACCTTCTGACCGATGATTTGGTCAATGTCTTTGTTCATCATACGATGCTTGAAAGTATGCCTCGTCTAGGATCAAGAGTGCGTGCGACCATCACGTTTGAGTCTCCCAAGGGACTGAGCGGTTCGATGATCAAGAACAAGGAACTGAAGATTGAAGATGACCGGGACATCATCTTAGGATATTTAAGGCGTAAGGGTTCGATGCCATTGACCGCGACAAGTTCCCCAGAAGAGATCAAACGGGTGTTCAACATGAGCAAAAAAGCCTTCAAGCGTGCCCTTGGCGCGCTTTACAAAGACCGCATGATCAGTTTCACTGATGAAGAGACGGTCCTAAACAAAGATTGAATGGAGCACAGCGATGGGTAAAAACAACAAAATGGTTCAAAGCATCACATCACGGGATCAGGATTTCGCCCAATGGTATACCGATTTGTGTCTGAAAGCCGAACTGATGGACTATAGCGACGTCAAAGGATTCATCATATACCGGCCTCTCGGTTATGCCTTATGGGAAAACATGCAGGCTTATCTCGATCAGGCTTTCAAGAAGACCGGGCATGAGAATGTCTACATGCCGCTTGTCATTCCCGAGTCTTTGTTTCAAAAAGAGAAAGAGCATGTTGAGGGTTTCGCCCCGGAAACCGCGATGATCACAACGACGGGGATTGAGGATCTGACGGAACGTCTGATCATCAGGCCGACATCGGAAACGCTCTTTTGTACCCACTACCAGAAAATCATCAATTCTTACCGTGATCTTCCCAAACTCTATAATCAATGGTGCAGTGTCGTCAGATGGGAAAAAACGACACGTCCTTTTTTGCGGGGCAAGGAATTCCTTTGGCAAGAAGGGCATACCGCCCATGCCACGGAGGCTGAGGCACGCAAAGAAACCCTTGATATCCTTGAAATCTATCGCACCTTGGGTGATGAACTGCTTGCCATTCCATTCGTGACCGGAAGGAAAACCGAGCGGGAAAAATTCGCTGGTGCGGTTGAGACCTATTCAATTGAGGCACTGATGCACGATGGCCAAGCCCTTCAATCGGGGACGACTCATTATTTCGGATCTGAATTTGCCCGGGCATTTGACATCATGTATTCGGATGTCAACAATGAACGGACTTATGTCCACCAGACATCATGGGGCGTCTCAACCCGTCTGATTGGGGCTGTCATCATGGTCCATGGCGACAATGAAGGACTTGTGCTACCACCTTATCTCGCCCCCAAGCAAATTGTCATTGTCCCCATCAGAAGTGAGGAAGAAGGCGTCAGAGCGGCAACCGAATATGTCAAACAAGCCCTTCTGGATCAGGGATTCAGGGTGTTTGTCGATGACTCGAACAAGTCGCCAGGATGGAAGTTTGCTGAACACGAGATGAAAGGTGTGCCCATCAGAATTGAGATTGGACCAAGAGATCTCGAGACCGATGAAGTCATTCTTTTCAAACGTCATGACCGCAGCAAGACCCGGATGAAGACAGGGGATGTCGCCACTTCGATGAAAGACATCTTGGAAACCATCCATCAGGACATGCTTCATAAAGCACAAGCCCATGTCAAGGCCCACACCTATCAGGCAACGGACTATGAGACATTCAAGACATACATCAAAGCTGGTGGCTATGTCGCCATGAGCATCAGCGGTGATGACGCTGAGGTGCAAATCAAAGCGGATACCGGGGCAACCGCCCGGATCATTCCCTTTGACCAGACATTGCTTTCAGACATTTGTCCGGTCACCGGTCAAAAAGCCCAGCAAACCGTCTTGTTCGCCAGAGCGTACTAAACCCTTTCAAAACGCCAAGAGGAGGTCATCTCATGTATCACAATATCATCAAGGATGCTGTTCAATTGGATAAGGAAGCCCGCGACAAGCTCAAAGCCCTCAAAGAAAAAAAAGCAGGTCTCGATGATGTCATCAGCCAGACCCAGGCAGAACTTGAGACGGCTATGAAGGCTGAGATCAGAAGTGTCCATCAGGCCCAGAAGAAACAGTATGAATCAGAAATCGCAAACCGCCGTGAGACGGCGCTCAAAACGTATGAAGATGCTTTGAAAGCCCTCGCCGAACAGTACTATGAGCATAAGGCTTTGTGGATTGAAGACATCTTCAAATCCATTGTTGAGTGATGGAAAAGAGATCACCATGAGCTCATTTTCAGCCAATGCCATCAGTGCGAAAGCCAAGGCGATGTATGGGAAGTTTCTAAAAGAGGATCACTACGATCGGATGATCAAATTCACCACCCTTCCCGAACTGGTTGGTTTTTTGAAGAAACACCCGAATTATCAGGATGTTCTAAGGGATGTGAACGAGGCATCAGTCCATCGCGGACAGCTCGAAGCCCTGATCAAGAAGAATGCGTTTGACAACATTCTCAGACTGATCAAGATCGCACCACCTGAGGAAGCTGACTTCTACCGTCTGAACATCGTTGTCCAGGAAAATGAGGTCGTTTTGGCGTTGATCAGGACGATGATCTCACAGGAGACCGATGATATCAAGGGCAAGATCCCTTACTTCTTTGATGTCCATACCCCAGTTGACATGAAAGAACTTTTGAAGGCGGAGACCTTTGAGGATCTTTTGAATGGGGTCAGGAAAACCCCATATTATGAGATCTTGAAGCCCTACTCGACCAGGGATCCCCAAAATATTAGATATCTGGACATTGAACATGCCCTTGAGGCGTACTACTATGATGAGGCGTTCAAGCGGATTGACCGGTTTTACACCGGGGCGTTGAACCGCGACCTGAAAGAGGTCTTTCAAACCAAGATTGAACTTGGAAACATCACCAAGATCTACCGTCTTAAGAAGTTCTACCGCGCTGATCCTGGAACGATCAAGAGCGTGTTGATCACGACCCATTCTAGAATCTCAGAAAAAGAACTCGACCGGATCATCGCCATCGAGGATCCGGATGCCATCCTGACCTATCTTTCCTCATCCGAGTATGCCCTCTACACCAATGAGAAAGACTACGTCTACGTCGAATACTATGCTGGAAAGATCAGATATGATCTGGCCCGCAAGTTCATGTATTTTTCAACCCAAGTTCCAAAAACCTACATTGCATTTCTGACATTGTCCGAGATTGAAATCGACAATCTGACCAATATCATCGAAGGTATCCGGTATCAGGTTGACGAACAGGGCATCAGACAAATGCTGATCTACTGAGGAGGCTTGTCATGGCCATCGCAAAAGTCAAATTGGTCGACATCACGTCGAACCGTGCCAATCTCGATCATGTCCTGACCAGGTTCATTGACCTGAAGGATTTTCACCCTGTGCTCGCATCGGAAATCATCGATCGGGTGCATGGTCTGACATCATTTGTTTCTGACAATCCATGTCAGCCATTGTTGCAGGAACTCGCCGAGATCGAAAAGAAATATGACCTGAATCTGCTCAATGATGAGCATCGCGACATCGAGTACAATTTCAGCCAGATGTCTGAGTACATCCTTGAAATCAAGGAGAGTCTATCAGAAGAGGTCACGAACATCAAGAATCTCGAGTCGGAGATCGCCAAGTATGAGGATGCACTTGTGCATGTCAAGAACATCCAAAGTCTAGAGATTCCTCTAGATGATCTCTTTGATTGTGCTTATATCTATATCCGTTTTGGAAGATTGCCAAATGATTCGGTTGAAAAACTCCGTTTTTTCAGAAACAAACCATTTGTCTTCAAGGCGTTCAATTACGACCAGAACTACAACTGGTGTCTCTACTTCACCACTGAGGAATACAAACGGGAAGTCGACAATATTTTCTCATCTTTGTTTTTCGAACGTATTTTCATTCCTGATTTTGTCCATGGGACACCAACGGAGGCGATTGAATCGCTTGAGACCCAGATCAGGACCGCCCAGGAAAAAATCAATGGGTATAAACGGGACATCTACGATATCTCTTGCGGGTGCAGTGACAAATTGTCCTGTATCAAAGGCGAATTGTTGTTTCTAAACCGCGTATTTGAGGCCAAGAAATATGTTGTTGGTCTTGGTGATCGGTTCACCATCTCGGGTTTTGTCGAAGACAAGGATGTGGAGAACACCAAACGGATGTTTCATGGTCTTGAGGACGTTGAGATTGAGATTGGTGATGCCGATAGCGACAAACGGATCGTGCCACCAACGAAACTCAAGAACCGGTGGTTCTCCAGACCATTTGGTATGTTTGTCGAGATGTATGGTCTTCCGGCTTATGGTGATATTGATCCGACGCCGTTTGTCGCGATCACATATGCCTTGCTGTTCGGTATCATGTTTGGTGATGTCGGACAAGGTCTGGTCTTGGCGCTCCTTGGATACCTCTTCTATAAGTGGAAGGGTATGCGGCTGGGTGCGGTCGGCGTCCGGATTGGATTGTCCTCGGCCTTCTTCGGACTGCTCTATGGATCGGTCTTTGGAAATGAGGAACTATTGACCCCGTTTTACCGGGAAGTCTTGGGTTTTCAAAACTTGCCAATCCATGTCATGGATGCTGATTCGACGATGATGCTGTTGATTGCCGCGATTGCCTTCGGGTCACTTCTGATTGTGATCTCAATGATCATGAATGTTGTGAAAATGGTCAGGAAGAAACAAATCGTCGAGGTCATCTGTTCGCATAATGGGATCGCCGGATTGATGCTCTATGGGTATTTGCTGGTTGGAATCGCACTACAGATGGGCTTTGGCATTCCTGCTTTCAACTCGTTCTTGATTGCCTTCTTCGTCGGGATTCCCATGGTTCTGATCTTCATGAAAGAACCGCTTGAGCGACTCTATCATAAGCATCCCATGTTTCCTAATGGTATCGGAGGGTTCGTGGTTGAAGGGTTTTTCGAACTCTTTGAGATTTTGCTTTCCTATATCACCAACACGCTCTCGTTCCTCAGAGTCGGTGGCTTCCTTCTGGTTCATGCCGGGATGATGCTCGTTGTGATGAGTCTGATGGAGATGTCATCAGGCAGTGGGATTCTTGTCCTGGTACTTGGCAACATCTTCGTGATGGGCCTTGAAGGGATGATTGTCGGCATTCAGGTGCTTCGCCTTGAGTTTTATGAGATGTTTTCAAGATACTATGAAGGTAACGGCATTCAGTTCGTTGCCATGAACAAATAACTTCAGGAGGATTATGAAGATGTTAAACGCCATTGAAATCGTATTGCCACTGCTCATGCTTGTCTTGATCAGTATCCCCTTGATCAAAGTTTTCAAAGGAAACGCCACCCTCAGAGAAGCGAAATCGAGACTGCTTGTCCATATTTCCGGATTCTTCGGCATCATGTTGCTCGTTTTCGTCATGCAGATGATCATTCGTCCTGATGTGATGGCCGCCGAAGGTGATGAGACCACGCTTGATCTCATGACTGGTACCCTTGCCCAAGGTTTGGGATTCATCAGTGCTGCCTTGGCAACCGGCATGTCGGCACTTGGTGCCGGGATCGCGGTTGCTGCCGCTGCCCCAGCGGCGATTGGCGCTTTTTCCGAAAACGAGAAGAATTTCGGGAAATCCCTGATCTTTGTCGCCCTTGGCGAAGGGGTTGCCATTTATGGACTTCTGATCTCGATTCTCATCATCAACAAGCTTTAAAGGATGCGTCATTCATGAAGTTTTTTCTGCTTTCAGACAATGTTGATTCGGAAGTCGGTATGCGGCTTGTCGGTATCGAAGGGGTTGTCGTGCATGAGCGCGATGCGTTTTTGAACGCCCTTGAGGCGGCTCTTGAGGATCCTGAGATTGCTGTCATCCTGATTACGACCAAACTTGTCGAACTTGCGCCAAATGTCATCTCGGAACTCAAACTGACTCAACCCAGGCAACTCATTGTTGAGATTCCTGACCGTCACGGAGAGACTGAGATCGGCGAAGCCATTGACCGATATGTCAGTGAAGCGATTGGCGTCAAACTGTGAGGTGAGATCACATGGGATATTATAACGAAGACGAGCTGTACAGATATTTTGACAAGGCCATCCGCAAGGCATCAGAAAAACAACTGAAAGCCCTCCAAGATGAGATTGACTATATCTATCAGCGTGAGATCAAACGGATCAAAGAAGATATCCAGATCAAAAAACAACTCGAGACCGCAAAAAGGATGCGCGAACTGAGGATCAAGTATCAGGAAGCGATCAATCAGATTGGGGTTGGCTATGATGCCAAACTGATCAATGAGAGACTCGAGATGTCAAAGGCTGTTTTTGACGCTGTCTCAAAGAAGGTTTTAGACTTTGTGGCATCAAAACAGTATACGGACTATCTCGAAGCGCGGATCAAGACGCTCAAGGGTCTTTTCAAAGATGAGGATGTCATCTTCTATGTCAAAGAAGGAGATCAGGTCGCCAAGGACTTCTTGACCGCATTGCCGTGTGGCACGTGCACGATCAAGGAGACCAACACCATCCACTTCGGAGGGTTCGAGATGCATGTTCCGGCCCGTCGCCGGACGGTTGATCTGACGCTTGATGCTGCTTTTGAAGATCAAAAGACGTGGTTTTATCACCATTCGAAGCTGTTTATCCGGACATAAGGAGGGTCAAGATGAAAGATAATGTGATCTATTCAATCAACGGCCCTGTCGTGACCGTCAAGGCCGCAAACGTTTTTTCAATGCTTGAGATGGTCTATGTCGGTCGTGACCGACTGCTTGGAGAAGTCATTTCCATTTCCAAATCGATGACCACCATTCAGGTCTATGAATCAACTACCGGACTGATTCCCGGCGAACCTGTTGTCGGCACCGGTGAACCCATTTCCGCCGAACTGGGACCAGGACTGGTCGCCAATATCTTTGATGGGATCGAACGGCCACTCACGACAATCGCCGAAGGCGCAGGCATGTTTATTCCCAAAGGCAGTGACATCCAATCCATCGATGCCAAAGCGACTTGGGATGTCACGATCAAGGTCAAGGAAGGTGACGTTTTGTCATCAGGCGACATCTACGCGACGACGATGGAGACCAAATCAATCGAACATCGGATGATGGTTCCAAATGGTATCCAGGGGACCGTCCAAAAGGTCATGCCAAGTGGCGTCTATCATCCCTACGATGTGATTGTGACGATCGTTGATGCCTATAAGAACATCCATGAGCTCACCCTTGTCCAGCGTTGGCCGATCAAGGAACCACGACCGGTCAGAAGACGCTTGAACAATGCGGTGCCCTTGATCAGCGGACAACGTGTGATTGACACGCTCTTTCCGATTGCCAAAGGCGGAACCGCTGCTGTCCCTGGAGGATTTGGGACGGGCAAGACGATGATGCAGCATCAGTTCGCCAAGTGGTGTGATGCCGATCTGATCGTCTATGTCGGGTGTGGTGAGCGCGGCAATGAGATGACGCAGGTGCTTGAGGAATTCAAGGACTTGATCGATCCCAGGACCAACAAACCTTTGATGGAGAGAACGGTGTTGATTGCCAACACCTCAAACATGCCGGTGGCTGCCCGCGAAGCGAGCATCTATACCGGCGTGACGATTGCTGAATACTATCGTGACATGGGATACCATGTCGCGTTGATGGCGGATTCGACCTCCCGGTGGGCGGAAGCGCTCCGGGAAATATCTGGACGTTTGGAAGAAATGCCAGCAGAGGAAGGGTTTCCGGCGTATTTGCCAAGCCGGATTTCTCAGTTCTATGAACGCGCTGGGTTTGTTGAGTCCTTGAATGGCAGTGAAGGCAGTGTCACGGTGATTGGTGCGGTCAGTCCCCAAGGGGCTGATTTCTCGGAACCCGTGACCCAGAACACGAAACGCTTTGTCAGGTGTTTCTGGGCGCTTGACAAGGAATTAGCCTATGCCAGGCACTACGCGGCCATCAACTGGAATCTGTCCTATTCGGAGTACATCGGTGATCTGAGTGAGTGGTATGACACCAATGTCTCACCGAGTTTTTTGCAGTACCGGGCAAGGATTCGTGCGTTATTGGCACAAGAGACAACATTGCTCGAGATTGCCAAATTGATCGGAAGTGACGTGTTGCCTGATGACCAAAGACTCGTCATTGAGATCGGCAAGGTCATCCGTTTGGGCTTCCTGCAACAAAACGCGTTTCACAAAGAGGACACCTATGTTCCGCTTGAGAAGCAGTTGTTGATGATGGAAGCCATCCTGAGGCTATATGACCGGGCAAAGATTGTCATTGAGTCAGGTCGTTCACTGAATGTGCTGACGGAGACAGGTATATTTGACCGGATTGTGAAAATGAAGTATGACATTCCAAATGATCATCTTGAGTTGTTCAAAGGGGTCATCAAGGATATTGACAAAACGATCAGCCATACCCACTAGGAAAGGAAGTCGCTCATGAATCTTCAATACATCGGACTAGAGGAAATCAACGGCCCCCTCGTCTTTATTGATGACGTCGAAGGTGTCGGAAACGAAGAGATGGTGGAGATCAGGCTCGATAACGGAGCGGTCCGTTACGGACGGGTTGTCCAGATCGATGGCAAACGCGTCGCCATCCAGGTGTTTGAAGGCACGAACGGCATCTCGTTAGAGAACACACGTGCCATTTTTACCGGTCATCCGGTCGAGGTGGGGCTATCAAAAGAAATTCTTGGACGGACCTTCAATGGCTCAGGTAAGCCAATTGACGGACTTGGAAATGTCTATGTGGACGAACGACGCGACATCAATGGATTACCGCTCAATCCTGTTTCCAGAGTCTATCCCAGAGATTACATCCAAACCGGGATCAGTAGCATTGATGCGCTCACAACCCTCATCAGAGGACAAAAACTGCCCATCTTCTCAGGTTCAGGCATGCCCCATAACGAACTGGCTGTCCAGATCGTGAAACAAGCAAAAATCGCTGATGCTGACGGTGATAATTTTTGTATCGTCTTTGCCGCGATGGGTGTCAAAAATGATGTTGCCCGCTATTTCAGACGCTCCTTCGAGGAAGCTGGTGTCATGAACCGGGTGGTCATGTTTTTGAATCTTTCGAACGAACCGATCATCGAACGGATCCTGACTCCGCGCTTTGCCTTGACGGTCGCGGAGTACCTGGCGTTCAAGCATCATATGCATGTCTTGGTCATTTTGACCGATATGACAGCGTATTCGGAAGCGCTCCGTGAGTTCTCGTCTTCCAAGGGTGAGATTCCCGGCCGTAAGGGTTATCCAGGGTACCTCTATTCCGACCTCGCCTCGCTATACGAACGGGCTGGCATTGTCCGCGATACCAAAGGATCAGTGACTCAGATTCCGATTCTGACCATGCCCAATGATGACATCACCCATCCGGTTCCGGATCTGACCGGATACATCACCGAAGGGCAAATTGTCTTAAGTCGAGATCTTGTTCAAAAAGGGCTTTACCCTCCCGTCGGTGTCTTACCGTCTTTGTCCCGTCTGATGAAAGATGGTATTGGTGACGGATACACCAGAAAAGACCATTCAGCGGTCGCGAACCAACTCTTTGCTTCGTATGCCCAAGTGCAAGAAATCCGTAGTCTGGCCTCTGTCATCGGGGAAGATGAGTTGACCACAATTGACCGCCAGTACATTGAATTTGGCCGCCAGTTCGAGACGCATTTCATCAATCAGGGCTTCGATACCAATCGAAACATCGTTGACACACTTGATTTGGGATGGGATCTGCTTTCAATTCTTCCCAAAGATGAGCTCAACCGGATTGATGATGCGGTCCTGGATCTTCATTACAGCCATGAACGGGCAGTCGAACGGTTCCATATTGTCACCAAGCCGATCATCAAAGGACTTAAAGGAAGTGTGTCAAGATGAGTGAACATCTCTCACCGACCAAAGGAAATCTCCTCGCCCTTCAGAAGTCACACACATTGGCCAAAAAAGGCTATGATCTGATGGACCGGAAACGCAACATCCTGATTAAGGAAATGCTCTCCTTGCTCGATGATGTCCGAATGCTCAGAGAAGAGATTGCCAAGACCTACAAACAAGCCTATCAAGCGCTTCAGGAAGCCAATATCACGCTTGGGATCGTTGGCGATATCGCCAAGTCGATCCCCGTTGACAATGGCCTTTCGGTCACCTATAGAAGCGTCATGGGTGTTGAGTTGCCACAGATCAGTCATGAAGCCGAGTATGTCAAGATCACTTATGGCATCGGCCATACCAACACGAAATTCGACTATGCCTATAAAAGCTTCATGAAGGTCCGGGAACTGACCGTCAAACTCGCCGAGATTGATAACAGCACCTACCGTCTCGCCAATGCGATCAGAAAGTCTCAAAAACGGGCGAATGCGCTAGAAAATGTCGTGATTCCACGATTTGAAACCGAGATCCGCTACATCAGTGATGTCTTGGAAGAAAAGGACCGGGAATCGTTTGTCAGACAGAAAGTGATCAAACATAACCGAACCAAACCTGAATAAAAAAACGAAGCCTCAAGGCTTCGGTATGTGTTGATGATCTGGATCCTCGCCATTTGGTGCAGGGTCCTTTTCTTTTGTGGTTGGCTTTGCTTTTCGATGCTTTTTCTCAGGAACCGGATCGTATCCGCCCTTGGATAAAGGGTTGCATCTCAAAATGCGCCAAAAGGTCAGCCATGAAGCCTTGAACACATTGAATCGCATGTAGGACTGCTTCGAGTATTCCGAGCAGGAAGGTGTGAATCGGCACTTATGGTTGTTGTATGGGGAGATGTCTTTTTGGTACCACTCTATCAACCGAATCGCGAGCTTTCTCATCAAATCACCTGGCCTATTATACCATGGGACATTGAACTTATGTGTTTTTTCATATTTTTCAATGTGCCTGGTATGAAGCGTGTCAGTCTTATGCTATAATAAGGGTAGAATAATGTAAACGATTGCAGGAGGTACACATGAAGGAGTACAACACCAAAGAGATTCGCAACATTGCTTTACTGGGCCATCAGGGGTCCGGTAAAACAAGTCTCTCCGAAGCGTTTCTTTTCGCCTCGAACGCCATTGAAAAAAAGGGCGAAGTTGAAAAGAAAAATACCGTTTCGGATTACCTCATCGAGGAACAAAACAAATTGTCCAGCCTTTCGATGAGCCTGATCCCGCTTGAATGGAATGACCATAAAATCAATGTCTTAGACGTCCCAGGATCCGATGAGTTTGTCGGTGACATCAATCAGTCACTGGCCGTCGTCAAGGGCGCTGTGTTGGTTGTTGACGGCAGCAAAGGCGTTGAAGTCGGCACCGAACGTATTTGGAAAGTCTTGAAGGAAAAGAATGTCCCCACCATGATTTTCGTCAACAAGATGGACAAGGAAAACATCAAGATTGACGATGTTCTAAACGAGATCAGAAGCAAACTCGGCAAGCAGACATTGCCCTTTACCTGGCCGATTGGCAAGGATGAGGATTTTGCTGGTTTCGTCAATGTCATTGAGATGAAAGCCCATATTTTCGAAGGTCTTGACAGCCATGTCGAAGAGATCTGGGATGACAAGAAGGCCAAAGCCGACGAACTGAGAGAACTCGTTCTTGAAAGCGTCGCCGAGACGTCTGAAGAACTGCTGGAACTCTATTTCTCCGGTGAGGAAATCAGTGTCGAACAGATCAAGACCGCCCTCAGAGGCGGTGTCATCCGTGGTGGTCTGACCCCGATTCTGGTCGGAAGCGCGACCAAGAACATTGGTGTCAGGACGCTCATGGATATGATGGTTGATTATTTCCCGTCTCCTGCTGATCTTGAGAAAATCAAGGCGACAGATCCGAAGACCGGTGACGACGTCATGGTCCAGACCTCAGATGACGAACCGTTTGCAGGTTATGTCTTCAAGACAACAGTTGACCCCTTCATGGGTGCGATCAGTTTTGTCAAAGTCAATGCCGGAACACTGAGACAAGGTCAGGAGTTCAGTATCACCAACAAGGGTGAGAACAAAAAGGCTGCCAACCTGTTCCAGCTTCGCGGCAAGAACCAAATCCAGGTCGATGTTTTCCATGCCGGTGACATCGCCGCCATTGCCAAAATCGATGGCCTTGAAACCGGAGACACCATCGCTGACCACAAACACCCCGTTGTCTTTGATCCGGTTGTTTTGCCGACACCGGTCATCTATATCGCCGCCCATCCCAAGAACAAAAACGATGAGGACAAGATCAGTCAGGCCCTTCAGCGTTTGAATCTTGAAGATCCGAGTTTTGTCATCCTACGCAACAAGGAAACCGCCCAGCTTCTCTTAGGTGGGCAGGGCATGACCCATCTGGGTTACATTCTTGAACGGATGAAGACCATGTTCAAGGTCGATGTCGACATTGAAGACCAGAAGATTGTCTATCGTGAAACAATCAGGAAGACGGTCAACGCCGAAGGTAAGCATAAGAAGCAATCTGGTGGTGCCGGTCAGTTCGGGCATGTCTGGATCAAGTTTGAACCAACCGATGAACTCTTTGTCTTTGCAGATAGCGTTTTTGGTGGCGCGGTACCCAAGAACTACTTCCCTGCTGTCGAAAAAGGATTGGTTGAAACCTTCGAAGCCGGACCGCTTGCGGGCTTCCCGGTGATCAACGTCAAGTGTACGCTTTACGACGGGTCATACCACCCGGTTGACTCAAACGAAATCTCATTCAAATTGGCTGCGTCTCTGGCTTTCAAAGAAGCGACCAAGACATGTCAGCCGACCATTCTTGAACCGATTGTCCGTGTTGAAGTGACCGTCAAAGACCAATATGTCGGTGACGTCATGGGTGACATGAACAAGCGTCGGGGACGGGTGCTCGGCATGAACCAGTCCGAAGGATATCAGGTGGTCATCGCCGATGTTCCGGAAGCTGAGATTGTCAAATATGCGATTGACCTCAAAGCCATGACCCAAGGTAGCGGATCCTTTACCCGCGAATTCCTGCGTTATGAGGAAGTCCCGGGCAATCTCATCGACAAGATTATTCAGGCATATAAAAAATAGTCATATCGCACAAGCCCGACTAACATGGATTAGGAGGGCTTGTTATGATATGCGAGGCATGTGGGTTGCCAATCCGGATGGAACGGCGTGCCCACAATCTGTTTGATATTGAACACCATCATATTTGTCAGCGCTGTGTCAGGAAGTATCCCGTTGTCCCTCTCACCGAAGTGATTCCGATCGAAGGAGGTGAGATCAGACTGACAACCCTCATCCAGGGAAGGCGACGGGCCCATCCCACGGCACACATGTCGTTCATGGGACCGATGGTTCACATGGTTTCAAAGATCTTTCCCCGTGACATCGTCCTGTGGTTTGACATTGTGCATGACGAAGACATCCGTCTTCTAGACGCCATGTCTCTTGGTGACATCCATGCGCTGACTGTCTATCATACGATCAATGACAAAGGAGAAAAGCCATGAAATTCGACATTGTCGGCAAAAACGGATTTGTTCCGTCCCCGGCCATCAAGGCCTATGCGGAAAAGCGGTTGAGCAAAGTGGTTCAGATTTTCGGACCTGACGTCATCAACGAGGTGCGCGTCGTCTGCAAAGTCTACAAGGATCACCACAAAATCGAAGTCACCATCCCCGCCAGGAACACCGTCCTGAGAGCGGAAGTCTCCGATCAGGACATGTATGCCGCGATTGACAGGGCCAATGATAAGCTCCAAGCCCAGATCAGGAAGCATAAAGACAAGCTCAAGACCAATCTTGAAAAAGAAGGCATCAAGCAGGCTTATAGCACTGAATTCGATGCTGAGTCGCTTGAGAAAGAAGTGCTTGCGACGCAACTGGTCAAAAACAAGCAGGTTGAGCTCAAACCGATGACATCGGAAGAAGCCATCGCCTTGATGGAACTCTCCGGACACGATTTCTATGTGTTCCTTGACAAGGACACCCAAAGGACCCATGTTGTCTATCGCCGTCACGACGGAGATTACGCAGTCATCGAGACATTGACTGTTTGACATATCATCTGAAATCATCAAAAAAGGCACGCAGGTTGCGTGCCTTTCGTTTGTCTGATGTTATTTGGCTTTGTTATAAAGGTCCAAGACAACATCCCAGTTGATGACTGAGAAGAATGCGGATGTGTAATCAGGACGTCTGTTCTGGTAATTCAGGTAATACGCATGTTCCCATACATCCAGGCCCAAAATCGGTGTGCCGTCATTGAGGGGGGCATCCTGATTGGCCGTTGAGAGGACTTTCAGGCCACCTTCTGGTGTGACAACAAGCCATGCCCAACCGCTTCCAAAACGGGTGGCGGCAGCAGTTCTGAATGTGTCTTTGAAAGCATCAAAGGAACCGAATGTTTGAACGATTGCGTCAAGAAGGACACCTTTGGGACCTTCGCCTTGGTTGACTTTGAGCAGAGGCCAGAAGAAACTGTGGTTGAAATGTCCACCACCGTTGTTGACAACAGCCCCTCTGATGTCTTCAGGTAGTGTTTCCGGATGCTTCAGAAGTGTTTCTAGAGGCTGGTCAATCTCAGGATGCTTGGCAAGGGCGTTGTTTAGGTTGTTGACGTATGCCTGGTGATGTTTCGTGTAGTGGATTTCCATGGTGCGGGCATCAATGAATGGTTCGAGCGCATCGTATGCGTAAGGCAGTTTTGGTAATGTGTATGACATGATTGAATCCCTCCTATTTCTATCTTCATCTTACCGTTTCATAGAGTTTTTTTCAATAAATATGCCTTGTTTGCGTCATTTTCACATGGTTAGCGGTGCTTCTTGTCTTCTTTGAACAACCGTTCGATGATGTCTTCAATGACATCGATAAAGATTGTTTTCTGATGGCTGTAGGTGACGAGTGAGGGGTCTTTTCCGGGGATTTTCCGGATATACCTGATGGCGGTATAGTCGACGGGGACCGAAGAGGAGTGACGCATCTTCGAGAAATGGGCGGCGAGCATCGCCGCGGTTCTGATCACGTCCTCATCAAGATGGTCTGATCGGACGATCACGTGACTGCCAGGGGCGTTTCTGACATGAAACCAGGTATCGTTCTTATGGGCGTAAGTATGGGTGAGATAGGCATTTTGCGAGGCGTTCTTACCAATCGCATAGGTTGCTTTGGGGGTCTCGATACTGATGAATGCCGGCACTTGGTCGCGGAGGTGTTTTTTTAGTTGGACTTTGGTCTTGAAGCCGTATTCGGCGAGCTGATATGACAGTTCCTGAAGGCTTTTGGCATCAGAGATCTCAACGTAGGTCAAAAAGGCTTCGAAGGTTTCGATGTCATGATTGGTCTGTTCAAGACGTTTTTGAAGGTGGTCGAGACCACGTTTGGCTTTATGATAAGTCTGATAGAGTGCTTGGGCATTCTCGTTTAAGGTTTTTGTCGGATCGAGCATGATGACCTCGGTGCCGACAAAGACATCGGATCGTTTGGATGACAAGGGCTCTCCACTCATATAGATCAGATCAGCTTGATCCTTGGCATGGAGGGCTTGTGTTGTCGACCGTATGTCTTCCTCGATGGCGGATAGCCGGTTGGACAGACTCTTGAGCTTGTTTGTGATGAACTGTTTCTCACCAAGACCAAGCTCACTTTTCTTGTGGTGTCTGCCGTCGAGCAGTGCGCTCAAGGTTGGAAATGCCATCGTTTCGGCCTCAGCGTCGAAGAGATCAATGGCGTGAAATCGACCATTTGATCGGTTCAATGTGGGCTGTGTCTCAAGCGCATCAATTTGCATTTTAGTTCGAAAGAGATAACTGGCAAGCATCGGGGATATGCCCAAATAGTTTTTGACAAGATCATCCGAGCCATTGATCCCATGATAGTCTATGTTGAAGAAGGGGGCTTTGTCTGAGGCGAAAAACTCAAACTGGCCACCGGGGACGAGTTTTCGTCCATCGGGCTGAAACATCCGCTTCAGGCTGTCGATGATGATACCATGCTCAACCAAGATCAGATTCGAGTGTCGGCCCATCGCTTCAAAGATGAGTGTCTTGGTGATCGGACCTTCGATCAGATCGCGTCCCAAAAATTGAAACAGCATCACCCGATCACTTTCAAATTGGGTGATACGCTCGATGATGGCGCCTTCGAGATGCTTTTTCAAGACCTTCGAGAACGGACTTTCGATATGGGTCCGGTCATCTTGGGTGCTGAGATAGGCCCCATAAAGGGCGGAATCAGCGCTGATGACCAGTGACTTCCGTCCTTCTCTTGTATGAAAAACAAAACGAAACGTCTGCAGAGACGTCTGATAGACGCGGTCAAGGCGTCCGGTATGAAGTTGTGTTTGAAGTTCTAGACACATCCGTTGGATGAAAAAACCATCAAAAGTCATTGGTTGACCCTCCAAATCCGTGATCACTGACAGGAAAAGGTGAGAAAGACAATCTTTTATGATTATCTATTTACACCTATTGTCAAATGGGTTATAATGAATGGTAACATGAAGCAGTAGAGGAGGCATCCATGAAACTCAATGAGAGAGGTTTGCTCGTCGTGATCTCAGGGCCTTCAGGTGTCGGAAAAGGAACCGTCAGACGTGCACTCTTCCAAATGCCGAACCATGACCTTGTCTACTCTGTTTCAATGACGACCAGGCCACCTCGCAACAATGAAGTGGATGGCGTCGATTACTTCTTTGTTGACAAACAGACATTCTTGAATCGGATCAGGGAAAACAAATTTCTAGAGTGGGCGGAGTTTGTCGGTCATTACTACGGCACACCGCGCGACAAGGTTGATGAACAACTCGACAGAGGCAAGGAAGTCGTCCTTGAAATCGAGGTTGAAGGCGCGCTTCAGGTGCGCAAGCAGATGAAGGATGCTGTCTTTGTGTTTTTGGTGCCACCAGGGAAAAAAGCGCTTTATGAGCGACTCAAAAACCGTGGGACCGAGCATCTTTCAACCATAGAGAAACGGATGAAGAAGGCTGAAGGTGAGTTCATGCTCGCCCATAAGTATGATTACATCGTCGTGAACGACGAAGTGAATAATGCCGCTGACCGCATCATGGCCATCATTCGGGCCGAGCATGCGAAGACCGAGCGGACAATCCATAACTACTTGAAGATGATAGGAGAGTAATGATGAACAAAAACAATGATGGGATGCGTTATCCGTCAATCGACAGTCTGCTTGACAAGATTGACTCAAAGTACAAACTGGTCTATGCTGCCAGCAAGATCGCAGGCATTCTAGAGAGTGAGAAACTGAAAGTCGATCATTCCAAATGTGCGAAAAGTGTCGGTGTCGCATTGGAAGAAATCATTGACGGGAAAGTCACGATTGAGTTTGAATCCTAAAAAGTGTTCATGTCGCCATGAACACTTTTTTTATGTGTCAATCAGGAAATGTCCAACGGAGGGGACTCTGAAGGATTCGACCTGCCGGTAGATGTCAAAATAGGCCGGCAATGGCAGTTCGGGGTCCTCAGCATGAAAACTGAGGACAAGATTGAGTGAGGCCGTTCCCTCAAAACGAAAGGGACCGTCGAGGGTGATGCCCATGAAATCATCAGTCTCGAGCGTCCGATCAAGGACAAATGACAAGTCCTCGATGTCAAGTCGGATGAGGATGAGTTCGTTTTCCCGCACATACAGGTTTGCTTTGAGCATCATTTGGGAAGTCTCATCATCAAAGGTGTATCCGATCACGGGATCGGATCTTAACAGCAAGAAATCAAGGGGGGTCATACTGAATTCATAACGATGACCATAACGTACGTCATAGACGTCAAGGTAATCATCCATCTCTAGAAGATCCGACTGGATGTAGGATAGGATCTCTAGGACTTTCTCATCATAGAGGGCTTGCAGTGCCAAAGGCGTGGCTTCCGACTCAAAGGGTTTGACCTGACGGTCGCTCATCGAAATCGAGAGGGCGTCATAGAAGGCTAAAAAGTTGTAATGATGGTAATGGTTCTCCAAATTGGCATAGGTGTTGACGATGTAGTCAAATGATGTCGTGACACCGTTGTCTAGAATCAGACCTTCGGAATCCTCAAAAACGCCTGATGATTCAAGAAATGCGGTAAAGACAGGGTCCTCTCGCAAATCAAGGTCATAGACGGTTGTGTGTTCGAGGCGAATGGGGGCTTCCTCAAAGCTCATCTGGACACCGCCATTGATGTCTTGATGCGAGAATGAGGCGGATAAATCGCCCTCAATCATCAGATCGGTCTCAAGATGGCGGATGCCATCGGATCCGATGGTGAGACCTGAAAGCATCGCTTGTTTCTCAGATGAATCAAGAGACATGAGCGAACCGTTCAAGGACAGCCAGTTGACCTCTTCGGGAGGGGCGTCGATGGGGACGCACGCAAATAGCACGCCAAAAAGCGATAAGAGCATAGTCAGTGTCAATGCATGGCGCATAAAAGTGGTCCTCCGTCATTTTCCATCATTATATCACACTTGTGATGATGGATGGAAGAGACATGGGATTTCTATCCTTGCTTTTGTGGTAGAATAAGGTTGGTGATCGGATTGAATCTGAAAGAGAAACTCGCCCTTGTTCCCGATGAACCGGGCTGTTACCTGATGAAAAACGCCGAAGATGACGTGATCTATGTCGGAAAGGCGAAGAACCTTAAGAACCGTGTGCGATCCTACTTTGTCGGCGCGCACAACGAAAAAACCACCCGGCTTGTCTCAGAGATCAGGGATTTTTCGTATGTTTTGACCAATACCGAACATGAGTCGCTCATTCTTGAGCTGAATCTGATCAAGCAGTATGTGCCAAAATACAACATCCGGTTGGTCGATGACAAGACCTACCCTTATATTGAATTGACCGATGAGGCCTATCCCAAACTCCAAGTGGTCAGAAGAAAAGACGTCAAGGGCCGGTTGTTTGGACCCTATCCGAACGTGTACGCCGCTAGGGAAACCGCCCGGATGCTCAATCAGATCTATCCGTTTCGCAAGTGCGAAAACTTGCCAGACAAAGCCTGTCTTTACTATCATATCGGCCAATGTCTCGCCCCCTGTATCCATCCTGAGGTTGATTATGAGCCGTACATGCAAAACGCGATCCGTTTTTTGAAAGGCGACACCAAGGATATGCTTTATATGCTCAAGGATGAGATGCAACAAGCCAGTGAGATGATGTTGTATGAGAAAGCGGCCGGATATCGGGATATGATCAGACATGTCGAGACGACGACCGAGAAGCAGATCATCAATTTGAGTGATTTCAAGGATCGGGACGCCATCAGTTTCAAAGCGAGTGACAATGATGTCGCCATCCAAATCCTGATGATGCGTCAGGGTAAGATTGTCGATCATCATCAGGTGGTCTTCCAGTATGTCAAGGAACCGATCGCCGACGTCTTGAACTACCTGATCCAGTTCTATGAGGATCACAGTCCTGAGGAGTTGCTGTTTGACAAGGCGTTTGAAGGATCAGGGGTGGATGAGGTTTTCTCATCCAACGTCATCATTCCAAGAATTGGCGACAAGAAAAAATTGGTTGACCTGGCCGCGAAGAATGCCCAGTTTGACCTTGAACACCACAATCTCCTCCATCGACACTCCGATGACCAGACCGACCAAGCACTCTTGAAACTCCAAGGGCTGATCGGTCATCCCGTGAAAACCATCGATGTCTTTGACAACGCCCAACTGTTTGGCACGGCACCAATTTCGGCGATGATTGTCTATAAGGATCGTGCTTTTGAGAAGACCAGTTACCGCAAATATCATCTCAAATCGACGACCAATGATGATTATCAGGCCATGCGTGAAGTCATCTACCGACGGTATCACCGGGTCTTGATCGACGATCTTGAAAGACCTGATCTGGTCTTGGTTGATGGCTCGAAAGGCCAAGTGAAAGCGGCCGAGGACGTCATCAAGTCACTTGGTATGCCATTATCGGTGGCGGGGCTGAAGAAAGACCGTCGCCATCAGCTTGAAGGTTTGGTTGTCGGAAAGACGGTTCATACGCTCAAGAAAAATGGGGAACTCTATAAGTTTCTGGGCAAGTTATCAGAAGAAGTCCATCGCTTCGCGATTGACTTTCACCGAAAAACCAGAGGCAAGACCGCTGTCCGCTCCTTTCTGGATGACATCAAAGGGATTGGCTCGGTCCGAAAGTCTTTGATCCTTGCCCATTTCAAAAGCAAGGAAGCGATTTTGGAAGCCAGTGAAGAGGACCTTGTGGATTTGGGATTGCCAAAGCACGTGATCAAGGCATTGAAAGAAGGGTTGACATGAAGAAACTCATATGGTCTGTCAGTAAGAAAAAGAACATATTCTATATCATCATGGAAGGCAAACGGGTCGGTTTCTATCTAACAAACCGTTTGGCAAAAACGTTCATGCCTTATTTGAAACAAGGGGTGATGGTCGATTTCAGAGTGACTGGAAAGACCAAGAAGATTGGTCATGAGATGGCACATCAGGTGGCGTATTTCATCTTGGTGGCGTCGCTTGATCCCGATGTCGTGCACTATGACCTGAAGGCGATGAGAGCAGCGATGCAGGACGTGTTATCGAAACACGAACACTATGTCTTTATCGACTTCGAGATGACGATGCCAGGGTATCAGAGAGCCCCTTTCAGACCGGAGATCATCCAGGTCGGCTATGTGGTCGCCAAAGCCAAAGGGGACGTGATCACCTCTGGGTCTGCCTATGTGCTTCCCAAAACTGACAAGGTGCTTTCCAAACGGACGAGACGGTTTCTAAAGATTGAGGACGACGCATTCTTCAGTCAGGCTGTGCCGTATCTGAGCTTTTACAGACAACTAGAGGAGATTGACAACACCTATCATCCGAAGTATGTTGTCTGGGGCAAGAATGACATCACGGCGCTCAATGATTCCTATCAGCTCAATCTGCAAAAACCCTTGACCAAAGAGACCGATTTCATCGATCTTTTGAAACTCCATAAGGATTATTTCAATCTGAAGGATGACTTGGGCCTGTTCAAGGCCTACAAAGGATACTACGGCAGTGAGTTTGAACAAGCCCATGATGCCAAAGATGACGCCCTCGTCACCAAGTATGTCTTTGATGCCTTTGTCACGGCGATGGAAAATGGGATTGATGGCGAAGACATCAAATGAATGCATCTTCAGGCTTGTTGTTTGTCTCAGACATAACATGTGACTCAATTTAAGGATCACGTCAATCTGGCAAGGACATCGATGTGTTCTGTCAGTCGAAAGACAACGTTATGAGTGCAATCAAAAAACGTGTTGGCGCCTAATGAGGGTGCCAACACGTTTTATTGATTGCGTCTAGATGTCAATCGGTTGAGGTCATTCCTGTCATCGGCAGAATGCCTAGTAACCAAGGCTATTCCTGTTCATTGATCGGATAAGGAACTTTCGCCAACCGTTCGCCGGTATGATATTCGTGAATCAACCGGACCATCAAGAGATTCAAATATTCGGGGACATATTCGCCGATTGTCGGTTCGATCTTATCGTTACCGATCCCGGAATGGTTTGTAAGAAAGACATATGTGCCATTTGTCATCATGGCCTGATTTCTGAGCAAATACTCCGTCCATTTGTCGATACCGCTAGAAGCGATTGGGATCAGCTGAATGCCTTGTTGGGCCGCTTTGATGATCGCTTGATGATATCTTGTCATTTTTTCCTGTGATTCATGAGGTGGCGCATCGAGGACATGGAAGATGATTTTGGTCGTGTTTGAGCTACGCCATTGCTGATTCACAGCTTCATCCAGAGCCTGATCGACGGCTTCGGGGAAGTCACCACCCCCACCAGCACTTTGTCTGGACATGTTGCTGCGCTGGAGAGCGATATCAGTTGTGAAATCAAAATACCGTGTCACATAATCATCTTGGACATCCCGGTAGAAGAGAAGCGCGAGGTAGATTGTGACATCAGGATTGTTGCTCACGACGCGGTCGATGACATCTTCGATCTCGGCAATCAGATAGGTCAACTCATCGCTCATGGATCCGGTTGTATCGATGACAAACATCAACTCAATCACATTCTGGTGGTCTGATATCAGATCCAAATCATATGATAAACTGTTGTTTTCGATGTCATAGGTGTAATCATACCGATAGTGTTGGTCAAGTTGGGTGATCATCAAGGTCGTGATCTTTTCAAGACTGCTTTCAAAGGGAAACAGATAGGCATAGCCATGGACATTGGTTTTTGTCTGGAAGATCACATCGTCGTCATCATCAAGCAAACTGACGGTCACCCCGCGCAGCGGTGTGTCCTCATTGTGAACATAAACGTCAACGCGATTGAACACATCGAAATAACCTTTGTCCCGACATGTTTCGAAGCCGTTTTCTGTCTCCTGATCAAAGACAAATAGCGACAAGAAGTCGTCGTAGTGTTCATTGTCGTTCCACTCGCCAGCGCTGAGTTGACCCGATTGGATGCCGGATTCCTGATCGTCCTCATCACCGCCGGTATCGATTCCGCCCTCAGCGATGAAGCCACCATCCATCCCGCTACATGCGAACAAACCTAACAAAATGGCACTGAACAGACAAAATAAGACAATCTTTTTGATCATGAGACGATCCTTTCGAAAAGAATGGTATTTGAAGACATAGGATATGTCTTTGAGTGTCAGGATTTTTTCTTCTTCAAATCGGCGACCATGACGATGATCAGAGGACGTCTCATGGTCATCTCATAGATCTTTTGGGAGAGATGTTCGGTGACGTTTTTCTTCATGTTCAGCTCATTGAAGAGTTTCATGTCAAGTTCTTGTTTGGCAATCGTTTTGACAAGATTGGAAAGGGTCGAGGTGATTTCCTCATTGCCTTTCATATAGATGAAGCCACGGCTGATGACGGTAGGGTCATTGATCAGACGTCGTTCTTCGGAATTGATTGAGAGAATGACGGTGAACAGGCCTTCCTCAGAGAGGGTCTTGCGTTCTCTTAGGACGATGCTTCCAATGTCACCAATTCCGGTACCATCGATATAGATTTCACCGGAATGGACTTTGCCGGCGGCCCGGATATTGTCTTTCGAGATGGCGGCGACGTCACCATTGTCCATGACGAGGATGTTATCAGGGTCGACGCCGACATCGATGGCAAGTTCACGGTGATGCTTGAGCATCCGGTGTTCGCCATGGATGGGGATGAACATCTTCGGCCTGGTCAGGCTAAGGACCAGTTTGAGATCGTTTTGGGTGCCGTGTCCGGAGGTGTGGGTATCAGCCAGAGGGCCGTGGGTGATGACGTTGACATTCAGGCGGGCGAGCTTGTTGATGGTGCGGTTGATGCCTTCTTGATTGCCGGGAATCGGTGATGAGGAGAAGATGACGGTGTCATCAGGAAGAACTTTGATCTGACGGTGGGAACCGTTGGCGATCCTAGAAAGGGCGGCGAACGGTTCGCCTTGTGAGCCGGTGACCAAAATGGTCAGCTCATGGGGCTTGTGGCGATTGACCTCGTCGCCGGAGATCAGTGTGTCCTTGGGCATTTTGATGTATCCGGTTTGCATACCGGCTTCGATGGCTTTTTCCATACTGCGTCCGAAGACCGCGACTTTGCGGTCATTGAGGATCGCAGCCTCGATGATTTGTTGGATCCGGTAAAGGTTTGAGGCAAACGTCGCGATCAGGATCCGGCCCGGAATTCTTGAGAAGAGCTCATTGATGGATTTTCCAATCTTGCTTTCCGAAGGGATCAGTTCATCACGCTCGGCGTTGGTTGAGTCGGACAAAAGACACAAAACGCCTTCACTGCCGATGGCGGCGAGTTTGTCGTATTCCGCTGGCGGACCAACCGGGGTGAAATCAATCTTGAAGTCACCGGTATGAAAGAGGATGCCTTGAGGCGTCCTGAAGACGATGCCAAACATATCAGGAATCGAATGGTTCATCCGGATGAATGAAATCTCGACTTGACCGAATGTGTATGTGTAGTAACTCTTGTAAGCTTCGATGGGGGGGGCTTTCACGTCGGTGTGTTCAATCAGTTTGTATTCAATCAGGTCAATCGCGATGCCAGAGGCATAGATTTTGGGGATCTCAACCTTCTTGAGCAAATAGGGAATGCCACCGATGTGGTCCTCATGGCCATGAGTGATGAACAGTCCGGCAATCCGGGATTGGTTTTCTAGCAGATATTGGTAATCGGGGATGACATAGTCAATCCCGAGCAGATGCTCATCGGGAAAAAGAATCCCCGCATCGACGATGAAAAGTTTGTCTTCGATATCATAAACATACATATTTTTGCCGACTTCGCCCAGGCCACCTAATGCAAAAACGCCGAGCTCACCGGTCTTCAAAAGCGGATTTTTCATATATTAATCCTCCAGAATCGTGTGATGACACTTTTATTGTATAACAAATGTCTTGAAAATGGTAGTGATTAACGTCATATGTTATAATGTCACAGAGGTGAAGCGTATCAAAACGGTCATTTTCTTCGATGTGGACAACACCATCTATGCCAATCAGCTCAATCAGGTGCTTCCGGGGACCAGACAATTGCTTCAGACACTTTCCAAAACCGAAGGCGTTATTTTGGGTTTGGCAACCGGTCGGGGGCCAAACAACCTAGGCATCATCCAAGATCTTTTGGACCTGTTCACTTACCGCGTCCTGTTCAATGGCGCGGTCGTCTTTGAAGGTGACCGCTTGATTCATGCCAAGACCATCAACAAAGTCGATATCGATCTGATTCTAAAAGAGGTCACAGCGCTTGATCTGAACCTTGGAATGGTCAGCCTTGACGGGGATGCTGTCAACAGATATGATGCCAGGGTTGCAGAAGGTATGGAAGTGATGCGGGGACGGATACCTCCCGTCGACCCTTTGTTTTATCATCACCACGACATTTATGCCATGTGGGTGTTCTCAGAAGACCAGGTCAAACTAAACACCTTGCACGCTCATTTTCCGACCTTTAGGATCTACCCTTGGCACAAGGGTGGTGCGGATTTGACGTATTTGGAAACAAACAAGTCCGAGGGCATCAAAAAAGTGCTTGAAAGAGTCCAAGACGCCCGGCTGGTCTGTGTCGGTGACGGTGCGAATGACATCCAGATGGTGAAAATGGCCGACATTGGCATCGCCATGGGGAACAGCCGTTTCTCAGACCTGAAAAAAACAGCTGACCATGTCGGACCCCATATCTTGGAGGACCGGCTCAATCAACTGTTTGAGAATCTTGGTCTGATCACTTACGTAGGCGATCCTGAACATCCCTGATGATTTCCTTGGGGACGTAAGGGGAAATGTCAGCGTGATGCAAGACAAGTTCCTTGATGGCTGACGATGAGACGAAATGATTTCTTGAGGATGGGAACAGGATCATTGTCTCGATGTTTCTGTTGATGTTTCGGTTAAACTGAAACAACATATACTCGTTCTCATAATCCTGGATGTTCCTGAGCCCACGGATCATCAGATTGATATCATGCTTCTGAGCATAACGGACCACGAGATCGGTGGTTGAGGTGACGATGATGTTTTGAATATCGGTGGTGACCCTTTGGATCATCTCAATGCGTTCCGCCGTCGAAAAGGTCGGGGTTTTCCGGACGTTGTCCGCCACCACGACATGGAGTTCACCAACCAGTCTTGCTGCCCGCTTGATGACATCAAGATGGCCGATTGTCAAGGGATCGAATGTCCCAGGATATAGGGCTTTGTTCATTTGAAAACCTCTTTTCATCGCTTTCAGTATATCATAAATCCAGATATTTCAATTCAAACTTAGGAGGATCATCATGTACGTCTATCGAAAGCATGTCATCGTTCAATTGGTTTTGTTCGCTGCGTTTGCAGTCATGGGAATCGACATCGCGCTGGGTCATTTTGTCTTTAGTGGGGAAACATGGTATCCGATGGCCATCTTGGTTGTCTTGCTGATGTTTTTCGCAGGCGGGCTCTATCTTTACAAGAAGCGGGATGAACGCACTGTTGTTATCACGGAAATGGAGATGAAGTTGATGAAGGGTGCGCTTTATGCTGCGATCGCCATCTATCTCCTTGAAATGATTTTAAGTGGGACCGCTGAGGCTTATCAAGATCTCATCAGAGGCACTGCCGCAGGCATGTTGATCGCCATCGCGTTGTTTGGGGTTTTCATCCAGATCAGGATCTTAAGACCCCCGAAAGAGATGTAGGACCAATATGGAAAAGGGCATCCGCGCGGATGCCCTTTGTTTTAGGCGTTCGTATCATGACGGCAATCGCTACAATAACCATAGACTGTCATCTCATGGTGAGTCACCAAGAAATCGTGATGCTCGTGGATGTTGTTCTCAAAGAGATCGATGTGACAATCGATTTCAAACATCTTGTGGCATTTGAGACAAATCATATAGTGGCAGTGATGTTCACGATTCAGGTGATAATAGCCGGTGTTGTCCAATGTGCTTCTTGAAATGAGCCCTTCATCGGAAAATGTGTCCAAGGTCCGGTAGACAGTCGAGAGATTCATGGACTTGTTGCCGGTCGCATGCAAGATCATGTCAGCACTCATGGGTATGGTGGATTTCTTTAGGACAGTGAGGATGTCTTTTCGCTGCTTGGTCATTCTCATGAACGGATCCTCCCAAGGATTGATTTCAAAACCAAAGACGTCAGTAACATGATAGCATAAAGGACAACAATAGTCGAGCCCGCTGGAATCGATAATGGATGCGCGATGATGATACCTGAGGGAATCACAACAAGCGAGGTGATTGTTCCCAAAATCAGGGTTGATTTGAAGCTCTTAGTCCATTGGCTAGACATTTGTGAAGGGAAGATAACAAGTGCGGAGATGAGCAGGATTCCAATCGTCCTGACGCCGACAACGATGAAAAGCGCGGTGAGCGCAGAAAGCATGTATGAGAGACGATTGACCGGAATGTTTTGGAACCGGGCATAATCCTCATCGTAGGTCATGAGGAACAGTTTCCGGTAGAAGATCAATACGAATCCAGCAATCAGAACCAAGACGATGATCGAAAGCCACATCTCAGTTGGGGTAGCTGTGAACATATTGCCAACAAGCATCGTCTCAACTGAGATGTTGAAACCACTTCCAAGCTTGATCATGATCAGACCGACGGCGAAGCTGACAGCCGAGACCAGACCGATCGCCGCATCGTTGTTGACTTGTTTGTCATTGGAGAGATACCTGATCAGAACCGAGGCCGCCATGACAAAAGGCAAAGCGATCAAGAGCGGCTCATCGACCAGCAACATGCCTAAGACAAACCCCGTGAAACTGGCATGAGATAGCCCATCAGCAATCATCGATTGTTGGTTCAACACCAGAAACGGACTCAGCAGAGACGCAGACGCACCAAGCATCAGTCCAATCAGAATGGCGTTTTGGATGAAACTGTATGAAAGGAAATCAAACATGGCGGTGGCCCTCATGTTCAAACACCTGATAGTCACGGTAAGGTCCATAAAAACGAATGGTCTGATCGACGTACATCGTGAGACAATCCTCTTTGACGGCATCGGTGAGATCATGGGTGACGTGGATGATGGTCATGCCTTGTTCCTTTTGGAGACGATCGAGCATGTGAAGAAACTTTTCCCGAAATGATGGATCAAGTGCTGATGTCGGTTCATCCAAGATCAGCAGATCAGGTTCATTGATCAGCGCGCGGATCAGATAAACCCGTTGTTGCTGACCACCGGAGAGATGCTGCATGCTTTGGTGTTTGAGATCACTGATGTCCATCTCTTTGAGCCAACGATCAATCAGATGATCATCTTTTTTCAGACAACAAAGTGGTTGCCGGTTGAGTCCGCTGTAGATCACTTCTTTGACGGTCATGGGCATTTTGCCCTTGGTATGAAGCTTTTGGGGCAGATAGCCCATCCGGACATCGGCTTTGATGATCTCGCCTGATGTTTTGGGGATGGCCCCGATCAGAAGTTTCAAGAGGGTCGTTTTGCCACTGCCGTTGGGACCGACAATGTGCAAAAAGTCCCCTTTGTTGAGGGTGAATGTGATGTTTTCAAGGACTTTGAACCGACCGAATGCGACCGTGACATCTTCGAAATGGATCATTTGGCTCATGAGGGCTCTAGTGCCCTCATGATATGATTGGTGTTTTGTCTGAACAAATCAATATAAGTGACGCCTTGGTCGAAGTCGTCTTTGGTCACATTGTGATATCCGTGAAGTTCAAGAAGCAGAAGCGAAAATCCTTGGTCGGACAGTTCCCTTTGGATGGCCAAGGCCGCTTTTGGAACAGCAAGTTCTTCGATGAAAAGCGTGGTGACACCAGCGCTCTTGACGATGTCGGTGAAGGTGATCAGCTCCAAAGAAGTCAGATCAGCATCCGGCTTGAAATCATCAAAGAGTGAGATGATCTCCAAATGATAACGACTCGCAAACAGACCCATGGCATTGTGTCCGGCGTAATAGATGTGCTCATCCGGACGAGCGTCCATGAAGCGGTCAAACGTATGATGGACGTCTTCAAGCGCAGCCATGTAAGTCTGGGCATTTTGAGTGTAGGTCAGAGCATTGTCAGGATCAATACCGATGATGGCTTCAAGGATGGTCTCAATCATGTGGATGGCCACAATCGGATCGGTCCAGAAGTGGATCTCATCCTCGTGGTCATGGTCATCCTCTGCAAGACCTTTGACGACGGAAGTCTCATGGTCATGGGACATGTCTTCGATGTGATGAAACAGATTCAAGACCACTGTATCACCTTCAAGGCTGTTGGTGACATCAGCAATCCAAGCATCAATCTCATCACTGGTGTAGATGAACAGTTTGGCATTTGAGATGGCTTCGATGTCCTGGCTCGAGGCCTCGAAACCGTGGATTTCAGCCCCAGGCGGGACAATCATGCTGACTGTCATCTCATCTTTGACGATCTGACGGGCGAAATCGTATTGGGGAAACATCGTTGTCACGATATCAGCATCCTTGGCGTTTGTATTTTGGCAAGCGGCAAGCACAGCCAAAAGCATGATGGAAGCGACAGACAAAAGGTATTTTTTCATAAGCGTTCTCCTGAGTTTCTATGTTGTGCAAATGATTTGCAAGTACAGTATAGCACCAAATCATTTACATGCAAACCATTTGCAAGTAGAAGCCAAAAAACAAAGCAAAATTCCAACCTTCCAAATTGAAAAAATACTTGACATGTGGTATACTATTGACCTAGACATGAGTGGGATGATGATTTCCACTCATTTTATTGAGGTCAAAAGATGAACACAGAACGCATCAAAGACATTCTTGAACCATTGCTTGCTGCCGAAGGCCTGCGCCTTTATAGCATCAAGTCCAAACGGTTGTATGGTCAGCCACTTGCTGAGATCCTGGTTGAATCGGATGGTCCTGTCTCTTCGGATCAGCTGACTAGGATCCATACCAAACTGCTTGAGGACGTGCCTGATGATGTGATCCCAGATGACTGGTCAATTGAACTTTCATCGGTTGGAATCGAACGGCCGCTTGAGACCAAACATGATCTCAAAAACGCTGTCGGCAAGTACATATTTCTGGCCTCGCCCATCTACAAGGGCAATGGCGACCTTTTGGCTTTTGATGATGAGACCATCGTGTTGAAGGTCAATATCAAAGGGCGTATGAAAACGCTCAATATCCGCTACGCTGATGCGAGTCAGATCCGTATCGCGGTCAGGTTTTAGGAGGACCACATGATCAGTAAAGAATTTTTCAAGAATATCGATGCTGTTGCTGAAGAGCGCGACCTCTCCCGTGAGCAGGTTATCGAAGCGTTCACACAAGGCATGATCGCAGGGTGCAAGAAAGCCCATGATGTCAGGAGTTGCCGGGTCGATATCAGAGAGGAAAAGAATGAGATCCTCGTCTATACACAGCACCTGGTGGTGTCTGAGTACAATATCGAAAACGACAAGAATTACACGCAAATACTCCTTGAGGATGCCAAGCAAATCAATAGTCGTGCCAAAGTTGGCGATGTCTTGGAGGCCAAGATTGACCCCAAGGACTTTGGTCTTTATGCTGTTCGTGACTTCAAGAGCCGATTGAATGAGACGCTTGTGACGATGCAGAAGGAAAACCTCTATCGTCATTTCAAGGCGTTTGAGAATGAGATGATCATGGCCCGCGTCATCGACGTCGCTGATGATCATTATCGTCTTGACATCGGTAAGGACCTGACAACCCTTTTGCCTAGGAAAGAATCATTGCCAAAGGATAATTTTCATGTCGGCGACCACATTCGCGTCTATGTCTCCTCAGTGGAGATGAAAACAAAGTATCCCAAGGTGTTTGTCAGCCGAATCCATACTAGTCTGATCATCAGGATGCTTGAGAACATGATTCCCGAGATCAAGGACGGCACCATCGAAGTCATGGGCATCAGCCGTGATCCTGGTGACCGTTCGAAGATTGGGGTTAAATCCAATGATCCCAAAGTCGATCCGATCGGCGCATGCGTCGGTGAGGGTGGTTCGAGAATCAGGGAGATCGTCAAGAATTTATCCGATGAGAAGATTGACTTGTTCAGATGGAGCGACAATGAGCGTGAATTGATCGCCAACGCCCTCCAACCCGCCGAGGTGATTGCTGTCACCCGCGTCAACCCCAAGGAAAAGAATGCACTTGCTATTGTTCCTGATGACCAGTTGTCGCTTGCCATCGGCAAGCTCGGACAAAACGTCAAACTCGCTGTTCAGGCGTGTGGATGGAGCATTGACATCAAATCCGAGACGATGGCCAACGGCGAGGGCATCCTTTATTGACGGGAGGCACAGTATGTCCAAAGTCAAAAAGATTCCGATGCGTACCTGCGTCGTGACCAAAGAAGTGTGTCCCAAGAAAGCCTTGATCCGGATTGCCGCGACCAAAGAAGGCGTTGTCTCCATCGATCCGATTGGCAAAGCACCCGGACGCGGAGCGTACCTCAAGCTTGACCGGGATGTCATTTTGAAAGCCAGGAAATCCAAAGCGCTCGATCGCAAGCTCGAAGCCAAGGTACCTGATGAGATTTATGAGGAATTACTGACCTATGTGGGCGACTGATATGCTCGGCCTCGCGATGCGAGCCCGGAAAGTCATCTCCGGCACGGAGTCGGTTGTCAAAGCGCTACGCGCAGGGACATTGCATCTGGTTGTGCTCGCTACCGATGCATCAGAGAACACAAAAAAGAAAGTCAGGGACAAATCATCCACCTATGGGGTTGAGGTCCTTGAGACGTTGACATCAGATGAGATTTCAACGGCAATCGGCAAACGCGATATCAAGGCAATCGGCCTGACCGACAAAGGGTTTGGACAGACGCTCTCGAATCAGATAAGGAAGTGATCATATGCCGAAAAACACGTTTAACAAGAACAAATCAAAAACCAGAACCAACAAACCGTTTCATACCAACAAGAAACCATCTTCCCCAAAGCGTGAAAAGCCACCGGGAGAGAAAATTCTGACCTACAAACCGGATATGACCGTGGCGGACGTCGCCGATGGTCTTGGTTTGACGAATGCCGGAATGATCAGGAAACTGATGCATCTGGGCATCATGACCAGTGTCAATCAGGCCATTGACAGAGATACCATTGAAGTTGTGGCTCTTGATGAAGGATACAAGGTCCAGGATGAAGTCATCACTGACGTGACCCGCTATGATGAGATGGAGATCAAGGATGATCCTACGAAACTGATCAATCGTCCACCAATCGTGACGGTCATGGGACACGTTGACCATGGGAAAACAACCTTGCTTGACGCCATCCGCAAATCGCGGGTCGTTGATGGCGAAGCGGGTGGCATCACCCAGCACATTGGTGCTTATCAGGTAACCAGAAATGATCAACCGATCACTTTCATTGACACCCCTGGTCACGCCGCATTTACTGAAATGCGCGCCCGTGGAGCGAAAGTCACGGATATCGTGATCCTTGTTGTCGCCGCTGATGATGGGGTCATGCCCCAGACCATTGAAGCCCTTGACCATGCGAAAGCGGCCAAAGTGCCGATTGTGGTCGCTGTCAACAAGATCGATAAGGCATCCGCCAATCCTGATCGCGTGATGACTGAACTCTCAGAGCTTGAATTGATTCCCGAAGCTTGGGGTGGCAAAACCCCGTTCGTCATGATTTCCGCACTGAAAGGCCAAGGCATTGACGAACTGCTCGATGTCATCCAACTGATCAGCGACATCGAAGAGTTCAAAGCCAATCCGGAGCGTCTTGCCAGAGGGACCGTCATTGAGGCCAGCCTTGACAAGGGCCGTGGCCCGGTCGCAACCCTGATCATTGAGACAGGAACGCTTAGGACCGGTGACTTCATTGTCATCGGAAACACATATGGAAAAGTCCGGACGATGCAAGACGATCTCAAGAACAGATTTGACATCGCGCGTCCTGCCCAGCCGGTTGAAGTCACAGGCTTGAATGAAGTCCCCCAAGCGGGCGACATCTTCATGGCTTTCAAGGATGAGAAAGTCACCCGCCAGATTGCCAGTGAACGTCAAAGCAGGGTCAGGGACAATGAGTCCAAGATTGTGAAGAAGCGGTCTCTTGACAACATGTTTGGTGATATTGAGAGTGCTGAAAAAGAGTTGACACTCATTATCAAAGGGGATGTCCAAGGCTCTCTAGAAGCGCTAAGAGGCATGCTTGAGAAGATCGATGTCAATGGGTTCCACGTCAACATCATCCGTTCAAGCGTTGGGGCAATCACCGAAAGTGATGTCACCCTCGCGAGCGCATCCTCGGCCATCATCATCGGTTTCAATGTCAGACCGACCGCCGCTGTCAAAGGACGGGCGGATGAGCAAGGGGTCGAAATCAGACTTTATAACATCATCTACCGCGTCACTGAAGACATCGAAGCCGCCCTGAAAGGCATGCTTGAACCGACCTTCGAAGAAGTGGTCACCGGTCAGGCGGAAGTCCGTGACACGTTCAAAGTATCCAAGGTTGGCACCATTGCCGGTTGTTACGTGACCGATGGATTTATCAAGCGTGACGCACTGGTCAGGGTACTCAGAGACGGCATTGTTGTCTATGAAGGCAAACTGGCATCACTCAAACGCTTCAAGGATGACGCCAAAGAAGTCAGACAGGGGTTTGAATGTGGCCTTTCAATCGAACATTTCAACGACATCAAGATTGGAGACCTCATCGAAGCCTCGCAGATGAAAGAAGTGGAGGTCAAATAACATGTCAGTAACGATTGAACGACTGGCAAGTCTCATTCAACGTGAACTTGCACCGATTGTGAACCGTGAGGTCAAAGACAAGAGTTTCGGATACATCAATCTGACCGAAGTCAAAGTCACACGTGACATGTCCTATGCGAACATCTACTACACCATTCTCTCCGATGATCCGGACATGCTCAAGAAAGCCCAACAGGCGATTGAGACCAGTAAAGCCACGATTCGCATGGAACTCGCCAAGAAAATCAGGAACATCCGCAAAATACCCGAACTTGTCTTCAAGTTTGATGAAGCGCTTGCCTATGGCAATCGCATCGACAAACTCTTGAAGTCATTGAAGTGATGAACAAACAAGAAAGTAACCTCGGTCACATTTGTCCTAACATACAAAAGTGACTTCAGTTACTTTTTTTCTCGTTCAGATGGTATAATTTTCATAGGTGACGCCATGATTGCAGAAGTGATTATCGATATTGGACATCAACAAGTCAATCAGACATACGACTACATTGTACCCGAAGCCTTGAGTGCTCATATCGAGCGTGGGATGCGTGTGATTGTTCCATTCGGGTCTACCACGAGGCTCGCTTTTGTCATCCATCTGAAGGATCAAAGTGATCAGGCAACCAAAACCGTGATGGATGTCCTTGATGTCGTTCCGACTATTGGCGCGGAAAGTTTTGAGATCATCAGATATCTCGAGAAAACGACCGGACAGCCCTATGGACGTCTGTTTCAAACAGTCGTCCCACGGGAGTTGCTGGTTTCCTACAAACGAGACGTGATCCTCCTAGATGCGTCAGCCGTTGACGGAAAGACTCGTGCACTGTTCAATGCCCAAGGGCGAAGACGCCTCAACAAAGACGATACCAAGTTTCTTTCATTGTTCAAAAGACTCAAAGATCAAGGCATCGTCCAGATCAGGACCGTGCTTGAGCAACGGGGCAAGGCCCGTCTGGAACGGGCTTACCGGTTCAACAGGGATCATCGTTATGCGAAGATCGATCAATATCAGATGGTGACGGATCTGTTCAGGCATAAAGAACACATATCACGCCGTGAACTCCTTGACGAGGGCGTGACGGCCTCAAGAATCAGCACGCTGGAAAAACATGATGTATTGATCCGATTCGAGCTGAAAGTCGATCGTCCTTATGAGGGCAAATACCAGGCAAAAACAGATCAGATCAAGCTGACACCGGTTCAAGAACAGGCAGTCTCGTCCATTTTGACTGATCCCTTGAAAACATCACTCCTACATGGCATTACCGGATCCGGAAAGACCGAGGTTTATATCGAGGTCATCAGACGCCTCAAAGAGGTGCCTGGTCAGGTGCTGATCCTGGTACCCGAAATCGCCCTTGCGGGACCGATCTATGCCCGGGTCAGCCAAGCGTTTGAAGATGTTGCCCTCTATCACAGCGGATTGTCCGAAGGCGTCCGGTTTGACCAGTTTGAGATGATCCGCGAACAACGGGCATCGGTTGTCATTGGGACCAGAAGTGCGGTTTTTCTGCCTTTTGACAGATTGAAATTGGTCATTGTTGACGAAGAGCATGACGATCAGTACATTCAGAACAGAGGGCTATACTATGACGCCATTTCGATCGTCGGATTAAGAGCAAAGTGGCATGACGCGAGACTTATCTTGGGAAGTGCGACACCGCGGATTGTCACGACCTATGATGCCCTCGCCCATAAGATCAACCATATTGAGATGAATGAACGCCCCTTTGGGCTGCCACTTCCCAAACTCCATCTGATTGATATGAGAGATGAACTGAAAGAGGCTCATACCGGTATCCTTTCAAGATCCCTTGAAAAAATGATTGAGGACCGGTTGAAAGCCAAGGAACAGACCATCCTGATGTTCAACCGCAAGGGTTATGCCCCTTATGTGATGTGTCGTCAGTGTGGCCATGTGCCAACGTGTCCCTCCTGTGAGATCTCACTGACCTATTTCAAGGATGACGACAGTTTGCGATGTCCTTATTGCGGACACAAGGCATCATTTTCAAAAACGTGTCCGGTTTGTCATCAGGCAGCGATCAGAGAAGTCGGCGCTGGCCTTGATTACGTGACCGAAAGAGTCAAGGTCCGATTTCCAAACGCCACGGTCGTCAAGATGGATGCGTTGGTGACCAGGACCAAAGGTGCTCATGAACGACTCTGGCAAAGCGTTGCCTCAAGAAAAGCTGATATTCTTATCGGGACTGAAATGGTCGCCAAAGGACTTGACTTTCCTAAGGTCACCCTCTCGGCGGTACTGATGGCTGATCAGGCGTTTCGCGTTCCTTCTTACCTAGCGGATGAACAAGCCTATCAGCTCTTTGCCCAGTTGACAGGACGGAGCGGCAGAGACGTCCAAGGTGAGGCGGTGATCCAAGGCTATGACCTTGACCATATGGCCATCAAAGGGGTCAGTGAAGGCTATCGATCGTTTTACCAGGAATCGCTTTACAAAAGGAAAATCATGCATTATCCACCTTTTGGCCAGGTGGCCATGATCCAAGTTGAAGGTGAAGGATATCTAAGGACGTATCAGGAAGCCTTCACGCTTAAAAAAACCTTGCTGAAGCGTCTCCGATCGGTCTTGGGACCGACCGCGGCACGACAAAAAAAGATGGTGTCAAACCACCGTTTCAATCTCGTCTTGAAAGATGATGATATCAACCTGGAAATGGTGTTTGAAGCCATCAACGGACTCAAACCATTCGTCAGGGTGACGTTTATCCCTGACATTGATGAAGGGAAGTGATTTGATGAGAATTGTGTTTATGGGCACACCTGATTTCGCGACAACCATTCTTGAACGACTCCTTCATTCCGATCATGACATCGTCTTGGTTGTCAGTCAGCCAGACCGGCCGATTGGTCGAAAAAGAGTCATGACACCCCCCCCGGTGAAGACGCTTTCGATCAGCCATAAGATTCCTGTCTTTCAACCGGAACGCATTCGTGATGGCTACCAACCGATCATCGACGCCAAGGCTGACCTATTGATCACAGCGGCCTATGGCCAGATGCTTCCGGCCTCGTTGCTTAGGGCCATCAAGGCGATCAATGTCCATGGATCACTCCTTCCGGCCTACCGTGGAGGGGCTCCGATCCAATATGCTTTGTTTGATGGATGTGAAAAAACCGGTGTCACCATCATGACGATGAAGATGAAGATGGATTCGGGTGACATCATCTGCCAACGTGAGACCAAGATCACTGACCAAGATGATTACGGGACCCTCTCGGCGAGACTGGCTCAGATTGGCGCGGATCTTCTGATGACGGTCCTAGAAACCTACGAGCAAGGAACCATTCAAACGTTTCCACAAGATGAACGGATGGTCACTTATGCCAGAACCTTGACATATGAGGATGAGGCGATTGATTTCAAAGCATCATCAAGAGATATCGTCAACCGTTTGCGGGGACTTTCCCCTTTGCCAGGAGGTCATGCCATGATCAATGGCATCACCGTGAAGATCTTTAAGGCGACCGAGACCGAAACGGTTGAGAATGCCTTGCCAGGCACGGTGCTTTCTACCACGAAACGTCTGATCGTCAAGACCGGGGATCACGCGGTGGACATCGAGTCCATCCAAATTCCCGGGAAAAAGAAAATGAACGTCAGGGATTTCCTGAATGGCCAATCCCTGATCAAATGTGGTGACTTGTTCACCTGAAAGGATGGACCATGATGGATATCAAAGAGAAACGCGTCATATTCACCAGAAATGAAATGTTTGAAATGAACAAGGAGACTCTCAAAAACAGAGGCGTCACCATCGAGCAAATCGCTGACATCACCTATATGCAACAAAGCAAGTACACCGATGGCGTGACCCGCTCAGTCTGTGTTGAATCGGTTGAGAAGATTTTGTCGCTCAGAGATGTGTTTCACCATGTGCAACTCGCAGCTGAGATTGACAGACTCGCTGAGAAAGGGTTGCTTGAAGGACCGATCCAAGACATCATCTACGCTGACTTGGGTCTGTTCGGGATTGATGAGGTCATGGGATTGGATGTCTCTGGACTCTATGGCATCATCGGTCAGACCAATTTTGGTGATATTGACGTCAACAAGCATGGCATTGTCAAGACCTTGAATGATGATGGCAAGAAAGAAGGGGTCTGTCATACCTTTCTTGATGACATCGTGGGCGGGATCGCCGCTGCGGCGTCGACCAGGGTCGCTCAGGTCATGAGTGAAGAGACAGCCCATGAGGATATCGGGATCAAACGACTGAGTATCTTTGATTTTTGATCGGAGACTTTGATTGATGCGTTTTTTCAGGAAAATCGGACAATTCATGAATCTTAAGACACTGGGTAAGCAGGTTTTTGCCCGATTTTTCGGTTTCGAGGAAAACGTCGATATCACCGACGATGTTGCCGTCCTCTTCAGACGGAACATTGTCATGAAAAACATCATTTTCATCTCTAACATCATCTACTCGATTCTATTGTTTGTCCTATCACTTTCAAGTGAGGCCCAGGTGACTGACTGGGTCGTGACGGTCTTGGTCTTCCCATTGACCTATGTGATCAACCGGATGCTCAAAAAACTGATCCATCTTGACGCCAGGGATAAGACCAAACAGATGGTCGCGATGTATGTCGCGGCGTTCTACATCTTTTTCTCCTCGATTCTGATCTACGCCCGTCTCTACCGGATCGAACACTTTGAGACCGGGGGATATATCCTGATGTATTATGCGGTAGTCGTGATCTCCCTTTATCAGGAACGTCGTCTCCTCTCGGGAAGTTTCCAAGGCATGCTTGCGCTTCTGACCGCGATTCATCTGATCTGGACCTACAATTTGCAGGGGATGGTCAACGGCATGACGATGGGCGAGTTCTGGCCTGTTTTCGTCAAGAGCAATGCTTTCTCTGACATCTTGCTTCGGACCATTCTTTTCATTCTCTTTTATTTCGTGGTCTATGCGATTGTGTCGATGGGTCAGTACATGCAAGAGGAGCGAAAAAAGGAATTGATCAGGAGACGACAGGTCCAAAGTGACTTCACCCACATTGTTGGTGATCTCTTTTCGGTCGTGTTCTCCTCAAGTCATACTTTGATGGACCGCCGTCACGCCTTTCAAGTCAAAGACATGGCGGAACGGCTCGCAAATGATTATGGTCTTTCAAAAACCAAAAGTGAGATGATGAGCACTTATGCACTCATCCATCTGCAGTTTCAAGATATCAATGCGCTCGTCTCCGATAAAGATCATCTGACCGAGCAAAACTATGATGTGTTGAAAGAGAAGACAGAACTGGGCTCAAAAATCGCCAAACGGTTACAACTGGCCCAGAAGTGTGAGGACATCGCAAGAGCCCACATCGAACAGACCGTGAACGAGACATTCCTGAAGGACATGCTCCAGATCCAACCGGACATCGAATCGCAGATCATTTTGATGGCCGACCTCTACATCACCATGCGTGAAGCGAAGTCCTATAAGCGACCGCTTGCCCATAGCGTGGTCATGAAACTGTTCCAAAATGATATGCATGCCTACTTCGATTTCGATCTGAAAGAACGTTTCTTGAAGTTCAATGACGAGTTTGCACAGATGTATAGCAACTTCTAGATGAATGGATGCGTTGACTTTGTCTTCGTTCTGAGGTATGATAAATGCACAATTAAAGCTTTGTTCACTTATTCAGAGCTGTCTAGGCCAGTGACCGATGATGCAGCAGCAACCTATTTCAGTTAGGTGCTTATCACGAGGGGCGAACACCCATCAATAAGGGAGATAGCGCGATGAAACGCTTTTCCTGACAAAGCGTTTTTTTTCATGAGGAGGACACAACATGATCAAATTGTTTTCAAGTGAATCTGTGACCGAAGGGCATCCTGACAAGGTCGCGGATCTGATTTCCGATGCCATTTTAGATGCCTGCCTCAGTCAGGATCCGGATTCAAGAGTGGCTTGTGAGACCGCCGTCACAACCAATTATGTGCTTGTCTTTGGTGAGATGACCACCAGGGCAGTCATTGATATCGACACCATTGTGAGAAAGGCCATCAAAACGATCGGATACGATCGGCCGGGACATTCTCAGCCGATGAGGTCAAGATCGATGTGCGCGTCCACGAACAGTCGCCAGACATCGCGATGGGTGTTGACCATGAGGAGACCGGGGCTGGTGATCAGGGACTGATGTTTGGTTTCGCGACCGATGAGACACCGTCATTGATGCCATTACCGATTGATCTGGCCCACCGTCTGGCTCAAAGACTTGCCGAGGTCAGACGCGACAAGACCATTCCTTTCTTGCGTCCAGACGGTAAAACCCAAGTCACCGTTGCCTATGATGATGGGAAGCCACTCTACATCCATGATGTTGTGATGTCAACCCAACATGACCCTGATGTCACTCATGATGTGATTGAAAAAGCGCTACATGAACACGTTATCGGTCCTATCTTAAAGAATTATGACACCACGAGGACACGGTTTCATATCAATCCGACCGGTAGTTTTGTGATTGGTGGACCGGCGGGTGATTCAGGGATGACCGGACGCAAGATCATCGTTGATACCTATGGCGGTTATGCCCGTCATGGCGGTGGGGCATTTTCCGGCAAGGACGCGACCAAAGTTGACCGAAGTGCTGCCTATATGGCCAGGTATCTGGCCAAAAACATCGTCGCTGCCGGACTGGCTGAGAAGATCGAGATCCAAATTGCCTATGCCATTGGCGTCGCTGAACCGGTCAGTCTTCTTCTAGAGGATTTCGGTACGGCGAAGGTGCCCGTTAACCAGATCGAAGCCCTCATCAGAACGCATTTCGATCTCCGTCCGAAAGCCATCATCAGACATTTGTCGCTCAAGACCCCCTTTTACTCCAAGACATCCGCCTATGGTCATTTCGGTAAAGAAGATGTGTCATTGCCATGGGAAAGTCGTGATGCCGTTGCGATTTTCAAACAATTGCTATATAATACTAATGACGCAAAAATCGAAAGCAGGTGACACCTTGGATACAGTGATTACAAGACTTGAGGAAAGACGGCAAGCGCTTTATGGTAAGTTCAAGAAAGGATTGACTAGGGGCATTCTCTTGTTGGTCGGTGCTGGCATTCTATTCTTGGTCGCGATTGCGACCGGATCCAATGATGACATCAATGGTCTTTTCCTGGTTTTGTCGATCATCCTTGCGATTACCGGAATCGTCATCATGGGTTTGGCGGGCCAACATGCCGCAGCCTTCAAAACCCTGATCAAGACCGAGTTCATCACCGAACTGCTCAAATCGCAGTTTGAAGACGTTGAATACCGACACAAGGACATGATCTCTGTCTCAAGAATCAATGAAACTCAGATGATCAAACGTCCTGATCGTTATTCTGGTGAGGATTTCATGACGGGTACTTACAAAGGCGTGCGTTTCGAAGTCAGTGACATTGACTTGAAGGAACGGGTTGAGACCACCGACTCACAAGGACACAAACATGTGAGTTACCAGACCTACTTCAAAGGCCGTTGGTACATCTACACCTTTGAGAGAGCGTTTGAAGGCATCTTGAAGATCGCTGAGGGCAGAGGCTGGAGTGTTGGCAAGAAGGGACTCGAGAAAATGGAGTCCGAAAGCATGGCTTTCAACAAGAAATTTGCCATCTACACCTCATCCCAGGAATATGCGTTCTATCATCTGACACCACGTACGATGGAGAAATTCATGGAACTAGAAGAGTTGCACAAAGGACAGATCATCTTCTATTTCAAGGACAATGAACTCCATATCGGTGTCAACGACCGGCGTGATTATATGGAAATGTCGATGCGTAAGCCGCTCGACGAACATGCGGTCAAGGTCTTTCAGGCCGACATTGACGTGATACCCGCAATCATCAATGAAATGCGGTTGGATAGCACGAAATTCAAGCAAAAATAACAAAGGAGAACTAAAACTATGGATTTTGTACCAATTCTTATCGGGATTGTTGTCGTCCTTTTGATCGTTGTCGTATGGATCATCAGCACCATCAACAGTTTCAGAACCATGCTCGTCAAGATTGATGAGAGCGAATCATCGATCGATGTCGCTTTGACAAAGCGCTTTGACTTGCTGACCAAGATGTTCCAGGCCGCCAAAGGGTACATGAAGCATGAATCAGAGACGTTGACCAAAGTCGTCCAGATGCGTCAGCCTGGTCATTCCGCGAGCATCAATGAAAAGCAGGAATTCGCCAATGAAGTCTCAAGAGGCCTACAGGCTTTGAACGTCGTTGTCGAACAGTATCCCGACCTCAAGGCATCACAAAACGTTGCCAAGCTGCAGGATGCGACATTCGAAGTTGAAGAAAACCTCCAGGCATCCCGTCGGGTTTACAACTCAAACGTCTCGATCTATAACCAGAAAGTCGTTGTCTTCCCGTCAAACATCATCGCCAACTGGAAGAAATTCCTGAAGCGCGACTTCTTCGAAGCCGATGAGATCAAACGCGGCGATGTTACCTTCGATTTTTAAGCGCTCATTCATCAAAAAAACACGTCGTCAAGGGCCTTTGAAAGGCCCTTTTTGATGGCTTTTTATGAATTATGTTAAATATGTGAGCACCCATGACATCGCTTGTCAAACGGCCTTTCATGGTGTATCATAATAGAGAATGAAAAGGATGTGTCACTATGCTCAAAAAATGGTTTGATCCGGGGAAAAAAGAACTCAAGGCAGCCCGCAAAATCGCGGATGCTGTTTTTGCCCTTGAATCCGACATGGCCGCGCTTTCCGATGAGGCGTTAAGGCAAAAGACAACTGAATTCAGATCTCGTTATGAGAAAGGTGAATCGCTTGATGATTTGATGGTTGAAGCGTTCGCGGTTGTCCGCGAAGCTTCTAGAAGAGTCACCGGACTCTTTCCTTACCATGTTCAAGTCCAAGGCGCTGTTGCTATTTTCCACGGCAACATCGCGGAGATGAAGACGGGAGAAGGGAAGACTTTGACCGCTGTCATGCCCGCTTATCTTTCCGCCATCAATAACGAAGGGGTCCACATTGTCACCGTCAATGAATACCTAGCCGGTCGTGAGGTCAACGGCGACATTGGCGATCTGTTTCGCTTTTTGGGCTTGACTGTTGGCCTGAACTTAAGAGATATCTCCCGCGAAGAGAAGAAAGCCGCCTATGACTGTGACATTCTCTATTCGACGAATGCCGAACTCGGATTCGACTACCTGCGGGATCACATGGTCCTCTATGCCAAAGACATGGTTGCCCAACGCGGTCTCAATTACGCCATCATCGATGAGGTTGACTCCATTTTGATCGATGAGGCCCGCACCCCATTGATCATCAGTGGCGGATCGAAAAACAACAACAATCTCTATCAGGCCGCTGATCGTCTGGCCAAGAGTCTGAGGAATGAAGATTATGAGATTGATATCGAAGCCAAGACCATCGCCTTGACCCCAACTGGGATCAGACGGGCCGAACAGGTCTTCCAGCTTGACAATCTCTATGACCTGAAGCACGTGACCTTGGTCCATCACATCAACAACGCTCTCAGGGCCAACTACATCATGTTCAGGGACAAAGACTACGTTGTCGATACCAATGAAGTGCTGATTGTTGACCAGTTCACGGGTCGGATCCTCAGAGGCAGACAGTTCTCCGAAGGTCTTCACCAGGCCTTGGAAGCAAAAGAAGGCGTCACCATCAAGAAAGAGACCGTGACGGTTGCCACCATCACTTACCAGAACTTCTTCAGGATGTATAAGAAACTATCGGGGATGACTGGAACCGCCAAGACTGAGGAAGAGGAATTCAGGGACATTTATAACATGGATGTCGTCGAAGTCCCCACCAATGCCCCGGTCATTCGTAGAGATGAACCGGATTTCATCTACGCCAATCTCGAAGACAAATACAAGGCCCTAGTCGATGAGGTCGAAGCCCGTTACCAGACCGGACAACCGATGCTGATCGGAACGGTCGCGGTTGAGACATCCGAAGACTTGTCTAGGATGCTCAAGGCCAGAAGAATCCCTCATGAGGTCCTAAACGCCAAGAATCATGCCCGTGAGGCTGAGATTGTCGCCAAAGCCGGTTTGAAAGGATCGGTCACGATTGCCACCAACATGGCTGGTCGGGGAACCGATATCAAACTTGGCGAAGGCGTTGTCGAACTCGGTGGTCTTGCCGTCATTGGCAGTGAGCGTCATGAGTCCAGACGTATCGATAACCAGCTCAGAGGTCGAAGTGGTCGCCAAGGGGATCCCGGCTATTCCAGGTTTTATCTATCAGCTGAGGACGAACTGATGATGCGATTCGGTGGTGAGACGTTCAAACGCCGGATTGAGATGCTTGAGCGTCTGAACACGACGGGCGAACCGCTGGCCTCGAAGATTTTCTCGCGTTTTGTCTCAAGTGCCCAAAAGCGCATCGAAGGCAATAACTATGACACCCGCAAAAACGTTTTGAAGTATGATGATGTGCTCAGAAAGCAAAGAGAGATCATTTACAAGGAACGCCGTGACGTCCTGACCCTTGAGTCCATCGAAGACCAGGTCAGAGACACCATCAGGACGAGCATATCAACCACCATCGAGCAGTTCATCCACCAAGTTGGAAAGAACGAATACGATATTGATGATGACCAGATTATTGCCACCTTCAATGGCAATATTTTCCCACCGGATACCCTTGACCGGGAAACCCTTGAACAAATGGATGAGGTTGAGGTCAATGAACACATCTTGGGTCTTGCGGATCAGGAGATTGACCGCAAGAAAGACCTCGTTCCCGCCCCTGTTTTCAATGAGTTTCTCAAAGTGGTCATGCTCAGGGTCATCGACACCTACTGGATGCGTCACATCGATGCCATGAGTGAGCTCAGGCAAGGGGTCACTTTGCAATCCTATGGGCAACAAAATCCCTTGATCATCTATCAACAAGAAGGTCTCAACATGTTCAATGAGATGGTCAAGAACATCGGACGGGACATCACCAGATATGCCATCCGCGCCCAAATCCAATACAACATCGAACGTGAGGCCGTGGTCAAGAATACCTCGACCAACCAGGGCACGACCGATGCCAGACCCAAAAAGCCCAAAGTACGCAAAAATCGTGGCCAACGGAATTTGCCGTGGCGATAGGAGCCCATCATGGAACGGTATGAAGTGAATAAGGTCCTTGCCAACTTCAAAGAGACGATTGATGCCCTTGATGCCGCGATCCGTCCCGAAGTGCTCAAAAAGACTTTAGAAAAACTGAATCAGGACATGATGTCACCAACGTTTTGGTCAGAACCCAATCAAGCCAAACGGACGACCAAAGAGGTTTCAGTCATCAACTCGAAGCTCGAGAAGCTTGCTGACCTTAAAAATAAGTTCCAGGGACTGACCGAATGGTTTGAGATCGCCGAAGAGGACAGTGAGGAATGGGATATCTTGGAATCTGATATCGACCAACTCCAAAAAACCATGAAAATCTTCGAACTTGAAACCCTTTTGAATGGTCCGTATGACTTAAGCGACTGCCTTGTTGAATTGCATCCCGGTGCTGGTGGCACCGAATCCCAGGATTGGGCCGACATGCTCCACCGGATGTATCAGCGGTATGCCCAAAAACGGGGCTATGGATTGGAAATTCTTGATTACCAAGCCGGTGATGAGGCCGGCATCAAGAGTGTCACGATGAGAATCAAAGGCGATTATGCTTATGGATACTTAAAAGCTGAACGGGGCGTTCACCGTCTTGTCCGGATCTCACCCTTTGATTCCAATGCCAGAAGGCATACCTCATTTGCCTCGGTCGATGTGATGCCCGTGATCGATGATGAGATCAACATCGAGATCAAGGACGAAGACTTGAAAATCGATGTCTACAGAAGCAGTGGGGCCGGAGGACAGAGCGTCAATACGACTGACTCAGCCGTCAGGATCACCCATCTGCCGACCAACATCGTGGTGACGTGTCAAAATGAGCGGAGCCAGATCAAAAATCGGGAGACCGCCATGTCGGTCCTCAAAACCAAACTTGTCCAAGAAGAAATCAGAAGACAAGAAGAGGAGATGAAGGCCATCAAAGGCGAACAGAAAGACATCGCCTGGGGCTCTCAAATCCGCTCTTATGTCTTTCATCCTTACCAGATGGTCAAGGATCACCGGACATCGTTTGAGGTCTCACAAGTCAATGATGTCATGGATGGTGACATTGACGGGTTCATCAACGCCTATTTGAAATCGGGGCACGAGCGGTGAGCCAGGCAAAACGCAGAGAATTGATCGAAATCACGATCGGGACAGTGCTATTGTCCTTGGGCTTCTACTTCTTTTTGTTGCCGCAAGCCCTCGTGATCGGTGGCGTCATGGGCGTAGCCGTATTTCTAAAGGACATCATCCCGGTGTCTTTGTTTGTCTTTATCGCCAATGGCGTCTTGCTGATCATTGGATTTCTGGTGCTTGGAAAGACGTTTTTCCTCAAGACATTCTATGCGAGTCTGCTCTCGCCAACGGTCTTGTTTGTCCTTGAAAAGACCATCCGTCAAGATGCCATCACCAGGCATCTTGAGGAAAGTCCATTGCTGATCTCAACCCTTTTTGGGGGACTGCTTGTCGGCATTGGTCTAGGACTTGTCCTTAGAAACAACGGCACGACAGGGGGCATCGATGTCATTCAGAACATCGCCCACAAGTTTTTGCACATTCCTTTCTCAACGGCGATGTATGTCTCTGATGGCACGATCATCCTGATTGCCATGTTCATTGACGTCGAGCTTGGTCTTTATGCCCTTTTTGCCATGATTCTCTCGGGCTTTGTGATTGATCGGATTGCGATCGAAGGTCGCTCAGGATACACGGCTTTCGTCGTGACGGATCATGCCGCCCTGATCAAAGATGAGATTTATGCCCGACTTGACCGTGGGGTCACCGATGTCAAGGTCAGGGGTGGGTACTCCAAATCGGAGAAAGATATGCTGATCTGCACGGTTGACAGACGTCAGCTATATGTGTTCAAAAGACTGATCCGAATGACCGATCCAAAGGCGTTCACGTTTGTCTCAAGAACCAAGGAAGTGCTTGGTCAGGGATTCACAAGGGGGTCATATCAATGACGAACAAACGATTGGGCATCATTTTCCTGGCAGCGGTGATTCTCTCATTTCTGACCGGTTATTTCGCATCTGACTTGTTTCCGTTTTTGCCATATGGCGAGGGAGACGAGCTCTTTGACTATATCAGTGAAACCTTTGACAACTATTACTACTATGAACTAGGTGAAGATGATCTGGCTTCCGCTTACGTCGCCCAGATCGAAGCCATCGTGGCCACGTTTGGGGACGTCAATGATGATCCATACACTAGAATTGAGGCCATTCCAATCAATTTGTCACCTAGTGGTGATGAATCTTATGTGGGCATTGGCATTTCCTATGTCATGGATGAAGGTGCGCTACGGGTGGTCTACGTGCACCACGAGGCACCAGCTGATGGCCTGATCTATCCCAATGATCTGATCATTGGTGTCGTAGAAACCGATCGAACGGTCTACTTCAAGGACCTTGAGACCGATCTTGAACGCTTTGGTCTGCTTTCCGCAAGTGAGGGTGAGACCAAGACATTTGTCGTGATGACACCTGATGAGATCACCCATGAAGTTGATCTCACCTATCAGATGATTGAGACACCAACCGCCTACACCCTTGATCTGGAAATGGATGATGTCGCCTATATCAGGATCAATCAGTTCTCCGGATATCAAGAGGATGTCACGCCTGGAACCGCAAAAGTGTTTTCAGATCTGCTTGTTGATCTCGAGGCCTCATTCCTGCTTGATGACGCCTCGAACAAGACGCTTTTGATTGACCTTCGCGACAATCCCGGAGGAGCGCTATCAGCCCTTCATAACGAAGGTCAATCATCCTTGATTCCCGGGATCATCCAGCAATTGTTGCCACGTGACATCGAGACAACATTGTTTGAAATGATTCCCAGAACCGGTGAGAAACGATCCTTTTTTGGAGGATTGTCAGAGCCTAAACCCTATCAGATCGCTTTGCTCGTGAATGAACACTCCGCCTCCGCCGCTGAGGTGCTCGCCGCGGCGATGTCGTCCTATGGTGGTTATCCCTTATACGGGGTCGAAACATATGGCAAGGGCGTTTATCAGAACCAAGTGGTCCTGGCTGACATTGATGACATCAGATACATGCTTGTCTATACCGAAGGCATTTGGACCTATGATGATGGCAAGACGGTCAACACCGATCCCTTGGCGGTTGATGAAGTCATCCAGACCGGCATTCTTTCACTTAATCTTCCGGTTTATGAAGGCGATGTTGTCTATGATGAGGTCAATCTGGCACTGGCCCCATTCCAAGCCTTTCTCGCCCATGTCCTTGATCTTTCCATCAGGACCGATGGCTATTTCGATCTGGCGACAAGAGATGCGTTGCTTCAGTTTCAAGCCATGAAAGGCATTGAAGAGAGTGGTCGGCTTGATATCGTGACTGCCCGTGCCATCCACGACCACTATATGATGCTTTCATCTGATCCTAAATTGGATTTGCAGCTCCAAGACGTGCTTGATATGATCGGGAGCTCGGGCTGATGGATTTCACCCTTTCCAAACAACAAAAGCACTATGTCCTGAATGTCTTGGATCAGTCTTACAAGTTGGAGCCGGAAGTGGTTGTCAAATACCGGTTAAGAAACATCCTTGACATTGATGAACAAACATTGAACGCTCTTTTGTATGACAATGACCTCATTGTCTTTGACCGTCTGGCCGCGAAAAAGATGTCACGTCTTAGGACCACTCATGAGATTGAGACATTGCTCTTGGACAAAGGGGCTTCAAAGGCTGTCATCAAGACGTTGATCGATCGTTATCAGTCCTACGGATTTCTAAACGATGATGGTTACGTGAAAGCCTATCTCGACAACAAGAAAGCATCCGAAGGACCCAAACTGATCAAAGCCAAACTGAAAGCCAAAGGGGTTGATGATGAGATCATTGGCCGTCACTTGATGGCCCTCGATGAGGGATCAATCGTGAGTCCTTTGGCCAGAAAGATGATCGGACAGATGAAAGGCAAGAGTTACCGCAAAACGATGGAGACCGTCAGGGCCCATCTCATACGCAAAGGCTTTTCAACTGACAGTGTGGATGATGCGCTCAACCACGTCAGTGATGCCTATCAGGAAGATGAGTTGGCCATCTTGAAAAAGACCTATCTGAAACTGATGGCCTTATACAAAGAAAAAAAGGACGCCAAAACGTTACGTCCCTTCATCATCAACAAGCTGTTGGCTCAAGGCTTTTCATACGATGACATCAAAAGGCTATTTGATTAGCCTTTTTTTGTCATCAAGGTCCACAAGGCCTTGAGATATCGGTGGTTCAGAAGATGGATGAGCCCTTTGACCTGATGGGGAGGTATCCCGGCGAAGGATGTGAGACTCTTCAAAGGGAGTGATCGTTTGGTCTCATCGATCATCTTGAGATCCACAGCATCGGTACTTGAGGTCATCCTTTGTTTCAGTGTCCGATCAACGATCCTCAGGATCATTCGTCCCAAAGCACGGTACTTGAGATCTTCAAGTGGAGAAATGACCGTATAAGGGAAAATGGGATCGGGAGTGGGGATTTGAGTGCCAAGAAGACGTTCGTAAACCGTTTGATCAAGAAGATCGCAAAGATTCTCAGGAAAGGGATCAGGGGTCATCGGATATGGGTCTTTGGGTACGGTGATGGCCGCTTCAAGCAAAATCTCATGGGCGTTCTTGGCGATTTGGATATGCGTGATTCCCCCATCTGTGACCATCTGATGTTGATTGAGATCAAAATGCATGAACGCATCCATCGGAATCTTCAAAGTGACTTCCTTGGTCTCACCAGGGGCCAAGGACACCTTGTCAAACTGGGCAAGTGTCCGTTTCGCTTTCGTGACCGAGGGATTTTGTGGTTCAAGATAGACCTGGATGACCTCCTTGGCAAGAATGGCGGATGTGTTGGTCACTGACACCGTCACCAAAACCTCTTTGTCAGTCCTCTTGACAGCAAGACCGCTGTATTCAAAGGTCGCGTAGGACAATCCAAATCCGAATGGGAAAAGCACCGGCGTGTTCATGGTGGTTGTTTGCCGGTAACCAACGAAGAGTGACTCGTGATAGACCACTTGCATGCGGTCTCCGGGAAAGTTCTTGTCAGCAAGACAGTCCTTGTTGTCAAGATAGAAGGTTTCCGCCAAACGTCCAGATGGTGAGACGTTGCCAAACAGGATGTCCGCCGTCGCACCCGCCTGGGCTTGCCCGCCGAGATAGGTCTCTAGAACCGCACCAACTGAATCGATCCAAGGCATTGTGACTGGCGATCCATTTGAAAGGACAACGATGACATCATCCAGTCTCTTGACAAGGGCCTCAATCACCTTGTTTTGTTCCTCTGGAAGACCTAAGGTCGTCCGGTCAAACCCTTCTGATTCCATCACGTCCGGAAGACCAGCCATGACGATGACATGGTCCATGTCATCCGTCATCATTTCAAGCGACTTGATCAGGTCACCTCTTTCCGTCAAGGTGTTTTCAAAATCATCGATGATGGTGAGATCGATCATCGGATACTCAGTCCTTAGAATCCCATCAAGGGTATCGACCATGGTCGGATTGATCTTTGAGCTGCCACTCCCCTGATAACGGGGCTTTTTGGCGAAGGGACCGATGATGAGAATCTTCTTTTTGGTGGCTTTGAGCGGTAAGACCCCATTGTTCTTAAGGAGAACCATCGAATCCGAGGCGATACGCCTTGCATGAGCGTGATGGGCCAAAGGATCATAGGTCGCATCCAAGTCAAGATGGTTCGTAGCCTTTTCGATCAGTTCAAGCATCCGCTTGACACTGTCGTCTAGGACCTCATGACTGACCTGATGATGGGATATGGCTTTCACGATCTGTTTGTCGGTATGGCCGTTGGATGAGGGCATCTCAAGATCCAAACCGGCGTTCAAGGCATCAACCCGGTTGTTCATCGCGCCCCAGTCAGTGATTGTGACCCCATCGAAGTGCCAGGCCTCCCTAAGGGTTTGTCGGATCAGATCAGGGTGTTCTGAGGCATAGATGCCACCGACCCGGTTGTATGACGTCATGATGGTCCATGGTTTGGCGCTTGTGACCGCCATCTTGAAGGCCTTTAGATAAATCTCCTCACGGGCGCGCGCATCACATATGACATTGTGCATCATCCGTGATGTTTCCTGGTTGTTGAGCGCGAAGTGCTTGAGTGATGTCCCGACACCCTCTTCTTGAACCCCTTGGATATAAGCTGAAGCCATGATGCCTGAGAGCATCGGATCTTCGGAGAAATACTCGAAGTTGCGTCCTCCGAAAGGGTGACGCTTGATGTTCGTGCCAGGCCCAAGGACGATTGAGACGCCTTCTGACTTGGCCTCTTTGGCAATCAGATTTCCAAGCCACCTGACACAGGACGGATCAAATGTCGAAGCCATGTTCACGGCCGGAGGAAAGCACGTCGCTTTCGCGGAAGGATGAATGCCAATCATGTCATTCTCAGTGACCTGACGGCGGATGCCATGGGGCCCGTCGGTCATCAGGATGGAAGGGATCCCGAGCCGTTTGACCGGTTTGGTATGCCACTGGTCCAGCCCGGACAACAAAGAGGCTTTTTCTTTGATGGTGAGTGTTTCAAGAAGAAGGGGAATGTTCATATCAGCACCTATTTCTATGGGATGTTACGTCCACTTTACCCCAGTTACAGTCTTTTTACAAGATAGGTATCACATTTGCCCAATGTAAATAAATCAACAAAATGCAAAAAAGTACTTTACCTGCCGTAGTAGTTGTGATAGAATGAAATTACTACGGCAGTCGAAGTAGGAGGTGTGACATGATCTCAAGTGATATCATCCGTGGCTACAATGACACAATCATCCTTTCGATCTTGAAGAGAGGGCCATCCTATGGTTATGATATTTCAAAAACCATCAGGGATAAAACCGAAGGCAAGTACATCATGAAAGAAACAACGCTTTACACAGCCTTTCAAAGGCTCGAGAAGCAAGGCCTGATCGAAGTTGATGAGAATCCGATGGGTAGCGAGACAAGAAGAACGTATTACCGAATCACCGACCGGGGTGAGAAACACCTCGAAGACAAAATCACCGAATGGGCGCTGACAAAAGATGTCATCAACCGCTTGGTCAAGAAGGAGAATTGAAGATGGATACAATCCGCACATTTCTAGACAACCTGTTTGACACACTGCCGAACCGGCCAGATGTCATGAAGGCCAAAGATGACTTATTTGACATGATGGTCCAGAAGTATCAGGATTACAAGAACGAAGGCAAAAGTGAGCATGAGGCTCTAGGCCTCGTGATCTCTGAGTTCGGTGATATTTCCGAACTCCTTGATGAGCTTGGCATCAAGGCCTCAGATGATCACGTCACCATGATTGACCGTGATCAGGCGACTGCCATCATCAAGACGTATCATGACAACGTCAAGAAAGTCGCCTGGGGTGTCTTCATGATCATTTTCGGCATGGCCATGGTGGTCATGCTCGAAGGGATTGTCTTTCAACATGAAGCGGCCAGACGTTTTGATGTCCTTAGAAGTCTTCCTTTCATCGTCTTGCTCGTTCCCGCGATTGGTCTCTTCATCAGTGCCGGTATGGCGATGGGGGCGAAAACCAAGGATCTTGAAGTTGATTTCCATCTCGCATCCGATGCGAAGGCCACCATCAAAGCATCTTCGGATCTTTATGAGCCAATCTATCGAAACGGGATACTCTGGGGTGTCATGACCATCATTGGGTCATCGATCTTCTTTGTGATCGCGGCTTTGTTCACGGAGTTCGGTACATACCTGGTGGCTTTTGGAATGATTGTCATTGCCGCGGCCATCTGGCTTTTGATCAGGCGTGGTGTCATCATGGGCATTCATAACCGTCTGCTCAAAAAAGGCGATCATTCACCAGCGATGAAACGGGCGGAGAAAATCACCGACCTCGTGGCCGGAATTGTCTTTCCACTGACCGTCATCGTCTATCTGCTGATCAGCTTTCTGACTGGCAGATGGGGGATCACCTGGATCATCTGGCCTATTGTCGGCATCCTCTTCGGCATCTTTGCCGGGACGGTCGAAGCCATCCAGAAGAACAAAAAGTGACCTGAAGCGCTCACTGTGGTACAATCAAGGTGAGCGCTTTTTTTATTTTTTGAAACTGGAGGTTCAAATCATGACACTCTACACCAATGGGGTCATCCACACGATGGATGACAACAACACAATCCTTGAAGCCATCGCCTGTGAGGATGGATATATCATTGATACAGCACCTGATCCAAAGAAGTCATACAAGACTGTGGTGGATCTGAAAGGGGCTCATCTTTATCCCGGATTCGTCGATGCCCATATGCATTTGTTTGGCTATGGCATGAAACTGAGTGTGCCTGATCTGGGTCTCTCACGGGATTTGAAGACCGTGATGGAAACTCTCAACCAGGTGTTCAAAGACAAACCGTTATATGCCATCGGTTATGTGGATCTTGGATTGAACCGCTTTGATCTTGATACCGTAAGCGATACTCATCCGATTCTGCTCAGACACAATGATTATCATAGCGTCACTGTCAACAGTGTCCTCTTGACCCTGGCTGGCATTGACTCAGAAGATGGCATCTTGACCGAGGCAATGGCCGAGAAAGCCATCAAGGCCATGTCAGCTGTCTCTGATGATGACCTTGAAGAAATGCTTGAGACCGCGATCAAGTCACTTTGGTCTTATGGCATCACTGGTGCCCACAGTGATGATCTTGCATATTACAATGGCTACAAACCAACCTTGAGAATCGTTGAAAGGGTTCTAGAAGATCATCCATTTCGGGCCCATCTGTTGATGCATCATGAGATTTTCGCCGACTTTTTGAAATCCAGACGTCAATTTCTTGACCAGACCGAGTTTTTGCAGTTGGGCGCAATCAAGATTTTCTATGATGGCACCCTCTCTTCAAGGACTGCTCTCATGCATGCACCGTATCAAGGGTCGGACTCTAATGGGTTGGTCGTGATCGAAGGGGCTGCCCTTGAGAAACTGATGAAGAAAATCAGACGTAACTATCTGACCGCAGCCATTCACGTCATCGGTGACCAAGGTCTCTCCGATGTGGTCAGGATCCTCAGGAAAAATCCCCCGCAAAACGGTCTTCACGACCGGATCATCCATGCGTCTTTCGCTGATCTTGAGACCGTCCGGCAGATGAAAGGCATGCCCGTTGTCCTAGACATCCAACCGCAGTTCATCTCGACTGACCTGCCCTGGGGACTGGCGTATTTCAGTACTCTGCCAGCGCTCATCTATCCCTTCAAAACCTATCTGAAAGCGGGTTTGACATTGGCGGGAAGCAGTGACGCACCAGTTGAGATCCCCAATCCGCTTCTAGGCATCAAGGCGGCGGTGACAAGAGTCTCGGACCACGATGGTTCGGTTGATACCCCAGCGGAAAGACTGACCATCAATGAGGCCATCAGGCTCTACACCCAAGGGGCGAATGTCCCGACCTATCATGCCGATCGGGGTATGATCAAGAAGGGATTCGTCGCCGACTTCACTGTCTTTGACCAGGACCTTGAGGCCTTGGATCCCAAAGATCTCGATCAGGCCAAAAACGTGCTGACAGTGGTGGCCGGTAAGACAGTCTTCGATCAAGGTCAATCATAGGTCACTCACATGTGACGTTGCGTTAGAGTTGAATGCGTTTTCGCTTCCTGTTAAAATTGATGCAGAACAACATGAATCCAAGAGGAAACGCATCATGAAAATCGAATTTTGGCTCGATTACCTGTGTCCTTTCGGATACATGGTCCACAAAAACCTAGAATACATCATTGACAACTACCATTTTGATGATGTGGAGTTGTTTTATCGGAGTTATGAGATGGTCCCAGGCTTTGATCCCGAAACGGATGACTGCTCCCTTGAGACGTTGATTGCCCGTCACCATCTTCTAGATGATGACGAGGCCACAAACTATCTTTCTCACATCAAAGGGGTCCACGACATCCGTCCGGTCTCCGTGACTGACGCCCATCGTCTTTCCCATTTGGCCAAACGTTATGGGCTTGCTTTTGAGTACAACAAACGGATCTATCACACATTTTATTGCCGCAAACAAGACATCAGCCGTCATGACGTGCTCCTTGAGGTCGCCACGGATACGGGACTGCCAAAGAAAGCCGTCCTTGAAGTGCTCGCAAGCGATCTCTATCTGGACGCAGTCAGTCTGAACCGTGAGAATGCGATCATGAAAGGCATCCACGAAGTCCCTCATATCAGGATCAATGGCACCATCAGGTTGCCAGGCTATCAAAGCGTCGATCAGTTGTTGTTAGGGATCAATCGGGCCTTGCTCGAACAATCGAAAAGCGAATACTGCGTCGACGGCAACTGTCTTAGACGAAAGGCTCGTTGAGCCTTTTTTTGCTCTAGTGAGGCATTTTGCCCAATGACCTAAGGACCAACCTTGATGAGACCATGGAAAACGGCTTCTTTCAGGCTTAAATCCTTACAAAAATGGCAAAAATCGGTTCTCTCATGATACAATAGACAAGAAAGACGTGTTTTATTTTTATTAAAATAAAAAGGAGGCGCACATGGCACATCTGTTTGACCGTATTCCAGACACATTTTTCAGTGTGCTCGCCTCACCGAATCGCCGCTTGTACATCGACTGCATCTTTGTCATCTACCACGCGATCGACTCGATCGAAGACGCGTTCCAAGGCGATCGTGAATTTGTCATCCAACGTCTGATTGACTATTTCGATGACGCCGAGGAACAGACTTTCGAGGATGTCGAGGAAGATGAAGCTGCCCGGACGAGCCGACAAAAAGCCATCCATGTCATCAATATCTTGAAGAAAAACGGTTGGCTTGGAGAAGAAGAACTTGGAGATTACAAGACATCGATCAACCTCTTCGATTATTCGATCCAGATGATTGATGCCCTTGAACACATGGTCCGTCTGACACAAAACGAGTATACCGGAGAGATCTTCACCGTGTACTCTCTTTTGACATCCTTCACAATCAATGAAGGCATCGGAGTTCTTGAACAAGCCTATCTGAAGACCAATGACATAATCAGGAAACTGAAGTCACTCAAGGCCAACATCTACCGTTACTACTACGACATCACCAAGAAAGCGAAAAAAGATGATTTGCATGAACTTCTTGAAAAGTTGCTTGTTGAGTACAAGCAGGACTTTTTCGATTCCGCCTATTACAATTTGAAAACGACAGACAGTCTCCCCAGATACAAGCGAGGGATCCTCGCGGCGATTTCTGGCATTATCAATGACGAGGAGACGATGGATCTGCTGGCCAAGAATGTCCAATTGGTCAAACGCATCGACAATTATAATGAGGCCTTTCATTATATTGAGGCCCGTCTCAGATACATCATGGACAGTTTCACTGCCCTTGAGCATCTGATTTTGGCCATTGACAAGAAGAATGAACAATACATCAGTGCCGCCGCATCAAAGATTCTCTTTTTGACCAACCGATCTGATGACATCGAAGGTATCTTCAACCGTTTGTTCACCATCATCATGAAAAGAAATGATGTTGATTATTCGGGATTGTTCAACCTAGTCAACATCCGAAATCTCGATACCGAATCCCTTTACAGCCAACGCCGGATGCGCAAAGAACCGGAACCAGAAGAGATTTACTTTGAGGATGATCTGATTTCTGGGGACTATCGGGCCCAGAAAATCCGTGACTTGCTCAAAAACAGCATCTACGGCAAGAAAGAGATCAATCGCTATGTCACCACCCTCATGGCAGGCAAAGTACGGCTTGAGGCCAAGGATGTCCCGCTTGATACCCAAGAGGATTACGTCAAACTCATCCTGATTTTCCTTTATTCGAAATCCGTCGGTATGCATTATGATATCGAAATCCTTGACCATGAGGTCAAAACGCAAACCATCAGGTTCAAAAATTTCCTGATCAAGGGGGTTTAACGATGACCAAAAACACAGCACTCAAAGTCTTCAATGAGCAATATGGGGCCTTCAAAGAAGGCGAAAAAACCATCTTCTCACGCATCATCAACAAGCTGTTTCAGGTCAATTTCATCACCAAACGCAAGATTGCTGATGCCAATGACTACCGTTTCATCCTCGGATACAAGGAAGTTTTTGAAGCGTTCTTGGCGTTGACCGATTTCGAACTGAATATCAAACGTGAGGACGAAGTCGTCTTCATCAAGAACGAAAGCGTCTACAACCACCTGCGTCTCAGGAAGACCGAAAGCGTCCTGATCCTGGTCCTGCGCATTCTCTATCAGCGCAAGATGGATCTGGTGACCTTGGATGATGACGTAGAGATCTATCTTCATGAAGTGCACAGCGAACTGACCAGAATCGGTTATCTCGACCACAAACGCATCACCAAAGACCGGTTGAAACCGGCATTGGTGATGATGCGCAATTATAACATCATCGATTATATTGACAAAGGTCTGCATGATGATGCCCGGATCAAGATCTATCCGACCATCGTCTATGTCACTGACCTAGAAGGCATCAAAGAGGTTGTCGACAAGCTCGACGGCTATATGGAAGGGGCTCAAGAGGACAATGAAGAAGCTGACGAAGATTAAGCTCGTGAACTGGCACCTCTTCACGAACCAGACCATCGATATCAAGGACAACACCTTGATTTCCGGGGAAAATGGCTCGGGGAAATCAACCCTCCTTGATGCCATGCAATATCTCTTTGTTGGTGGTCGCGGCGGCACCAAGTTCAACATCGCCGCCACTGATGATGCCAAAAGAACCCTTGATGGCTACGTCCGGGGTCGGATTGGCGCTGAGAACAAGGAGTATCTCAGAAACGGCGATGTCGTTTCCCATTTGGCCCTTGAGTTCTTCGATGAACAAAGCAAACGGTATTCAATCATCGGTTGTGTCCTTGATTTGCCGAAAGGGGCGACCTTGAAGGAACGTTTCTATATCCTCGAAGGCTTATCGATCCACGATGAACTCTTTTTGGCCAAGAAATATCCCCGTGACTACAAGGATATGAAGAAATACCTGAAGAACATGGGTATTGATCTCGATCCTTTTGATACCCAGAAGAAGTACCGCGAGGCCTTGGCCCGCTTTTTCGGTATGGACGCCACAAAATATGCCAAGATTCTTCCCAAAGCACTCGCGTTCAGATCGATTGACTTGCAGCAGTTCGTCTTTGAGTTTTTGCTTGATGATGATCCGATTGATATCCAGTCACTCAAGAACAATGTTGCCCAGCTGAAGAAAGTCGAAGCCCAGATCAAACACGACCGCGAGAAACTAGAGAAGCTAGATAACATCGTCAAAGTCGGACACGAGATCAGGGAAAACCGGGAACAACAAGACATCAATGTCCTGATCGATCAGCTGAACTGGGTTGAAAAAAGGGAATCATTCATCCGCGAGAACGAAGAAAAGCTGAATGTGATCGAACAATCGCTTTCCGCCCTGCGTGATGATAAGGCCCACATCGACAATATGATCGATGAGAGTGAGAAAAAAATCTATGACCTTGAACGGGCCAAGAGCGACAACGATATCAACCGCACGCTCCAGACCTATCAGGAAAAACTTGAGAAGAAGGCGGTGGACTTTGAGGCCCAGAAGGAAACCATCGGCCTCGTCAGGGATAATCTTGAAAAGGAATTCCAGCTCGCCAAAGAGCTGCAAATCCATATTCCCGCCCAGGCCATCAAGAGTTTTGTCACATACTATCAACAAAACCAGGATAATCTGAATCCCGATGACCTTCAAAACCACCTCACCATGGCCGCCCGTGACATCCAGGCATACCTTCAGGCATACGCCATCGAAAAAGACAAGCTTGAGACCGAAAAAACCAAGCTCTCCGATGAGATCAGAACCGTCAGGACCCGTTTGGAACAACTCAAACGGGCCATCAAGACCTATCCGCCTTACGTTGAGAAGCTGATCAATGCCCTTAACGGTGGCCTTTCCGAACTTTACCGCAAAGACGTTCGGGTGAGACCCCTATGTGAACTGATTGAAGTCGCTGACGAGCACTGGCGTAACGCCCTTGAAGGCTTTTTGAACACCCAGCGCTTTGATGTCATCGTCGATCCATCCTACTTCAATGATGCCTTGGAAATCTATGACCGGGTCAAGTTCGAAGAGCGGATCTATGGGGTTGGTCTGGTGAACACCCAGAAGCTTAACGCCTATGACGATACCGCCGCTGGAACTCTGGCTGAGATGGTCACAACCGATCATCGTTACGCCAGACAGACCATCAACATGATGTTGAACTCACTTTATTGCGTTGAGGAGGCCAAGGATCTCAAAAACTACCACCGGGCCATCACTCCGACCTGTATGACCTATTCGAATCATACCGCCAGACAAATCAATCCCCGGGCGTATGAGACCCCTTATATCGGCAAGTCCGCCACGGCCCTGCAAATCACGATGGAAACCAAGCATCTTGAGTCATTAGAGAAACAAATGGACAAGCTCTATGAGATGACCACCAAGAACGATAAGATCCAACGCCTGCTCAATCAGTCCAAAGCGGGTCAGATTGTCCATCAGAATTTGCTCAGGTTCTTTGACCTGATCAAACAGACCCGTCGCGAATACATCGATTTGGAAGAGCAGATCAATGCCCTTGAGAAAGATACCCGTCTTGAACAGCTAGACAAGCGCATCGAAGAAGAACGCCTATCTAGAAAGCAGCTGCGTCTGGATTCTGAAAAAGTTGTCGGTGACATCGCGACGCTTAGGGATCAACGGCAGACAACCCAAAATCACATTGAGGAAATCAAGGACAAACTTGACAAGTTCATGGATGAACAGACCGAATTGGCCCGCAAACATCCCGAGAAACTCGGCATGGCGAACACCCAGTTCTATGCCCTCAAAGTCAAATACAAGCAAGACCATGACGCCATCTCAAACTATCTGGCCCAGTCAACGGCCTCACTGAATACCCAAGTCATCAAGGGTGAGACCGAACTGATCAACTTGATGAGACAATACATCATGGCCTATCATTTCTCAGCCGGAGCGATGGTCGACCAACTCATTCATTATGAGGAAGAAGCGAACATCATCAGAAACAACAACCTGATCCGCTATGAACAGGAAGCGACCGACTTAAGGAGAAACTCCGAAATCGGATTCAAGGAAGAATTCGTGAACAAACTAAGGGCTTCAATTGAAAACGCCCAACAGCAAATCGCTGATCTGAACATCGCCCTTTACGGCAAGACCTTCGGTTCGGATTCCTATCAACTGCTCTGCCGGGCGGCTGAGGATCCTGACTACAAACCTTACTATGACATGATCATGGGCAATGACGCGTTTTCAACCCATAGCCTCTTCACCGAGAACCTGACCAAGCGCAATGCCTCGATTTTGATGGAACTCTTTGAGAAGATCTCTTCTTCTGATCCGGAATACGACAAATTGATGCTCAAGTTCCTTGATTACCGCAACTACATGTCCTATGACATCGAAGTCACCAACTTGAACGGCAACACCTCCTTCTTCTCCAAGGTCTCCAAGGAGAAGAGTGGTGGGGAGACGCAAGTCCCCTTCTACATCGTCATCGCCGCATCTTTCCAACAGCTTCTGACCAAGAACAAACGTATCGATGCCGGATGCATCGTGCTCTTTGATGAAGCCTTCAACAACATGGATGAGAGCCGTATCGATGCGATGATGAAATTCTATAACAGTCTTTCGATCCAGCTCTTGATCGCGGTTCCACCACAACGCGTCTCCAACATCATCAACTTCGTCAACACCTCGCTTGTCATCGTCAAGGACAATGACTACGCGATTGTTGAGACATTCAAAGACGATCGGATCTTGGGATCCTAGAAAGGACAGATATGAAACCTATCACATTTGAGACACTGAACCAGTTGAACCAATCCTATGAGAAGAAACCTGTTCAAAAAGCATTGTCAAGGGTCTTGGTGAACAATGAGTTACATACACTTTTTACCAAACTTGAAACCATTCCGAAAACGCAATTCAGGTTTTCAAAGGAAATCAAGACGATGCCTGTCACCTGGCAAAAACAAAGCGGGCGTTGCTGGCTCTTTGCCGGACTCAACCTTTTGCGGGAGCGGATTGCCGCAACCTATGGCCTAAAGACCTTTGAACTCTCACAAAACTATCAGGCGTACTATGACAAGCTTGAAAAAATCAACTATTTCATCGAGGCCATGGATGATTTCCTCGATGTTGATCCCGATGACCGGACCTTGCAGCATCTCTTGAAGACCGGTATCCAAGACGGAGGCCAATGGGACATGTTTGTCTCTTTGGTTGAGAAATATGGCATTGTCCCCAAAGAGGCCATGGAAGAGACCAAGAGCAGCAGTGGCACCCGCTTCAAGAATCAGATCATCAATGTGCGGTTGCGCAAATATGCCGCTGATGCGAGAGCTTTGAAGGCGCAAGGAAAAACCGATGCCATTGAAGGTTTGAAGCAAACGGCATTGGATGAGCTCCATACGTTCCTCTCCACCAATTTTGGAACACCACCGAGCACCTTTGATTTCGAATATGTGGACAAAGAGGACGTTTACCACATCAAAAAGAATCTGACGCCCAAGGCATTTTACTTGGAAGCGGTTGGCGATATCCTGAAAGATTACGTCAGTATCATCAACGCCCCGACCAAGGACAAACCATATATGAAGACCTATACGGTCGGCTATCTTGGCAATGTCATTGGCGGTCGTGAGATCAAGTATTTGAATCTGCCGATGGCTGATCTGAAAGCGCTGGTGGTCAAACAACTTTTGGATCATGAACTTGTCTGGTTTGGATCGGATGTCGCCCGTTATGGTGACCGTACGCGTGGTGTCTGGGACGACCAGTCCTATGACATCGAAGAGATGACCGGTCTGGATCTCTTTATGACCAAGTCGGATGAACTGGATTATGCCCAAAGCGCGATGAATCATGCCATGGTGATCACCGGCGTCAATCTGGATGATGATCAACCAAATCGCTGGAAGATCCAAAACAGCTGGGGCGATGCAAACGGCAACAAGGGTTACTATCTCGCAACCGATACCTGGTTCGACAAATATGTCTATCAGGCCGTCATCCATATCGATAGGTTGACCCCTGAACAACGGGCTGCATGGGATCAGCCTCCCGTGGTTCTGAAACCTTGGGACCCGATGGGATCACTCGCCAAATGACCGAATGACCGTATCTGGAACAGATGCGGTCTTTTTGATGTCTACGCTCGGTGATTTGACGTTTTTCTCTTTCATTTGAACAAAACTTTTGTTATAATATAAGGGCTCAAGTCGGGACGTGGCGCAGCTTGGTAGCGCACTTGCATGGGGTGCAAGGGGTCGCAAGTTCAAATCTTGTCGTCCTGACCATGAACAAACAAAGCGGAATGCCTATTTCGCTTTTTTTTTTCATGAGGTACACCGCCAAGAGTTTGACCAGGTTTCATCTATTCGGTCGACATCAAAGAGACGTAATCAGAGGTCATCAAGGTGATGGTGAGATTGCCGCCTTCGCTTCATGCGATCAATCTAACAGCTTTTATCGATGTCCTTCTGATGTGAACCACATAGTCAGCTCGAAGAGCGTTCCAAAATCGTGGTTGTCTTGACACGTTGGAAGCCAAGCCATGAGTCCATGAAGTCTTTGAAGATATCATCGAAGCCACATTGGCGCAGTTCAGGTTCTCAGGGATGATGATTCTGAGTCTGGCATGGTTGGTGACATCCTGATTCTTTGATAGAAGCGACAGTCCGATCAGGACAACAGCCAGAAAGACAGTGATGACCAAGGCGAAAGCGATATAACCAAGAGCGGCGGACAAGCCGATGCCGACAGATCCCAGAATATAGGCGATGTCTCTGGAATCAGCGATCGCGGTCCGGAAACGGACCAGGGTGAAGACCCCCGCCAGACTGAAGGCGCGCGCGAGATTGTTTGAGACAAGCATGATGATGACTGAGATCACGACGGGCATCATGACAAGCGTTGTCGTGAACGCCCGGTCATAGACAGTGTTTTTGTGAGTCAGGACAAAGACCCCGGCAAAAATCAGGCCGAGCAGTGTCGCTGAGATCAGAACAATCAGGATATTGGTCAACGTCAGTTGGCTCATGTCAAGGCTGATCAGTGATTGGAGCATCGATGGTTCCTCCTGCGAGATAGATTTGATAGGCTTCGCCGTACTTCGAGAAACTTCTTGAGAAGACGGGGATATGACTCAGTGCTTTGACGAGCCAAAGGGGAAAATTGGTGGTTGATTTGATTTCAAGAAGATAAAGGTCTGCATCACTTAGGATGGGATTGAACGCACCGTCTTTGGTGTCACGGTGGGTCTTGTGGTCAAGGAACATGATATCGTGATCAAAGGTGACCCTGAGGGTTTCATCTGAGGAGACAAACGCGGTTCGGCGATAACGGATCACTGCCCCTGGTTTGACGTGTTTGTGTCCGATCAGATAGGTGATCTCATTTGCGATCTGACTTTTTGGCATGTCGGGAGCAAGATGGTTTTCCATCAGGACTTTGGCCTCACGGTAAGAAAGGGCCAGCCGTCGTTTGTTGACGCGTCCCTTGAACTTCTTCTTGATCTCGAGATAGACCAGATCATCATCACTGACCGGGTCATCATAACATCTCAGTCTGAGTTTTTCCTTGTAGACCGGTTTTTGGATGCTTTCCCTGATGACATTGTAATCATCGGTATCGTAGTAGATGTTTCTGACCACGTAAGACTTCTTTGGTCCGCTATAGGCGTCGTAGTCAAGATGGGTCTCAAGAAGCGGTATGAGTGTATCCCGCGCTTCTTTCGTCAGGATATACTTTTGTTCGTATCGGTTGTAGACAGCGTTCATCTGATCACCTTTTTTTATGTGCACATTCAATTATAACACTTTTTGGTAAAGAATGCGTCAGGAAGGGGTTGATGAAAAGCAGACTTTTTAAATGGTTTGTGATGGACTTTTGGGGTGGGGCGTGTTAAAATAATGATTGCGGCACGTTTGGAGAACACATCAGTGCACCCGTAGCTCAGTTGGATTAGAGCGCAACCCTCCGAAGGTTGAGGTCGCATGTTCGATTCATGTCGGGTGCGCCATATGGAGGAATACTCAAGCGGTTGAAGAGGCTTTTTACATGATTATAGAGATAAAGACACGCCGGGCTTACCACAAGTACGAAGATATCCCCTAGGAGAGGTGTACTTTACGATCCATATCGGCATCGATATTCTAAGTATGAAGCACGACTGTTTCATCGCCACTGAAAACAGTTGACCAACAGTTCTTTCGAGAATGAGCTAATCTGGGTTTAATGAACTACTGCATCGACTTAAACCCCATGTGAAGCAAGAAATGATAATAGGCTTGAGGCCACCGTCACTACGGTGAAAATTCGAAGTCGCTTCTCGCCTCCCATGGATATACATTCATGGGAGATCAATCCTTTTCGTGAAGAAGTTTTCCGAAGCCCATTCTCACTGAGAAAAACAAAGACGGATAAGAAAGATGCGCACATGATTTCATCATAGGCGACGACTGTGGACTACAAAGCCTATCATCACTAATCTATCATATAAGTGCGTTGAAATCATTAACCCGGTTACGATCCAAACTCATTTCGATGCGTACAATGCACTACAACATGATGACCAAGACCTTGGACCTGATTTTTCCCGAATATAAGCCTTTTATGCGAGAACAAGGCTACTCAGCGACATCCTTACACATTTTGGAAGCGCTTTTCATCACCTGAAAGAATCTGCCAAGTGATGAATGATGACCACTACGACAAAGTGCGTAAATCCTCTAAGTGGGCAAGTTCAGCTTATCCCAAGTTTGTTAAACTGAAGGAACTCGCCAAGGCAACCATCGGTGTGACCTGTGACGACTGTTCGCTTTTCACCAAAGACTTCGATTTCATATGTTGAAATGCTGAATAAGGATATCGATGAAACCGAGCATCTGATCCAAGCATTGATGGAACAGTATCCAACCAAGATTCAAACCATCAAAGGCATCGGAGTCATTTCTGCAGCCACTATCCTATGTGAATACGGAGACATCTCGCTTTTCTCAAATCCTGCTGAAATGCTGTCCTATGCCGGGCTTGATTCAAGCATCAAGCAATCAGGAACGATGTCTTCAACGGGTAAGCTTGTCAAACGCGGCAGTAAGTATCTGCGTGCCACCCTGATCAACGTTTGTATGACGGTGATGATTCATAATCCGGTTCTCTACGTTTATTACAACAAGAAGAAACAAGAAGGTAAGCACCATCGCGTCGCTCTTGTCCATCTCGCTAGAAAGCTCGTCAGAATCATTCATCATCTAGAGACGAATCAGGAGGATTTTGATCCTTCCAAACTCAAATAAGCACTTACTTAAACTGTGGCGGTTAAGTAAAAGTCATCTGTTGCAAAAGCAAACCTCTAAGTCTGTATGGATAATGGAGGTTTTTACTGTTGATCTGCAAAAAGTACTTGACTTTTAATAGTTAGTCACCTTTTTTATGTGCACATTCAATTATAACACTTTTTGCAAAGAATGCGTCAGGAAGGGGCTGGATAAAAGCAGACTTTAAATGGTTTGTGATGGACTTTTGGGGTGGGGCGTATAAATAATGATTGCGGCACGTTTGGAGAACACATCAGTGCACCCGTAGCTCAGTTGATTAGAGCGCAACTCCTCCGAAGGTTGAGGTCGCATGTTCGATTCATGTCGGGTGCGCCATACGGAGGAATACTCAAGTGGCTTAAGAGGCGGGCCGAAAGCTCGTAGGCTGTAACAGCGCAGGGGTTCAATCCCTTTCCCTCCGCCATATAAGAAGCATAGGTTTGATACAGTGGTATCAGGCCTATTTCTTGCGCTATATAGGGCCTTTTCTCCGTTATTATTGTAAATTTAGATGACAAAAAGCACTCTGGTTTTAGTCGATTTTCACATTTTGCGAGATTTCTACACGATTACAAGCGAATTTTACATATCCCCAATGAGGTATTGAACAGTTGACAACCACTTCAATGAGGTACATAATATGCTGATGAGGTGACTCTATAGTATGAAGCAATCACTAAAAGCAGTTAGAGAGAATTCAGCTTATTACAATTAGAAATATCTAAATTGATTGTATTCCAATAAATACAATAAGAAACTGGGAACAAGAAACTAGAACACCAAGTGAATGGACACTAAACTTATTGATGTTAGATAGAATATTAAGGGAATCGAATGAACAACACACGGTTGTTGATGAGTCAAATGGCATTTGTCATTTTTGACTAGCGCGCAGTATTATTAAAATTGTAGAGAAATATGATATTGAGCGTATATATTTATTTATCATATGCTGCAAAGGTCAAGCTAAAGAAAATAGTGATATCGATCTATATATGAATCTGATTTATATGGATTAGAGTATTTTGATTTTGTAGAACAACTAAGAGAAAAATTTAAAGAAAGTGGAAGTTCTAAGTAATAAAATTATTCAAGAAAACTCGAAAATAGATGAAGAAATTAAAAAGACAGGAGTATTGATTTATGAAAGATAAGATATACGATCGTACCATTAAGTATGCAAAGAAAATAGGCAGATATATGCATAAGGCCGATCCATTCACAGACTTTGAGAACAATGACGAGAAAGTCGATGCAGTCATATTAAACCTAGAACAAATCGGTGAAACAGCAAAGAAACTTTCAGATGAGACAAAACAAAATTAATCCTTTCTCATTCATTGGGCCAAGTAATATTATTAAGAAATATGATATCACATGAATACGTGAAGGGATTAGACTGAACATCATTTATGACATAGCTACAGTAAATATGTACCAGAGTTGTTATCTAAACTAGAAAAAATAATTATGAAATCTCAGCATCATTTATAGTCAAGTTGGTCTATAGGTTATCAAAAAACAGTGATAAAGTCCATGATGACAAGACATTTAAGAAGCATAGGTTTGATACATAAGCGAAATACCATTCGCCGTAAGTGTCAGGCCTTTTGCTTATTTATATAACATTCTGGAAAATGAGAAAAAGGGTATACGTCAAATAGTCACACCTTCTATCAAACAACAAAAAACACACCAATGAGTGTGTTTTATACCCGCAGTTCAAATCCACCCGGGCGGGACTTAGGCGGACTTCTCGTCATCTTCAAATAAGTCGGAAGGATCTCTGAATAGGGAGAAAATTGACGATCATCTGTCCTGCAGCTAAGTATAACTACATTACATAATTTATACAAATAACACGATTGTTAATATGCTTATTAATACACCAATAACATATGTAAGTTCATTCTTATCTTAAGAACTTTTTGCACCATCAAAACTATCAAAAGGAAAAAGAGGTATCATTTGATAGATGATGACAAGCATGAGAACAATGTTCAAACCGCTACTAAAAATATCCGAAAACGTGGCGAAGCAGCATCAATGTAGCATCTAGTAATAACCATGGCAAGATATCCTGTTTTTTCTTAAGAAATAAGTCATGATTGGTCCATTTTTTCTTTCTTTGGGAACGAAAAACCAAAAGTTGGCCACCATGTTGATGTCATTAAAGCAATAAAAACTTAGTACAAATCCTCCTCTTTGAAGGAAAAGTGAAACGTACAGGACCATATAATCTGCTATGGGAAATGCAACAATAAGTCTAAGCAGGGTTATTCCAAGTACAGATAGAGCAACGATTAAAAAATCTATGCATCGTACACCATGATAAAGCAAGTGTTAAACTCCATAGTATGGAAAACTGTAAGCAGAACTCTTACAATGGTAGTTTGGATGTTGGCTTGTTGTTTTGTGCATCATCTTTCACCCAAATGGAGTATCCAGAGCACGAATAACTGAAACGTTTTAATAACCCCTTCACTGAATATCCAAACAGTGACTTATGGACAGGAAGTATCTACCCTGCTTTTAGGAACGCTGTTCCACGATGCCGTATTGTCATCACGGACCAAAGCGAACTGTTTTGTAAGATCTTCTTTTGTTCAGTGCATCAAATCCCGATTGAATCAAACGTGATGCTAAGCGATGACCTCTTGCAGAAGAATCAACAAAATCCACGATAAGAAACCCTTTTTTCGCTAGCTTTTTCTAGTAGAACTGCTCCTACAATATGTTCGCCATCCGCCGCTGCATAATAGCCCCACATATCCTTTCGAAATCAGCATCGATGCACCAATGCCAAAACTCACACAGCTGAACTATTTCAACTGATTGACTTTGTGTAATAGGTAGGAACTTTCATACTTATTGTCCATGATTGTCCTCTTCATTTGTTTAATCTTTGAAATGTATTCGACACTTGCATTGAAAACAGATGCAATATCCATCGCTAATAGCAACATTTTTGATTATAGCGACCACTCAAGATTCCCAATGGTTTCTCTCCTTACGCCCACTTTTCGCTAGGTCTTCTTGGGACATTTTTGTGCATCGCTCTATATACTCTGATTTGGTTATTGAACAGTGGCTTCATTTGAATGTGTCTGATCCTTGATGTGAAAAAGTGTTGGTGAACACAAGTGGGAAATCGTCACAACCATTAAGGTAAAATGAAATCCAAAAACCATTCGTAAAGTACTAATCGTTTTCAGTAAGTATATAACTTGATAAACAAGCTCGTCATAAGAACAAAAGCGCATCAGGAAGCGTTATCCCTGCTGTTTGAAGCACTTCTTTGTTTGAATAACTCATCGGGAGTGATTCGAAAATATCCTGATGTATGATAAAAATGCAAAGAAAGAAAACACATGACTATTATCGCGTCTTATAAAACCAATCATACCAATGAGCGATAAAATACTTAATAAACCTAAATAATTGATTTTCTTTTTCATTTCTTTTCCTCTTTCTATTTTTTTTCTGAAAGGATATAGGCAGTGATACTCCCTATCGCCGCCTCACAGTTGGTAAATAACGAATCTAATATCGTCATGTAAAACAAGACTCTTACCGTTCGATATCCGACTTTCGCGAACCGAAGAAGGACGCATCCACATTGTTATGACTCATCGATTGAGAATACCATCCTGCTTGTGTGCAAAGAGCGGTTGACAATATTGTTGCGTTTTCTTCAAGCATATAGACCCCGGGAATCATAAGTAGAGGTGATTCTCCGATCTGAAACTGGACAATGATCAGTCCGTGTTCGATAAACAACCGAACCCTTATCCTTGATGTAATCAAAGGTGATGATTGGATATCACCGCGTATTTGGCTGACTAAGCGAGGGGAAATATGATAACCCAGTATCTCTTGATATCTTCTGAATTCATTGATTCCAAATTCATTCTCACAATTTGCTCAAACGCACTGTCAACAGGTGCCCAAATGGTTTTATCCGAAAGAATTGGACCGGTCAAATGCGTCATATCCCTCTTCGTCATGTTCCGCTAACAAACGAAGAAATGTTGAATGCTGACCCGTTGATTCTAGTACGTCTATAGCACTTAAAACCACGACCTTCATCTTGACATATGAACTCAGAGCTATCTTGGTTTGAAGCTAGAATTGGATTCATTAAGCCGATTGCTAAAGCTAACACCATTGCAAATAGAAGAGCAATCTTAGTCTTTGCTTGTTTCATTATAAACGCCTTTCAGTGATGTATATATAACTATATGTTATAAATATACCACATTCTAATCTCTACTTCAATTAAAACGATTTTATTGGCACTGTCACGAAAAAACGGAAACAACTTTTTTAGAAACAGTTAGTGAAGTGAATGAAGAGTGCATATAGTACAATGCTTCGAACAACATGATTGTAATCCCCTTAGACCAAGTCGCAATAACAGACAGTAAATCGGACACTTAATGTTTAGATAGGAAAGAGAACCGTCAGACTTTGATGGATGTTCTTATACCTTCATCAAGTCATCTGCGACGAACCCGAAGTTAAATGGTCAAGCAATCACTGTAGATGTATTCATGTCAAAGATATATACGCGGCAGTCATTTGGGGCATGACACGCCATTCTCAATATTGATTTAGGATACAAATGTCTCTAACGCATCTCAAATTTTATCAAAAAACAGCAACGATAAATAAATTTCTTATGATAGTGTTGACAAATTATTTCAACAAAGATGATAAATTAAATCAACGACAAACAAATTTAACGGGAGGATTTGATGAAAAACAATTCATTAACAAAAAGTTATACTATTTGCTAACGGCAACTTTTATTACACGACGGTGATAGCATTGATACAACGTTTTTAATGGCGGTTTATGTAATGACAGGCAGACACTGATGGAGCGATATTTGCCATAAGTGTTGGCTCCCAATATAATCGTCTTGCTCTTTGCTGGCGTCGTAGCTGATGTATTTACAAAAACAGTTACTGCTCTTGGGGATATTAAGAGGGTATCAGTGTTGCAGTACTCGCTATATTCTATTTCCTAAACATTTTGAGGTTTGGCATAGTCTTTGTGTTTGTATCGATACACTCATTGTTTGAGCTATTTTCAGACCCTGCAAGAGGAAGCATATTACCAATATCATTGAAAGTAGACATCACATCCAGCCATCTTCATGGCTTGGGACAGCATCAAGTTTTTTGGGAATGGTTGATTGGTTTGAGTGTTGCTGGGGTATTAATCGCAGTTGTTGGAATTTGGGTACAATTCTAATTGATGCCGCCTTATCATCTCTTTCTTTTTTATCAGGAACGTTAATTCTTTTTTATCAGATTTTATAGATAGAAGAAAAGAAGTAGAGGTAAAGCCTAAAATGAAAGATTATTTTGTGCAAAGATTTAAGTAGTTACAATATATTGAAATCAAAAAGAATATTAGTGCCGTTGTTAATTATTGGCAGCATTCTTGAATTTCACCATTGTTCCATTGAATGTACTTCGCCCAGTATTTGTGGAGGAAGTCCTAAACATAGGAGTTGAAGGATTAAGTTATCTTGAATAGCATTATGCTGGAATGGTAGTTGAGGGTAGCGAATGGGCGCGAAAGGCAAGAACATCAATCCACACAGGTAGATTCAGGGTTATCAATATTGGGAATCAATTATATGTTGATGGGTGTGCTCTGGATTCACTGATTTCTCAAGTCTTTTCGACCTTTTGTTTTCTGTTATCATTTCATTTTGGACTTTGTGTGTCTTATTGTCAATGCAATTCCATACATGCTGCGTATCATGAAAACCACGGCACTAGGTCGCGAGGAAGATTGTCTTCAATAATGGGTGTCATTGTTCTTGTGCAATGCCGCTTGAGGCTTTGTAGTTTCATTGATCAGCATCGTATATCCGTATCCTGGCTATTCGTGATTATGGGATTATTGAGTGGCGTCCTACTATCATTATCATTTTGGGTAACAAACAGAAACAAGAAGCTGGTTTGATTTGCCACTGTTATATGATATAATATCTTTAATGAGAAGTGATAATATGGATGAAAAAACAAGAGTCATTGCTAATGATGAAGAACTCAAAATATTCAGCGATCCATACTGAATTAAAATCATACAACTTACCGGAAGTAGTATGGGTGTGCCTTTAACTGTGAAAACAATGTGCGGATTATGAGAAGTTCCACAAAGTACATTATCATGTCAAAAAATTGCGATCTATAAATATAAGTACTTCTGAGTTAGACCATATTGAAGTTATAAATGGCATCAATGCAAAGTATTATTATCTTCCTAAACGGGTTTCCTCACTGTTAAATTACTGATGAAAAGTCCACCCGATCTTACTCTCAATTAAATACAGTCGATTCAATGATTATCAATAAGGATTGAGACTTTAAGAAGCGACTACTTGATTGCTACAAAAAAGCAATCGAGTCTAAAACGACAAATCCTTCAGAAGCAGGATTGATAAGTTCGATTATGTCTATTTATCTGAAGCTGAATTTGAATGAACTGACTGAAAGGACAATGAACCTATCAATCGGCATCAATAATATTCTGATAAGAATAAAAAAGAGATATTCAATTTTGTGGAGTTTCAAATTGTGAATAAATGTAACTAAGGGCATCAAGTATATAAAGGTCTTTTCGTGCTTTTTGATTTGACTGCACATCATACATATTTTCACTCTATAGGCTTGATACAACTTCAATCTGTATCAAGCCTTTTTCCCTTTAATAAGGGCATTTTCGTGTCTTGCAGTCGGATTTCGATCATGAATACTTGCGCCGAGATCATGGACCTGGACCTATGTCAAGAAAGCGTAAGTGATATGACGCCCACAACCTAAATGACACATGATGTCTTTTTGTTCAGTTCAGAGAAAATCACAAGAAAAACAACAGATGATTCTCCTTGATGTTATGATTAAACTAAGAAAAACGTATCATCAATAAATAGGAAAGGAAACAAGCTTAATGGGGAAAACAAATCTGACCACAATGTCGAGATTTTCATATTAATGGTAAACCCAGCATATGAATAGAAAGGTATGCTCGTCCAGTTCAAAGGGGTTATTAATGAATGCACGTTTCATACAAGGCATTTTTGATGATAAATTCGATAGGAAACGATTATAATAGATTTAATAAAATATTCAACGCAGAAACCAATACTCGATGAATTAATCGCTTCATTACCCGAGTGGCAATGATTATGGATTAAGAGCTATCACGATTGGGATTCAAGGTGGTATGCCAGTGTTTACTATCGATGTTAGAACGATCGACAATCATCCTTTTGGTCCTTGATGGTATGATATTTGATGACGCATATGCTAAAAGATTGGACAGAATTATCCAAGCTGCAGATTTAATTGGGTATGGTCGTCATTGTCAACATATTGTATTTGGGCTCAAACATTATGCTCGATCTCATGATGAAGCGATTGTCTCGCTTTAAAGTCTGCTGCCACTTTAAAGAATGGAAACTATACTAATTCGATTGATGTTGCTAATGAGTACAATATTGATATGTGGGAAGGATACAAACATCATTCATAATCCTAAAAGTATGAAAATGTTGATTGAACTCGTTAGAGAGAAAATCGGGAGGCATGCTTGTTGAAGTAGCGGTGGTGGTGTGTCTACTGATCAGGAAGTTGTACAAGCCAGTGATGCCGCTTTGATTCATGCAAAATGGTCTAACAAAAGGTGAATATTACGATTTTATATTACAGGTACAAAGATGGCTCAATAAGCCTATATGTGCAACGAAGATTCGCCTTGCATATCTTCGACTAGACATAGCGCATCTGACGCACACTTCATGGGACATTATGATAACTTCACCAAACAAGAACCACCTTGTGATTGGGGCATTACAAAAGGACAAGATTTTTTGCCCGTAGAATGGCAAGGGCTTTAGGCAGATACATTTAGAAGAACAATCTTTAGACAAACAGTTTGTTCTGCAAGGCCCGAATCCAATGCGACATGGCAGGGAAAACGTTGATACGTCTTCGACTGAATATCCGAAAAGCATCAATCATGAATTTTTATAGAAATGGGGCATTCATTTATAGGAGTTATGATGAACCGTTTTTTATGTATCGTGAAACGACTTGGATACAAAAACCATGGGATATCAAAGAAGATGATCAGACATGGACGGCTGAAATAGTGTTACATGATGAATCTGTTTATATGATATCTCTAGATGTTCAATAGACTCTAGTATCAACATGAGGGTGAGCACGAATCCCTTACTTTAAGTATGATGGTGTTATAGAAAGTCGTTTTTGTAGGTAGATGATCAGTCAGTGTTACGATGGGCCGATGACAAAACCCATTAATAGGAAGATCATTTTTTGTTTTCAATCCAATTGCTAAGAGTCTCTGATGAAACATGAAAGATGTGTCAAAAGCTATGTTATAATCGTTCTATGAGGTGATTAAATTGAAAAAACAACTTCCAAAACGGCATGAACTTGATGTGCGTCACACATGGGACATGACCAACCTGTTTAAAACAGAAGAACTTTACCAACAGGCTTTTGATATGGTAGAAAAAGACATTGATGGTTTTGTTGAGACCTATGAGAATCAACTGGGCTCAAAAGAGATGATCAATGCTGCCCTATCCGCTTTCCAGGATATTCAAGCCCGGCTATCGAGGATTGGTGCTTATGGGTCTCTGCAATCGAGCACGGATTCCATTTCTGAGGAACATCAGATGCGCCAAGGGAAGGCGATGCTTCGTTTTCAGGTTATTTCAAAAAAGATGGCCTTTTTCATCAATGAGCTCAAACAGACGGATGATACCTTATTGTTAGATGCGGCGGCACAAAACCTAGACAACCAAGTGTTCCTCAAAGACATTGTCAAAGACAAAGCCTTTGCGTTGATTCCCGATGTCGAAAAAGCACTGGTGGCTTTATCACCGGTCCTTGATGCCTCTTATATGACCTATAGTCGCTTCAAACTGGCGGATATGTCATTTGATGATTTCGAGGTTGATGGCGCCACTTATCCCAACTCATTCACACTTTTTGAAAACGAATATGAATATGAAGAGGACACACCGGTCAGAAGACGTGCTTATGAGACGTTTTATCAAAAACTGGCAGAATATCAGCATGGCTTTGCCAACAACTACAAGACCCATGTCCAAAAAGAGAAGATCATGTCCGAACTTCGTGGATATGGAAGTGTCTATGATTATCTGCTTCATGATCAAAAGGTGCCGAAGGCACTGATGGATCGTCAGATTGATCTGATCATGGATCAGTTGGCACCAGCCATGAGAAAGTATGCGACATTATTGAAAGACGTCCATGGTCTTGACCGTATGACCTATGCGGACTTGAAGATTGCTGTCGATCCGACCTTTGAACCGAAGGTCACGATTGAAGCCTCCAAAGCGTTGTTGATTGAAGGGTTATCGATCATGGGTCATGATTACAATCGGATTGTCAAGCGGGCATTCGATGAGAGATGGATTGATTTTCCGCAGAACCAAGGGAAATCGACCGGTGGTTTCTGTTCATCGCCCTATGGCGCATCCTCCTATATCCTAATCAACTGGAACGGGCAAATGGATGAGGTAATGGTACTCGCCCACGAGATCGGTCATGCCGGACATTTCCAATATGCCAACGGTCATCAAAGCATCCTGAACACGAGGCCTTCGATGTATTTTGTCGAAGCCCCATCAACAACCAATGAACTACTGATGGCGAACCATCTGATCAAGAAGGCCAAGACCGAAAGAGAGAAGACATGGCTCAAGTCGGTGATGATCTCAAGAACGTATTATCATAACTTTGTGACCCACTTGCTAGAAGCCGCTTTCCAACGTGAGGTTTATGACCGGGTCGAAGGCAAACAGCCGCTTTCAGCCCATGTCTTGAATCACATCAAACGCGATGTTTTGAAGAGATTTTGGGGCGATGCGGTAGAAATCCCTGATTGGGCTGGCCTGACGTGGATGAGACAACCTCACTATTTCATGGGTTTGTATCCCTACACATACTCCGCTGGTCTGACTTTGGGGACCAAAGTCTCCAAAATGATTGAGAATCAGGTGATTCAACCGGAAGAATGGATCGATGTGCTGAAAGCGGGAGGGACCAAAACACCTATGGAACTGGCTCAGATGGTAGGTGTTGACTTAACGACCGATCAGGTGTTGACTGAGGTCATTGAAGAGATATCCTCAATCATTGATGATATCATCAAGAGCAAAGAAACCAAATAAGCAACATGCCGCCTTGGTTTTGATGCCTTGAGGAACAAGGATCAACAGACATGATATGAATGACAGGACACCGATGACTAAGAAAGGATGATGATTCATGAAAGACGTGAACAAAGAACTGTGGTTGAAACATCTTCATCAAGAACTCAGTCACCGGATCAATCAACTCGACTTCGCCACGTTATGGCCGGGATTTCATCCCTATAAGTTCGCAGTCTATCAGGATCATCACGTCTGTCTCGATGGGACCATCATTGATCACACGGATGCTTTTCTTGCCAATACCGCCATCCGCTATGAAGGTGACATGATCGCGATTTGGAGAATCGCGAATGAAGACATCGATTTGGATGTTCTGACATCCAAAATCATCCACGAGATGTTTCATGCGTTTCAGATGGATCACGGTGAATCCAGGTTTCCAAATGAGATTGAAGCGCTCATGCGCTATCAGTATGACCCCTTGAATCTTGCCCAGAAGATGAAAGAGCATCAGCTCATGCGAGCACTTTTGAAGCGCCATGACATGGACATGATGAACGAACTGCTCCAATCCAGGAAGAGACGACAGATGGCTTTTCCTTATGAATATCTCTATGAGGCCAACGTCGAACAGATTGAGGGGACAGCGCATTATGTCGAACTCATGGTTTTAAAAGCACTCTCACCTTCACGGTATCAAAACCGTATCGGTGAGACAATCAAGCGGATCACGACACCTGAGTCCTTGGTCCCAATCCGGATGATTTCCTATGATATCGGGGCAATCCTGATCTTGTTATGCCGTGACTATGATATCTCATTTGATGCGGGGTTTGCATCAGAACCGATTGCGGTGATGGTCATCAAAGACGTCAATATGACAAAGGCTATTCAAACTGACACGAAAGAGATGGCTTCCATCATTGTTTCCAGTCAACAGCATACCAAAGCCATTATCCATGATGCCATCCAGCATAACGACATCGTTTTGGAAGGGTGTTTCGAACTGGCAGGGATCAATATCTATGATGCCAAGTATGATCATCCTTATGCCACCTCAACCTATTTCTTGGCCTATGTGGATGAAGGGATCCAAAAAGTGCTCAATGGTGATTTCGTTGTTCAACTGGACGAAGAGATGAAGATCAGAAAGGTCATCGTAGGAACTGGCAGCGATTACGGTTATAAGGAGTAAAAAAACGGTCTCAAGCGCAATGCGCTTATGAGGCCGTTTGATTTAAATATGAGACCCAATCTGTGATCCATTTGATTTGTTCATTCAAAAAAGCCATGGAAAGTCGTTCAAGACCATGGCGATTGCCGATGGTCGCAACGCCAGTCATCAGTGCGTTCGATTGGAACAGTAAAAGCAAAGTGATTGCCAAGCAGCTCGGTTCTTGTCTTTGCGATATCAGAGAATACCGCGGTTGTCGATAAGAACGCTTCATATTCAAAGTGATTGAAGTCCGAGGTGTCAAATACGGTTGCATAGTCAATCAATGGTGAAGAGATGGCAACAGCATCATAATCAAAGACGACAAGTTGATGGTTCACCATTTTCATGTTGCCGGTATGGAAATCACCATGACAGACGCCATTTTTAAGTTTTAGCACGTAATCAAAGAGATTGTCTCCGATGGTCTTCATTTGTGCCCTAGTCACCTCATCGACTCTTTATCCTCTAAAAGCCTGATGAAACGGTTCACAAAAAGTCGATGCCATGGATGGGGAGATGGTCTTTTAGTCCTTGAAGATGTTGATGAAGATGCTCAATCTGGCATTTGATTGACATACTCAAAGGCAAAGCGTCAACATCAGAACCATCGACATAGGTCATCAGGATCATTTTGTGATGCATGTTTGCAACATGGATGTCCTCAGTCAGGGTGCCATGAGCGCTTCGTATGACCTTTGGTGACAGTCCTGTCGGTTCTAGATGGTCCATGACCATCGCGCTGATCTCACACAGGTGGGCATGCATCGGGTCATAGACTTTGAGAACATAGCGTTGGTCACGGGTTTCGAATCAGATAGGCTGTCGCAATCATCTCCCGGATCAAACTGATCCGCGCGACAAAGAGGCGATAATGGGTATTCAGATGGTCTTTCAACATGTCATCAAACGATAGCGGCATGAGATCACTCCTAGTAGGTTGATTGTACCATGAATCATACGATGCCAAAGTCATGTCTCTTTTGAACACCTACCCCTATGAAGACGATGACAAAGTTAACATGTAAGGAGATAGGCAATCGTGGTATAATATCACATTGGAGACGCTATATGACTGAACACTAATTGATTTATCATCTGTCTCTGATCGCCATCAGCGACAAATATCGCTATACGAGGGGGAAACGATGCATATGGGCTATCGTGAAATCAATCGCAAGACCATCGACAAATGGTGGATGAAGGGCATCTGGGGTGTCCCAATCGCATCACGAGACCTATCTGAAAGCCAGAAAGGCGACTAAGTGGTTGTTTCGACACCGACCAAACTGAATTCCTCGAACTTGCTTGGTGATTTGAAAGGTAAGAAAGTTCAGTCTGCCTTCGGAGTATAGCCAACAAATGCCCATTTTTCTGCCGCTGGGGCGATTTGCACAGTGTTGGATTATTCTCTTAACAGCTTGAAAGCGAACGGCTCATCAGTGAGCGCGTGAAGGCTATTCATCGAGATCGTCAGAGGCTGACATGACCAAACGTCTGCCGTTCGAAGACGCTTCATTCGATCTCATTTTTCATCCCGTCCCGAATTCTTGCGTCGAAGACGTCCAGTATGTCTTTTGATGAATGCTTCAGGGTCTTGAAGCCCCAGGCTCCCAAGCGATTGGATACAGGCATCAACCACATGTGTTTATGATGATGAACAGAGCGTGATTGTCAGGGGCTTGCCATTCAATCCCGAGAAGGACCCCGAACTGAAAGCCCGTCACTGAAGGATTTGGGCATCCAGTTTTCCCCCATACGCTTGAAGAGCAGATTGGCGGTCAGTCATGCAGGGTTCATCCTCGCGACCTTACAGAGGATTTAATGGTGAAGGCAGGCTTTATGTACTCAGGATACCTCTTTGTCGTAACTAAGAGTGTGAAACCGTGACCGGTCCATCCAGGGTTGCGATCAGAGATATGGAACCAACTGATTCGGCTCTTTCAGTCGCTTCGATCTAGCAGAGCTACAATTGGCATGAAGACCTGTTCAGATTTCTTTGGTCCCCGCACCAAGGCCTCCTGAAGAGACTCCTCAATGACTCATTCTCATGAGAAACCATGCCTTTTCGTATGAACGCATCATAATTTTTGAAAAAGGTGATGACATCGTTGGTATTCTGATTGAACCCAATCCAAGAAAGCAAAACCGATGACAACGAAGCGTTTGCTGGGCATTTGGCGTTCTTGACCGGACGTGGTCTTTATTCAAGATGATTCTCTTGTTTCACTCCATTTAAACGAATCAGGAATCAAGCGGCTGCTATATCCAGAATTGTTACCTGTTTTGAAAACGCATCGGGGAATGGACTTGAAGCATGTTCTAGATGATGCCATCAGGCGTGCCAAAGAAGACCGAGTTCAGACATTGACACTTGATGTCAATATCAAAAATGAACGTGCGCGAGCGCTTTATGAGCGAAAAAGGATTTGTCATCAGAAAATAAAGACGCATTTGGGGCATCTTCTTCAAGGTGACTTACCGGATGGACCTCGGATTCATATGAACACCCGGGGATGTCTCAAGACACCTAAATCAAAGTGTGGGGAAGACTTATGATTGTCCTTGTTGGCGCGAGTGCTGTGGAAAACCGAGCTGCCAAGGTGCTTTGTAAGACCAAGGGTTATAAGAAATGTGTCACGACCACCACGCATGATAAGAGTGGATGAGAAGCGATGGCATTGATTATCAGCTTCACGAACTCGATGCGTTTCATAAACTGGAGCGTGGTGATGCGTTGGTCGAAGCGACCACGTATGACGGTCACTGCATGGCATCCAGAAAAAGGATGTCAAGCACTTGTCGGGTTTTATCGTCGCATCCATCAGGGGCAAATGCCTTGATTGACCACTTTGAGAGTGAATGTGTTCATTGTCCATGTGGCAACCTCGAAACGGTCAGGAAAGCCCGGATGAACGCTCAGGGTGATGACCAGATGGATATCATGATGGTTGGAAAACGACCGCGATCTCTTCACCAAGGACAATCTGAAAGAATCAATCTGGTGGTGACCAGCCGAGACCGATCCGATCGATGAACTGCTGAAAAGCATCCATACCGCCCATTTCACCCATATCCTCAATTTAGCATAGACATGCCGCTCTCAACTCAGAGCGGCTGCTTTTTTTGAATGAGAGATAAACACCACTCCCGCAAGCGTCAAGATGACTGCGGCCAGCACGAGGGTCGCTGGGACTTCTAAAAGCACACTCCGGTGGTCGCCATCAACGCCCCGAAAAAAGCCGTCCGATTGAGTCGACCTGGGCAAACGTTGACATCAAGGTGTCGCTTTTTCACCAGACTTGACTTCTTTTGGCGATGACGGTATTATAAAGCGGTTCTAAGCCTGCTCGAAACATCCGGTAGAAGACGATGCCCGACACCCCCATGCTATGCCAGATATGATTTGACACCATGTGAACATGACGCATCCCAATGGACGTCAAGAGGGTAGAGCCCGCAGCAGATGCTGTAAAAGGTTTCCTTGATGGATTCGGGAGTACTGCCGCTGATGGCAGTGACAAGATAAGAGAAAACCAGAAATACTGATTCGCAAGAGACCAATTTGATGATGACCGATACCCTTCCAGACTTTATTGACGTAATCGTCTAGGATCATATAGTGTCAAGGCGGTCAATCGATTCGCTGTGGAGTCCAGAAGGAAAGCGGCGAGCGCCATAAAGATCAACAGACGAGCACCCTGATGGCTTTGAACCCAGAGAACAGACTGCATCGGTGATGGGTACGATTTATCAGACCGTTATCTTTCTATGGCGATAACGCTATAGAGCGCGCTCAAGAAGAAGATCATGACACCTGCCAACATGGCACTTCGATATGAGGTGTAAAACCCAATCAGAATGGCCGCGATCGTCGCGATCACCCCGAAGATTCGTGTGCGTTTGACCGCCTTGAGATAAGTTCTTTGAATCCCCTCGTTGGCGGTCTCGTCACTGACCCAGGCATCGAGCGCCCCACTGATGAACGTATATCCAAACCCCCAGATGACTTGGGCGATCATCAGCCATAAGAATGACAAAGAGACCGCCTGGATAAAAAAACCAGCGGTCACGATGAAGAGTCCGGTCGAGACACTTATTTTCCGACCTTTACGGTCAGCGAAAACACCGGTCGGAATCTCAAAGAGAAGGACTGAGACTTCCAATGCCGTGCCCAAAAGGATCAGTTGATAAGGTTCGAGTTTCGCGGTCTCAATCCAGTAAAGCCCTTCCGCAAGCGTTGTCAACATAAACGCAAACGAGATCATGACCGATAATCTGATGTAGGTGGTTCTCGCATCCATGGTTTTGCCCAGTTCTTTCATGGTTTCTGACATTTCGATTATAGCACATAAGACATGTTCCCGAATGGTGGTATAATTCTACTGAAAGAGATCTCAAGGAGGAAACGACATGCATTTGATTGAAGCCTATCAACCCCTTAATGAACAAGAAGCGCGTGATCAGGCCCTGATCCTTCAGTTTCTCAAACGTAACCCTGATGCCCTTGAGCGGACGAATCTGACCGCCCATCTGACCTCATCGGCGATCATCACTGAAAAGACAATGACCAAGGTGCTTTTTGCATATCACCGGATTTATGATTCCTGGGCATGGGTCGGTGGACATAATGATGGTGATCCTGATTTCTTGGCGGTCGCAATCCGTGAAGCCTTGGAGGAAACAGGACTAGAGACGGTCACACCATACAAAGACGATATCTTCACCCTTGATGTCATCTACGTGCCCAATCATATCAAGCATGGTCAATATATCCCTGATCATCTGCACTTGAATGTCACATTCTTGTTGATTGCCGATGAGAATCATCCGCTTTCGATCAAGATTGATGAGAACACCGGCGTTCGTTGGTTTTTGATAGAGGATGCGCTCAAAGCCTCATCCGAACCAAGAATGAAACCAGTCTATCAGAAGGCATTCGATCAGATCAGACGAATCAGGACCCAGACCAAAGACCTATGACAAAGATCATTGACATCATGCATACTTGAACAACGAGGACCAACCTATGACAAAACAAGTCATCACCGTCATCATTTTCTTTCTGATTCAAGGCATTTTTCATAACATCGGACATCCCGTCACGCCGGCATTCGTCAGAAGCCTAGAGATTCCAGATGTCATGTTTGGTGTCTTTTTCGCGACCATGAGTCTTGGGCTCATGATCGGTGGCCCAATATGGGGTGTTTTAGGTGATCGGTCGGGTAAACGCACGTTTGTCGTCTTGGGTATTTTGATCTATAGTCTCGGTCAATTAGGCTTTGGATATGCTGGTTCAACAGTCCTGATGGTGTTCTTCAGATTCATGAGTGGTTTTGGTGCCGCGGCACCCCTGACCCTTTTGACGGCACATGTGATCGAGCATTCAACCCCACAGACCCGGGCCAGACATCTTGCCTTGATGGCCGGGGCTTTGACCGCCGGGGCATCACTAGGCTACGGGCTCGGAGGATTCCTTTCGACCAATACCGACATGCAAGCGTTGTTCAAAACGACGTCGCTACCTGTGATTTTCCTGATCCAATCGATTTTGAATGCCCTCTATGCGGGCATCGTTCTTGTCTTTCTCGAGGCTGAGACCAAAAACCCAAACCACGCTGATCGACCTTCGTTTTTGACCAATCTCAAGAACGCATCATTGATCAGGCCCTCCTTGTTGTTGTTTCTGGTGTCGCTTGCATTGATGACGATTGGCGCAATCAATGTCTCTAAGTACCTTGATGTTTTCATTGATGAGCTCGGTTACTCCCCTCAGGATCTCGGCACATTCGTGATGGTGACCGGATTCGTCTCCATTCTTGCAAGTGTCTTCATTGTTCCCTTTTTTGCGAAACTTAAAAGACAACGTGTTGCCATTGCGGTGATCCAGGCACTCAGTGCGATCGTCATTTTCTATGTCTTCAGAGCGTCTGATTTCATGCTGGCTGCCTATACAGTGTTTATGGCATATGTGATTCTTAAAACGGTTTATCAGCCTCTAGAACAAAACCATATCGCGTCGTTTTCCGAAGAGGGAAAGTACGCGACCACCATGGGTGTGCGCCAATCATTTGTCTCTATCGGGATGGTGATCGGACCGCTCTCCGGGGGATTTCTCTATGAGATCAGACCACGATTGGTCTTCGATGTCAGTGCGTTGATGTTTCTTTTGGGCATTGTCTTCATCGTTTTCTCCTATCGTCTTCATCGCAAAGAAGAAAAGGCTAAATTTGGCTTGGAGATGTGATTTTTGTGATGTCAAAGTGGTATAATAAAGCCATGAAAACGGAGGATTGATCAACATGATGAAACGGATACTTGGCGTTTTTCTAATGATGACCTTGATCGTTGGTCTTTTTGCATGTAGCGCAAACGACAAGGCGATGTTTGGTGACGATGCGGATGAGGGAACTGTTGGTCTCCAGAATGAGACTGTTCCTGAGCGGAAGATCATCTATACGGTGGAGGGCACACTTTATGTTGCAGATCTTGATGAGGCCCAAGAGATCTTGACTGGTCTTCTAGAAGCCGATGAATGGATCGACCAAGAAGTGTTTTCTGAGACATCGCTATCATTGAGACTGAGAATCAAAAGTGATCGGTTGGATCAGTTTATGGACCAGATTGATACCCATTATGATTTGACTTATCTCACCAAGACAGCAACCGATATCTCACTTGATTACCAGGATGTCTCAGCACGAATTGATGCCTTGGAAGCAGAACAGGCCCGGCTTCTTGAACTTTATGATGGCGCGTCGCTTTCGGATATGATCCAGATTGGCGACCGCTTGACAGACCTTGATCTTGAACTATCATCACTGAGAGGCGAACTGAATCTCTTTGACAGCCTGTCTGATTATAGTACAGTCACCTTGTCCGTCAGACAAAGCCATACCCCTGAGAGTGTCGGTTTTATCCGGGCGGTCGCCGATGGATTCATGAACGGCCTAGACTTTGTCATCAGTTTCGCCAGAGGGTTTGTCATCGTCCTTGCAACCTTGGTTCCGGTATCTTTGGTTGGTGCCCCACTGGTCTATGTCGGATACAGGATTGTGAAACGGATGGACAATAAGAAACATGATGGAAAGCAAGAAACGACCCTTTCAAACGATAAAGAATCCAAACAAGACAAAAAGTGACACATGATTGACGTTTTATTGAAATTTATGGTTGTTCCACAGCCCTTTGACATGCTATAATGTTGAGGATTGATGTGGAGGGACTTATGAAAACAACGCTTAAGATTTTTGGGTTTATATGGATGCTTGGCGCACTTGCGATGGTGATCACCATCACCTCCAACGGGTATGAGATGGATATGATTCGCTTCATGTTGTTGGTCAATCTGAGTTTGGTCTTCATGATTTTCAAATTGTTCTTTCGGCGCCGGAAAGCCACCGTGGTGATCTCTCTTGTTGAAATCGGTGTCTTGGGATACTTCTTGAAAACCTTCATGGACGGCACCCCAATCTTTCTTGAACCGACCTGCGAGCTTTATCATCAGGTCTTCATCGTCATGATCATCTTGTCGATGGCGACAGCATTGTTCTTGACCATCGTTTCTCTTGTCACCAAGGACAAGAAGAAGACTAAAATATTCAGTCATGGCTTATATTGAACCAATTGACCGCTTTCCTCGACCCTGAGGGAAGCGGTTATGTTTTTTTTTACAAACGCATCAGGTATAATGATGCCGTACCAACTAAAGTCCAGCAAAGATTGAAAAGAGGTCAACATGACATTTCTTAAAGACGTCTTCATGCTCTACGTCGACCGTTTCGGATATTTCTACGAGCGATTCATTGAGCATCTGTATCTGACATCGGTTGCAATCATCTTTATCATGGTGATCGGAATCACATCAGGGATTCTGATGACTTACAATCGTCGCTTCGCCCAGTTCATGCTCTCGCTCACCGGCTTTCTCTACACCATTCCGTCGATCGCCATCTTTGGGATCCTCATTCCGATCACCGGAATCGGTGGCACAAGCGCGATCATTGCGTTGTCCATCTATGGGGTGTTGCCGCTGATCAGAAACACGTATGTGGGCATCATGGAAGTCGATGAGAACATTCTTGAAGCCGCTGTCGGTATGGGAAGCACAACACGTCAGGTCCTTTTCAGAATCAAACTGCCCTTGGCATCACCGGTCATCCTTGCTGGTTTTAGGACGACCGTAACCATGACCATCGCCCTTGGCACCATCGCCGGTCTGATCGGGGCCGGAGGACTAGGACGGGCCATCTGGAGTGGAATCGCCCTTTATCACCTTGAACTCACCATCGCCGCAAGTCTGCTGATCGCCTTCTTCGCGGTTTCGGCAGACCAATTGCTCAATCTTGCTGAAAAAGCCATCAGGCACAAAATCTTCGGAAAAAAAGAGAGGAACCACACATGAGAAAAAGATCTATGGGATTACTCATTCTCACCCTTTTGGTAGGCATCTCACTGATGCTTTCGAGCTGTCAGGACGAGGCTGATATCGTTCTTGCCAGCAAACCGATGACAGAACAGTACATCATCGCTGAAATGCTGATCATGTTGATTGAAGATCGGACCGATCTCACCGTTGACCACCGTCAGGGCATTGGTGGCGGAACCGCCAATATCCATCCCGGTATGGTGTCTGGTGAGATTGATATGTATCCCGAATATACCGGAACCGGATGGATGATTGTCTTGAAGGAAGACTTCATCGGCGATCCCGATCTCTTATACCAATCGGTCAAAGCCGGTTATGAGGAAACTTATGACATCGCTTGGCTTGACCTTTATGGATTCAATAACACCTTTGGACTCGCGGTCCCGGAAGCGCTCGCCAATGAGCTTGGTCTAGAGACCTATTCTGATCTTTTGGACCATGATCAGGACCTTGTGTTTGGATCGAATTCCGATTTCTTCGGCCGTGAGGACGGTTATCCGGGTTTGCAGACAACCTATGGTCTTGACTTTGGCGAAACTCTCGAGTTTGGCGATATCGGCCTTAAGTATCTGGCCATCGGCAATGATGAGGTCGATGTCATCAACGTCTTTTCGACCGACGGTCGTCTCGAGGAGTTCAACCTTGTGGTCCTCGAGGATGATCTCAATTTCTTCCCATCCTATTACGCGACCACTTTGGTCAGAAATGAGATTCTTGAAACGTATCCGGAACTTGAAGCCGTGCTGAATCTCCTTGCCGGACAGATCTCAAACGAAGATATGATCAGGATGAATTACTTGGTTGAAATCGAGAAAGCAGATCCCAAGCAGGTCGCTTTGGATTTCCTTGAAGCCAAAGGACTGATCTGACCTTATGGAAGTCATCAAAGTTGATCATCTCTACAAGGCCTATAGCAAAGATAACAGTGTCTTGAAAGACGTGAGCTTCACCGTCAATGAGGGTGAGTTCATCGTTCTTTTGGGTGCTTCAGGATGCGGCAAGACCACCATGCTCAAGATGATCAACAAACTCATCCCGGTCTCTTCCGGACGCATCTATGTCGAAGGAAAACTGCTCTCAGACTGGGATACGATCGAGCTCAGACGGGCGATCGGATACGTCATCCAGCATATCGGTCTCTTTCCACATATGACCATTGAGAAGAATCTCACCTATGTCCTTTCCATCAAGGGATGTACCAAAGAAATGTGCCATGCCCGCGCCCTTGATCTCGTGTCTTTGGTCGGTCTTGAAGAAAAAGAACTGAAGAAATATCCAAGGCAACTCTCCGGTGGCCAAGCCCAGCGGATCGGGGTGGCCAGGGCATTGGCCGCCGATCCGGATATCATCTTGATGGATGAACCGTTTGGGGCGGTCGATGAGATCACCAGACGCTATTTGCAGGATGAGATGAAGACGATTCACCGGAAACTGAGGAAAACGATCATGTTTGTCACCCACGACATCGAAGAAGCCCTCCGTTTGGCTGATCGGATCATTTTGTTCAATGATGGCCAGATCGAACAGATCGGAACGCCTGATGAGATGATTTTCCATCCCAAGACCACTTATGTCAAAGATTTCTTTGGTCTCAAAGGGTTCAAGGCCAGTTTGCCCGAAGCCAAACTCCAAGCGCTCTACGAGGATGTTCTCTTGGGAAACAAGCATCTTTTAGATGCCTTGGACCGTTTGTGAGTCATGATCGAACGCACCATCTTCTTCGGTGCGTTTTTCTTTTGGCCAAACAATGCACGTTTTATCAAAAATGGCACTGACTTTTGAACTTTCAATATGTTATAATCAGGATATGGAAAGCGTTTACAAGCTTTTTCCGATCACTGCGCCCAACGGGACGTTTTTTTAATCCCGGACTGCCCCAAAAAATGTAGTATAATGACGATATCTCTCTTGATATAGTGTGAATAGTGATATAATATAGATGAGGGGTGGTGGTCATCATGTTCATCAAAAAAAGAGGTCAAAAAAAAGCCAAAGTGGTACAAAACATACATTCGTATCGTTGAATCCCCACCGTGCTGGACGGCCAAAACAAGCATCGGGCAATCAAGAGCTGCGGGCGTTAGAGGACCAAGGCGCATCCGGAACTGTTCCTAAAAGTAGTTTGAAGAAGATCTGAGATCTCTCGATCAATACAAGGGTCAGGACATGACCCTCACCGTGCCAAGGACAATCGGCTTGAATGCCGTCAATAACGTTTCATACAACTATGGTTACACATATCTGAACGTATTTGACTATCTTGTGACAGCTTTTTGGATACCTACTTCAGCAGGAGTCTCCCCACCAAGAACGTTACGTATTGAGTTCAATTTTCAAGCTTTGGTTTTCGAGCGCAATTCTCGCCCCCGACAGCAAGCGGCGAACATGCAAAGAATCACCCTTACTACGAGAAACATCACTTCGATTGATGATTTGTCTACTGAAGCTCTGGGATCTTCTTGAACCTGTCTATAAGGACTTGCGTCCATATGCGAAAGAAGATCGATGGCTTAACCGGAGGTGCGCGCCGGGCTTGATCATTTTGTATTATGATGTCAATGAATTATTATTGCGACATCGACCTCAACGACCCTTGGATGGATTAAGGAAATGGTATCCCGTGCTGAACACCGCCTCGATCCGCATCATCGGTCTGGGGTTTTTTTATGGATTCATCCGGATTACCCTTTTGGCGTTTCGTATCTTTCCCGGAAACACCGCCGAAAGCAAACATCGATCCCGGGTATTCAGGAAGTCAAGAGACAAAACAATAAGAAACGCATTCATGCGTAGCGGACAAAGGGTTGAACACACAACAAAACATCACCGAACTCATCTTGAACCAAGACGGATACCTCTTCTCACAAACACTCAGGGGGCCCAAAGGCATGAGCTCCATGATTCCCTGCTGGACAAGATGGTTGGGTCAAAAAAGACCATTTATCAGGCGCACATCTCACAAAATACAAGATTACTGGTATTCCAGACGATCAACATCTCAAAGACGCATGGTGAGACATTCAGCATGAACAGAAGGTTCTCTATTGGAATAAAGATGAATTCGACATGCAGAAAAAACGTGACAAATGGCAATATGGCACAAAAAAGTGTTAGCGAACAATGCCTACCGCGGTTGAACATGGCTTCACTAGCCATCAAGAAAACAACCCAAGGTAAAGAAGTCTATCCATCAACCAGAACTCATCGATAAAGAAGCTCGATTTGATGGTATTACTGTTTGCGACCTCGACTGACTTCGATCATCAAGAGACAAGAAGACCTACGCAAATCTTTGGGAAATCGAGGATACTTTCAGAGTAACCAAGACCGATTTGGAATTCAGACCAATCCATCACTATAAACACGAACATATCATCTCGCATTTTCTGGATTTGCTTTCACGGTGCCATCATCCTCAGACTGTTTCAACACAAGCTGAAAAAACAAGGGATCCATCTGTCAGCTGAGCGTATTGTCAATGTCCTAAACCGGATGAACGTTGAAAGATAACAAAGAATATCACCATCTCGCACGCCGTTTCAGGTGCTCAAGCTTACTGGCAAATATTAAACAAAAGATCAAGAGTTAATACACCAACACCTCGACATCTCGAAGATACTTATCGAAAAGGATTTGGAAGCTTATTTATCTGGCCTTCGATGTGAAAATGGATGATGCTGAGTCAAAGGAAAATTCAACGATGATTCAAGACAAATCAAGTTTCACACTACATCTGGGTGCAAGTCGGGTCAAAGGGTTCAAGGCCAGTTTGCCCGAAGCCAAACTCCAAGTTACTCTACGAGGATGTTCTTTGGGAACAAGCATCTTTTAGATGCCTTGACCGTTTAGAGTCATTTATCAGAACGCACCATCTTCTTCGGCGTTTTTCTTTGGCCAAACAATGCACGTTTTATCAAAAATGGCACTGACTTTTGAACTTTCAATATGTTATAATCAGGATATGGAAAGCGTTTACAAGCTTTTTCCATCACTGCGCCCAACGTAATGCTTTTTAATCCCGACTGCCAGAAAATGAACAGATTGGGGAGTTTTGTGGTTGATGTCAATGAAAACAAAATCACACCCGATGGCCCCCAGGATCTTGCTTCCAAGGCATGGTGTCAATATTGACCGATTGGGCGGTCATCGCCTGTGACCAGTTCACAAGTCATCCCGCCTTATTGGAAAGCGCTCAGAACTTCTGGTCAGACACCTTCATCTCTTCACAGACTTTACCAAAGGAACTGGAGTGACATGAGCGAAGCAAGGATTGAAACTATCAACCAGACCATCCGCCATTATCAGTACCCTGGTTTTGGAGGATCTTGGCGAGATGTTTGTCCTTGTCGAGCGCCAAACGTCCTATGGACGAAGACGTCTTGGCCTTTTGGCAACAGTGGATTTGGAAAATTATGGATTTCTACCCCACTCTAAAGAGACGATCAGATTAGACCGAAGATACCATCATCTCACGGACTCTACCACGGGTCCCGATCCGCAAAAACGCGACCTGAACTGACGCATACGATGCAGTGTTGGTCGATGACAGGGACGAACGTCTGATTGAGTCCATTGACAAAGACAGTATCATCTATGTGCTCACATCGGATTCGAACATGGATGGCGGACATGTCACAGGATATGCCATCCGTGACACCAAACGGGTGATGCAGATGTTTCAGTCGCTCGTCAAAACCGATGATCCATCTCCGCTGGTCTTTGTCGTCGGATGCATCACAGCTCGTCGCCGTGGACGCATCGCATCATCTGAAACAAACCTTGAACCCAAAAGACTTGCAACATCATCCAGCTCGCCATGCCATGGTGGAGATTGTCAGTCTCTATGACAAAGGATTGTCATTTGAGGGCATTCACCGTGTCGTTTTCGAAGTCGATCAAGAGTCTTTTACCCACCAACTGAGGTCGGTTATGGATGGCGACGATATGACCAATCTTCTGATTCATGAAAAGACCGTTCCAATGAAGATTCCAAGCGCGCCCCATGAAGCCTATGAACGTCTCCAGACGTTCATGACTTCCTATCTCCATGATCATATGGAGGCAACCATTGATTATGTCCATGGTGATGAGGAGGTCAGACGGATCGTCGCCAATCATCCCCGCTCAGTCGGCATTCTGATGCCAAGATTGAACCGCGAAGCCCTCTTTGACATCATCAAGTCCGGTAAGGTCTTGCCGCTCAAGTCGTTTTCGATTGGTCACGCGACCGAGAAAAGATATTACATCGAAGCACGATCGATTGTTTGATCAGAACAACATATAAAAAGGAGATCTATGACGATGAACAGACGCATTTACAATTTCTCAGCCGGACCTGCAGTCCTGCCGGAAGATGTCTTGAAGATTGCTTCACAAGAGATGCTCAACTACCAAAACAGTGGGATGTCGGTGATGGAGATGAGCCATCGCTCAGCCGTCTATCAATCGATCTTTGATGAGGCTGAAGCTGATCTTCGCACCTTGATGGGAATTCCTGAGAACTACAGGGTCCTTTTCCTTCAGGGTGGGGCGACCTTGCAGTTCTCAATGGTCCCCATCAACTTGATGAAACACGGCAAAGCTGACTACATCATCACCGGGACCTGGGCCAAGAAGGCGTTCAAGGAAGCCCAAAAATTTCTTGATGCCAAAGCCATCGCCTCATCTGAGGATGAAGGTTTCAAACGGATTCCAAACCTCGATGGTCTCCAAATCAGAGAAGATGCCGACTATGTCCACATCTGTGAGAACAACACCATTGCCGGAACCGCATTTCAACGTCTCCCCGAGACCCACGGCAAGCCTTTGGTCTCCGACATGTCCTCATCGATCCTATCCAAACCCATCGATGTCTCGGCCTATGGCATGATCTATGCCGGTGCCCAGAAAAATGTCGGACCCGCCGGCGTGACGATTGTGATCATCCGCAAGGATTTGATCAGGGAAGACCTTGATCCGAAGACACCACTCATGTTGCGATATGACACCCATGACAAAGCCAATTCGATGCACAACACCCCACCAACATATCCGATTTATGTCTGTGGTCTTGTCTTCAAGTGGCTTCTAGACCTTGGAGGTCTATCTGCCATCCACGCCATCAATCTGGAGAAGGCAGCATTGCTTTATGATTTTCTTGATCAGTCCTCTCTATTCAAAGGCACGGTTGATCCCAAAGACCGTTCCATCATGAATGTCTGTTTCACGACCGGCAATCCTGATCTCGACCAGGCCTTTGTCAAGGCGTCCAAGGCATCCGGATTCGAGAACCTCAAGGGTCATCGTTCGGTAGGTGGCATGCGGGCAAGCATCTATAACGCCATGCCGGTTGAGGCTGTCAAGGCTTTGGTGTCCTTCATGCAAACGTTTGAGTCAGAAACCAAGGGGGTGTGACCCATGCCCAAAATCACATTGTTGAACAAGATCTCAAAAGCTGGTTTGAGGGTGTTGACAGATGATTATCAGATCACCGAAGACATCAAGGAAGCGGATCTGGTGTTGGTGCGTAGCCAGGCCATGCACGACATCGCCTTGTCAAGTCAGACTCTCGCCGTCGCCAGAGCCGGGGCGGGTGTCAACAACATCCCGCTAGAGGCCTACGCCAAACAAGGTGTTGTCGTTTTCAATACCCCTGGGGCGAATGCCAATGCTGTCAAGGAACTTACGCTTCTTGGATTGTTGCTGTCGATGCGCGATGTCTTGGGTGGCATCCATTATCTGAAGACCCACCAAGACGATCTTGCGATTGACAAGACCGTTGAAAAAGTCAAAAGTGCCTATGGCGGCAATGAGATCAAAGGCAAGACCATCGGTATCATCGGTCTGGGCACCATCGGCATGATGGTGGCCAAGGCAGCATCCGATCTTGGCATGAATGTCATTGGCACCAAAAGAAATCTTGCCACGATCAATCAAGCGAGCTTGGATTTTGACCTCAAATTGGTTCTGACCCCCGAAGAGATCTATCAGCAAGCGGATGTCATCAGTCTGAATATCCCAATGAATGACAAGACCAAGCATATGATCAACCAACAGACGTTTGAACAAATGAGAGATGGTGTCATCATATTGAATTTTGCCCGCGCTGGTCTCGTTGATGATGATGCCCTTGAAAAAGCCTTGACCCAAGGCAAAGTCAGACGTTATGTCACTGATTTCCCCAATCACAAGACCAACAACCTAGAAGGTGTCATTGCCATCCCTCATCTGGGCGCATCCACAGAGGAGTCTGAGGATAACTGCGCAAGGATGGCAGCCGAACAAGTGATGCGTTATCTAGAGACGGGCTCGATCAAGCATGCTGTGACCTATCCCGATCTCTGTGGGGATGCCTTTGAAGCGAGATCAAGAATCGTGATTCTCGTCCATGAAAGAAGACAACTCGATATCATTTTGATGCATCTTTCCGATCATTTTCCGGATGCCCAGATTCGTTTCGCCCAAAATGATGGATATGCTGTGATCCACGTTGATTTGAAGATCACAGCAAGTCCTGAACAGTTTGAGTCCATCAGAGCTATGGAGGGGGTTGCAAGAGTCAGGGTGTTGACATTCTGAGACAAGGATGACATTGATAGACTTTAGGGGTGTTGTGTCTTTCGACAACACCCCTTTATGATGCTTTGCAGATCTTCAGATCTCGCTCAATCTTTGGGCATCGGACAAAGAGCCATCACTTCTTTGTGCTATAATGATTTTGAAAAGGTGATGACATGAAGACATATCTATACCATCCGGGCAGTGAGGCTGTCAAAACACTCGCCATCAAGGATCCGCTCTTTGGGCCGTTGATCGCATCCATTCCATCCATCAGGGTTGACATCGGGGGCAATGACTTTCTTTCATTGGTCAATACCATCATTGCCCAGCAGGTGTCTTCAACTGTTGCCGCGGTCTTGTCAAGACGTCTAAACGACGCATTTGGACATCCCATGACACCAGATGATCTCTTGGCGTCCAGTGGTGATGACTTGCGGGCTTTGGGACTTTCGAGACAGAAAGTGACGTATCTCAAGTCATTATCTGAGGCCATCACGGGCGGCACCATAGATTTCAGCAGACTCAGAGATCTGGGTGATGAGGATGTCATCAATCAACTCACGACCATCAAAGGGATTGGTCGGTGGACCGCAGAGATGTTTCTGATCTTTTCCCTAGGACGAGAAGATGTGTTCTCGGTGTCTGACCTAGGCCTTAGAAATGCGGTCAAGAAACTTTATCAGAACGACGCTTTGTCGCACTCACAACTGATTGAAATCAGCGACAAATGGCGTCCATACCGATCTGTTGCCAGCCATTATCTTTGGCACATTTGGGACAATCAGGGGAAAAGCCTATGAGAAACACACCAATGGAAAATATCATCGTCATCTTCGGTGCAACCGGCGATTTGACCATGAGGAAACTCCTTCCAGCGCTTACAAGGCTCAAGAAAAACAATGACATCGGTCGCTTAAGCAAGGTGGTCGCTGTCGGAAGACGGTCGTTTGACACAGCGGCTTATCTTGACTATGTCACAAAGAATGCCCCGGAAACACCGGACATAAAGACCCTCAAAGACATGGTCGACTATGTCAAAACCGACATCGGACATGTTGATGACTTCATGCGTTTGAAAGAACATCTCAGGGCCATGAGTGGACCTAAGACAGTGACGCTTTATTATTTCGCTGTCAGTCCGTCTTTGTTTCCGGTCATTGCCGGAAACATCCACCAAGTCGGACTCGTTCAAAAAGGTGACAAGCAAGCCCGGATCATCTTCGAGAAGCCCTTCGGTAACAGTCTTGAGAGTGCGACGGCAATCAATGATGCCCTTTATGAGGCTTTCGATGAGCATCAGATTTACCGAATTGACCATTATCTTGGCAAAGAGATGATCCAGAATCTTTTGACCGTTCGTTTCGCCAATCGGATCTTTGAGGATGTCTGGCACAACCGGACGATCAAAAACGTCAAGATCATTGTCAAGGAAACCGATGGGGTCTTGAACCGAGGCGCTTATTATGACGATGCTGGGGCGTTATCGGACATGATCCAGAGTCACTTGCTGCAGATGCTCTCGCTCGTGGCCATGGATACGCCGATGTCTTATCACAGCACCGATGTCAAAAAAGAGAAGATCAAGGTCCTTGAACATATCGCTTTTGAGCCCAAACAATCACTTTTTGGACAATACGCGGGTTACACCAAAGAACATGATGTCGCCCCAGACTCCAAGACGGAGACATTCGTGTTTTTGAAAGCATTGGTTAACACCCCTAGGTTCAAAGGGGTGCCATTTTATCTCATGACTGGAAAGAAGCTTGAAGTCAAGCAATCGATGATCATCATCGAGTTTGAGGAGACCAACGAGCAGCGCAAGTGGAAGTTGCCCCTATCAACCAACAAACTGATCATCAAGATCGCCCCTCTTGATGGCGTAGGCCTGATGCTCAACAGCAAGGTCCCAGGTTTAAAAGACGCCGTTCATGAGGTTGAGCTCGAGTACTGTGTCGCTTGTCAGGCGGTCGGAAACATGCCTGAGGCCTATGAGAAACTGTTGCTTGATGCGTTTTTTGGACATAAGAGTCTGTTTGCTGACTGGTGTGAGATCGAACGGTCATGGCGGTTTGTCGACTCGATCAGGAAGACATCCTACGACTTGATGATCTATGATCACTATGACGCGCTTTATGAACAGATCATAACATTGACCGGTGAGGTGATATGACATGAAAATCTATGATGTTTCAATGACGATTGAAGAGACCATGATGGTCTATAAGAACAAACCGGAAAAGAAACCAATGATCTCTTTTGCATCGACCTTTGAGACCGGAACGGTCTATGAGAGTCTCTTGACGATGAATCTCCATACCGGGACCCATATGGATTTTCCAAAACACATCATCAAGGGCGGCATGACCTCAAGAGCACTGGATCTTGAGCGACTGATTACCAAGGTGATTGTTCTTGACATGACTGACCTTGACAAGGCCATTACTGCAAAAGACTTGGAAGACCATGACATCAACAAGGATGATTTTGTCTTGTTCAAGACCAAAAACAGCTTTTCCGAGGTGTTTGATTTTGACTTTGTCTACGTCCGTCAAGACGCCGCCCAAAGGCTTGCCGAGATTGGTGTCAAAGGCATCGGAGTCGATGCCCTTGGTATCGAACGTGATCAGGAAGGTTACCCGACCCATAAAATCTGCTTTGAGTCCGACATCATCATCATCGAAGGATTGAGATTGAAAAGTGTCCCTGAAGGGACCTATCAGATGTTTGCGTTGCCGCTTAAAATCAAAGAGACCGAGGCGTTGCCACTATCGGTCATTTTGACCGATCATGCCTGAGATCATCATCCGGAAGGCCACGCCTCAAGACCTTGAGATGATCTGGGCACTTCGCCTTGAAACGAGTGCCTTGCTCAAAGCCAGAGGCATTGATCAATGGCAGTATGACTTGCCGAATCAAGAGACATTTCTTTCTGATATCCGGCAGGGCCACTTCTATGTGGCTGAGGAAGAAAGACATCTTCTTGCCATGATCGCGATCAAAGACACCCATGAGCCGACCTATGACATCGTCTATGGTGGTGCGTGGGCAGAGGATGTCCCTTATCTCACCGTTCACCGTCTTGCCGTGAAGGGTGATCAGCTCGGCCGGGGTCTTGGCTTTCTTCTGATGCGGTTTGCTGAGACCATCGCTTTGGAGAAGAAAGTCCCTTATATCAGGATTGACACCCACAAGAACAACCGTTATGCCATCAGGCTCTTTGAGTCTTTGGGATACATCAGACGGGGTGAGATCGATCTGAACCCCCAAAAAGGCGACATCAGACGGATTGTTTTCGATAAACAGATATCAAAAGGATGTGAGTGAATGCTCATCTATATGGATGACCGATTTTTAGATCTTGATACCCTCTACGCTTTGGCCGAAACCACCAAAGGGTTTTCGATCACGACCGATCCAAACGATCTTTCGAAGGTCGATGTTGTCATGGTGATGCCATCGTTTTTCAAAGACAAAGAACTCAATATGATGCCCAAGCTTTCCTGGGTTCAACTGATGGCAGCAGGCTATGACGGCCTTGATCTGGAGGCTTTCCGAAAACGGAACATCGTTGTCACAAATGCCAAGGATGTCTATAGCATCCAGATTGCTGAGGATGTCTTCTCCAAAATCCTCTTTCTGAATCGTCATCTGGACCGCTACCATGCGCAGATGAAAACCAAGGTCTGGGACCGCCACCGTGTCAACCATGAGATTTATGGGTCGGTTGCAGGCATTGTCGGGGCTGGCGCCATTGGGATTGAGATCGCTAAACGGATGAAAGCCTTTGGTGCCAAGACCATTGGCTATCGGACCAGACAGGTCGAGACCCCTCATATGGATGAGACTGTCACCGGACCAGCCGGGTTTGATCGACTCTTGCATGAAAGTGATTATGTCATCGCAGCCCTGCCATTGACCAAGCACACAAAGCATATCTTTGATGCCACGGTCTTTGCCAAGATGAAAAAGAACGCCATGTTTGTCAATATCGCCCGCGGTGGTATCGTCTCTCAGGACGCCTTGGTTCATGCCTTGAAAACAAAGACCATCAGAGCCGCCGCGCTTGACGTGACTGATCCTGAGCCACTGCCGGCTGACCATGAGCTTTGGGAGGTGGAAGAGGTCCTGATCACGCCACACGTCGCCAGTGAAAGTCCTTTCCAAATTGAGAGACTGACCGCCTTGCTGGAGACCAACATCAAGAGAGTGCTTGAAAACGCTTCCCTTGAAAACATCATTACTTGACTTAAGTAAACCATAAGAAACGGCTTTCTATGCCGTTTTTTTGTTTTAGAGGACATCCCGTGAAAAGCATTGACAAATCGGTAAAAAGTGTTAAAATAAGTTCGGTTTATCAATTTGAACCTCAAAATAAAAAAAGGAAGGTGATCATGCCAACCGACAAGTGATGAGTCTCTAGCATGCTCTCGGGCATCAACCGTATTGACCATACCTGACCACAATGAGGACCAAAACATGAACATATCTGACATTCAATCCATCATCCGTGATTTCGAATCGTCGAACCTCATGACTCTCGAACTCGAGATGGACAACTTCAAACTCAAACTATCCAAACATAAACATGACAACCATACGTATGGTGAGACCACCATTCCATCCATATCAAGCGAATCAACTGCAACACCCGTCTCAAAGGATGACGCCGTGACGACCTTTGTCAAAGCTCCTTTGGTGGGGACCTTCTACAGTTCCGATGCCCCCGGCAAGAAACCGTTTGTCGATGTTGGCGACCTGGTCAATGAAGGTGATGTGCTATGCATCATCGAAGCCATGAAAATCATGAATGAGATCACGGCCCCAAAGACCGGGGTGATCACTGAGATCCATCTCAAAGACGGACAGGCGGTTGGCTTTGATCAAGTGATCATGACCCTCGGTGATGTGTGATGAAACATA